>PNAZ01000038.1:0-1468 GCA_003169655.1 Chloroflexota bacterium
ACCGGCCGGGACGTACTCGTCGCGGCGCTCCTGGGGGCCGAGGAGTACGGCTTCGGGACCTCGGCCCTGGTCGCGATCGGCTGCGACATGGCCCGCCAGTGCCACCTCGATACCTGCCCGACCGGGATCGCCACTCAGCGCGAGGAGCTGCGGGCCAAGTTCGGCGGCACGCCCGAGCAGGTCGTCGCGTTCTTCACGGCGATCGCCGAGGACGTGCGCCACGAGCTGGCGGCGGCGGGCTTTACGAGCCTGGACGAGGCGATCGGCCGGGCCGACCGGCTGGGACTGCTCGAGCCGATCCCGCTGGAGCTGGAACGGGTGACCGGCGCTCCCGCCTGGAGCGTGCCCGCCGAGCGCCGTGATCCGCGTATCCGGCGGCGGCCGGTTGCGCGGACGGTTGCCCCTGCTTCCCGGCTCGAGGCCGGCTTCGTCGCCAGCCTGGGTGAGCCCGGCGTGGGCCGGATCGTCGACTTCAGCGCCGAGGTCACGACCGCAGAGCGCGCCCTCGGGGCCGGGATCAGCGGCCTGCTCGAGCGGGCCCGAGACGCCGGCCGGCGTCATCCGGCGGCGGTCCACCTGCGCCTGACTGGCGCCGCCGGCCAGAGCCTGGGCGCTTTCCTGACCCGCGGCGTCCGGGTCGAGCTGACCGGGGTCGCCAACGACTACGCGGGCAAGGGGCTGTCGGGCGGCACCCTGATCGTCCGCCCAGCCGATGACGAGGTTGGCGGCAGTGGCAACGCGATCGCCGGCAATACCTGCCTGTACGGCGCGACGGCCGGCCGGCTGCACCTCGTCGGCCGGGCCGGGATGCGCTTCGGCGTCCGGAACTCGGGCGCGACCGCGGTGATCGAGGGGATGGGCGCCCACGGCGCCGAGTACATGACCGGCGGCACGCTGGTCGTCCTCGGTCCGATCGGCCGCAATGCCGGCGCGGGGATGACCGGCGGGCGGCTGTGGCTGTACGACGAGGATGGCCGGGCCCGGACGCGGATCAACCGGGGCAGCGTCGCGGCCCGCGGCGGACCAGAGGTCCGGGCCGCCGACGCCGAGGGCGCGGCCGCCGTGGTGGAGCTGCGCGAGCTCGTCGCCGACCACGCCGAGGCCGGCAGCCCCCTCGCCGAGCGGCTGCTGCTTGACTGGAACCGGGTTCTCGAGTCGTTCCTGCTGGTCGAGCCGGCCGACCTCGGGACAGCGCCCGGCCTCCGGCCGCCGGTCGACTACCCGGCGGTAGCTGCGCCGGCCGGATCGGCCACCGTCGTCGGCAGGACGTCGAGGAGCGGCTCGGTCCAGGACCAGGCCGCGCCGTGGAACTTGCCGACCGCGCCATGACGGGCGGCCTCGACCCGCAGGGGCAGGCCGAAGATCTCGATGAAGCCGACCGCGCTGGCATGGTCGAAGGCGTCATCTGCCTCGTAGGTCGCCAGGCTCCGGTCGTACAGCGAGAGGGGTGAGCGCCGGCCGACCAGGA
>PNAZ01000038.1:1490-3738 GCA_003169655.1 Chloroflexota bacterium
ACCAGCCGATTGAAGCGGAGGGTGTCCTTGGACAGGGCCAGGCCTTCGACCGCGCGATGGCCCGCGTGCAGGACGGTCGCGGCCGGGGCTTCGTAGATCTCGCGGCTCTTGATCCCGACCAGGCGATCCTCGACGTGGTCGATCCGGCCGACGCCGTGGGCTCCGGCCAGCTCGTGGATTCGTTCGACGAGCTCGAGCGCTGGCAGCCGATCGCCGTCGAGGGCCACCGGCAGGCCGCCCTCGAACGTGATCGTGATCTCGACCGGTGCGGGTGCGGCGTCCGGGGCGACCGTCCATTCGTAGACGTCGGCCGGCGGCGCGAGCCAGGGGTCCTCGAGGACGCCGGTCTCGATCGAGCGGCCCCACAAATTCGCGTCGATCGAGTAGGGCGACCCCTTCGTGATCGGGATCTCGATCCCGCGCTCATTGGCGTAGTCGATCTCCTGCTCGCGCGAGAGGCCCATCCCGACCCGCATCGGGGCAACCACCTCGAGGCTCGGGTTCAGGGCATGGACGGCGACGTCGAAGCGGACCTGGTCGTTGCCCTTGCCGGTGCAACCGTGGGCGACGGCGTCGGCGCCCTCCCGGGCGGCCACCTCGCACAGGAGCTGGGCAATCAGCGGTCGGGCAAGCGCGGTGGCCAGCGGGTAGGCACCCTGGTAGAGCGCGTTGGCCTGGAGGTGCGGCCAGACGAAGTCGGTCAGGAAGCGCTCGCGAGCGTCGACGACGTAGGCCCGCGAGGCGCCCGCGCTCATTGCCCGGGCCTCGACCCCGGAACGCAGCGAGCCGCCCCCGACGTCCACGGTCAGGGTCACCACCTCGACCCCGAACTGCTCCCGCAGCCAGGCCACGGCGACCGATGTGTCGAGCCCGCCCGAGTAGGCGAGGATGACCTTGTTCATCGGGGGACCTCGGCGCTGGCCTGCGCCTGGATCGCCTGGAAGCGGTCCAGCCACGTCTGGAGGCGGGCTTCGTCGGCGAACAGGACGAGGAGCGTATTGTCGCCCGCCAGGGTGCCCTCCTGCTCGGTCAGGGTCGATTCATCGATCGCCTGGGCGATCGTCCCGGCGGTGCCCGGGGTGCCGGTCAGGAGCAGGATCAGGCCGCTCCGGCCGACCTGCACCGGGATGTCGGCCAGGATCCGGCGGAGCCGGGCGTCGGTCGCCAGCCGGGCGGCGGGCCGCGGGCCGAGGTCGTCCGTCGAGCTGTAGACATGGCGGTCGCCGCGGGTCACCTTGACCAGGCCCAGCTCGGCGATGTCGCGACTGATCGTGGCCTGGGTGACGGTATGGCCGCGTTCCAGGAGCAGCTCGGCCAGCTCGGCCTGGCTGCCGACCGGGCGGCTGGCGACGATCTCGCCGATCGCCCGGCGGCGGTCGGCCGCGCCGGCCTCGAGGATCACCTTGCGTCCATTCATCACGCTGCTCCTGCCGTCGCTGACCGGACCGCGGTCAGCCGGGTTCCAAAGGTTGGGTCGTCAAGTGCCCGGGCCAGGGCATTGGGGGCCGATCCGTCGGCGATGATCGCCTCGGCACCGTCCCAGCCGAGGGCCGCCTGGGCGGCCCGGACCTTGGGGATCATCCCGCCCGCGATCACGCCGGCCGCGATGAGCGCCTCAGCCTCGCCCGAGGTGAGCGAGTCGAGGCGTCGCCCATCGGCGTCGCGGATCCCGTCGACGTCGGTCAGCATCACCAGCTGCCGGGCGCCGAGGCCGGCGGCGATCCCGGCTGCCGCGTCGTCGGCGTTCACGTTGCACACGATCCCGGTTTCGTCGCGGGCGAGCGGCGCGACCACCGGCACCTGGCCGCCGACGAGGATCGCGTCGATCAGGTCGCGGCGGATCCCCACGACATGGGCGACCAGGCCCATCCCCGGAATTCGCTCGGCCAGGAGGAGGCCGCCGTCCACACCGGACAGGCCGACCGCATCGACGCCCAGGTCGTGCAGGCCGGCGACGAGCTCGCTGTTCACGACGCCGCGCAGGACCGCAGCGGCCACCTCCAGCGCCGCGGCATCGGTCACCCGCAGGCCGCCTTCGAAGCGGCTTGGCACGCCCAGCCGATCGAGCCATTCGGTGATCCGCTTGCCACCGCCATGGACCAGGACGACCGGGCGGTGCCGGGCGATGGCCGCGATCTCGGTGAAGACCTGCTGCTGGTCCGCGATCGTCGTGCCGCCCAGCTTGACGACGAGGATCTCGCTCAAGGCCGGATCCTCACGTCGTGTACTCGGCGTTCTCGATCACGTA
>PNAZ01000053.1 GCA_003169655.1 Chloroflexota bacterium
CCACAGCGACCGATCGGAGCCCGCGTTGGCCCTCACACCTCCCGCCAAGCCCGGCATCACGCCCGAGTTCAAGCACGTGATCGACGAGTACAAGCACCGGGAGCAGACGGTCACCTGCGTCTGCGGTTGGCATGGCAGCTCGGTCGGCATCGATGGCCAGCCTTCGGCCTGGACCGCCCACCTGATCTCCGTCCGGGGCAAGAAGCGCTAGGCCGCTTCGAAGGCTCCCACCCGGGAGCTCGCGGCGCGACCTGGCCTAGCTGGCGTCTTCCCGTCCGGCCCACCGCCGGTCGACCTGCAGGCGCTCATCGGCGATCCTGATCGCCGCCGCCAGGTCCGAGCTCGGCGTAGGGCAGGCCCAGCCGATCGCGACCCGGGTTGACACCGCGCCGGCGGCCAGCCAGCGATCGCACTGGGCGCGGACACGCTCGGCAAAGTTGATCGCCTGGATCTCATCCGTCTCGGGCATCAGGACCCCGAACCGGCTTGGCCCGAGACGGGCGACGTGGTCCGTCCCCCGGCCGTTGCGAGTCAGCGTCTCGGCGATCGCCGGGATGAGCCGGTCGGCCGCGTCGCTGCCCAGCCGGCTGACGAGGCGCTCGAAGCCATCCAGCTCGATCAGGACCACCGTGATCGGCCGACGATAGCGGCTCAGGCGGGTGCTCTCTTCGCGGACCCGGCGCTCCCAGTCGACCGCCTCGTCGACGAGCGGCTGGCTGGCCGGTGCGGCTCGGCGGGCCTGGGGCGCATCCGTCCAGACCACCGTCTCCTCGGTCGGCCCGCCGCCCGGCTCAGGCAGGAGCGGCGTCGGTGTCTCGAACTCGATCTCCGGCGGCTCTTCGCGCGGCCCGAGGGCGGTCGGCGGCGAAACAAAAAAAGCGATCGCCTCCTGGTCGGCCGCGTGGGGCTCATCCTCGAGGACGGAACGGAAGCGTCGGGCGTCGTCGGCGGCGGTCACGGGTTCGATGCTCTCCTGGGACGTAGCTGGGGGGTCGTGATTGAGATGGTCCGGCGTGCTTGTTGCCCTCTCCAACCTGGCCTCGTGGATGACAGCGCTCGTCCCATTGGGTCCTGGCTGGCTACGACGAACGAGGGTGACGATGAGGACACCCATGATGACAAGATTCGCAAGGATCGCGATTCCGATGGCGATGATGAGGGGATCAGTGGACATCCTGACTCCGGTTCGAGCGACGGATCGCCCGGTAGAGCATGATCGCCTGCGCCTCCGCCATCGACAACAGTCCTAACTACCCCCCGGACGATTCGTTGGTGCCGTCGGGCAACGAGTCGGGCGGTCCGGTCGGGAGACGTGGGCTCCGGGGTTGCGCGAGCGGTCCTGGCCGCGTATTCTCCCGGCCCGGTCCGCTCCCGGAGAGGCGGACGGAAAATCGAGGTCAGCCGTGGCACGCGCAATGTGGCGAGGGGCCATCCAGTTCGGGCTCGTGACGATCCCCGTCCGGCTCTACCTGGCTACGGAATCCAAGGGCATCAGCTTCAACATGCTTCACGACAAGGACCTCTCACGAATCCAGATGAAGACCTATTGCCCGGTCGACGACGAGGTGATCTCCCGGGCCGACACGGTCAAGGGCTTCGAGTACGCGCCCGGCCAGTACGTGGTGGTGACCGACGAGGACCTGGCCGCAGTCCCGCTCAAGACCGTCCGGGCGATTGAGATCGAGCTGTTCACGGCGGCCAATCCCGACAATGCCGCGGTCCGCTTCGTGAAGGGCGCCTATTATCTCGAGCCCGACCCGATCGGGCGCAAGGCGTTCTACCTCCTGCGCGAGGTCCTCGCCGACAAGCAGCTGACCGCGATCTGCAAGGTCGTGATCAAGGATCGCGAGGTCCTCGGCGCGATCGACCCGTTCAGCACCACGATGCTCCTGACCACGCTCCACTGGCCCGATGAGATCCGGAGCGTGGCTGAGCTCGACCTGCCCGCCGAGCTGCCCGAGGCGAAGCCCGCCGAGAAGGCGATGGCCGAGCAGCTGATCGGGGCGATGACCGCCGAATTCGACCCGACCGCCTACCACGACGACTACCGCGAGGCTCTCCTCAAGCTCATCGAGGACAAGGTCGCCGGCCAGGAGACGGTCGAGCCGGTGGCCCCCCAGCCGGCGACCAACATCGTCGACCTGATGGCGGCCCTCGAGGCGAGCGTCAAGGCGGCGGTCGAAGCCCGCGGCCAGACCCCACCGACCTCGGTCGACGCCGCCCGGAGCGCCAAGAACGAGGCCAAGGAGGCCAAGAGCGCGGTCAAGGGTCCGCTGAAGAGTGCGGCGAAGGGTGACGAGCAGGCTGAGACCTCGGCGCCGGCCAAGCGCCGCAAATCCGCTTAGCCCGGCCGCCTGGCCCGGCCGCGGCCTCCTCGCGCTTCGACTGACTTCGGCCCGCGCGACCAATGCCGCTCGACGCCTACCGCCGCAAGCGTGACTTCTCGAAGACGGCCGAGCCGGCGGGTGACGCCCCGACCCCGATCGACCGGGTCCTGGCCGGCCGGTTCGTCGTCGGCCGGCACCGGGCAACTCGTCTGCACTACGACCTCCGGCTCGAGATCGGCGGCGTCCTTGCCAGCTGGGCCGTGCCCAAGGGCCCCAGCCTCGATCCGCAGGTTCGCCGGATGGCGATCCACGTTGAGGATCACCCGATCGAGTACCTCGACTTCGAGGGCACGATCCCGCGCGGCGAGTACGGCGCCGGCGACGCGATCGTGTGGGACTGGGGCACCTACGAGCCCGAGGCGCCTACCCTGGATCCCGCCGCGTCGATCGCCGCCGGCGAGCTGAAGTTCCGGATCTTCGGCCAGAAGCTGCGCGGCCGGTTCACCCTGGTCCGTACCCGCGGCAGCTCGAGCGCGGGTGGCGGCCGGCGGAAGGGCGGTCCGGCCGAACCGGAGTCGGACCGGGACGGCGATCCCTGGCTGCTGATCCACAAGAAGGATGGCGAGGCTGTGCCGGGCTGGGATGCGGACGACCGTCCCGCGTCGGTCCGGACGGGCCGCACGAACGACGAGGTCGCCGCCGGGCTCGCGCCGCGCTTCGAGGCGCGACCGCCCGACGCCCAGCGTTCGCTCCAGGAGCTGGGCGCGGTCGCCGCCCCGTTCCCCGGCTTCATCGAGCCGATGCTCGCGACGCTGGCGACCCACGCATTTGACGATCCGGGCTGGCTGTTCGAGATCAAGTGGGACGGCTACCGGGTCGAGGCAGTCGTCCGCGACCGGCGGGTGAGCATCCACACCCGGAACGGCAAGGACGCCGGCACCTATTTTCCGGGCCTGCTCAGCCCGCCGGACTGGATCGAGGCGGGCGAGGCGGTGGTCGACGGTGAAGTCGTCGCCCTCGACCCCGACGGCAAGCCCGATTTCGGCCTCCTGCAGGAGCGTCTCGGCGTGCGCTTCGGCAGCGGCACGCCCGGCCACAAGCGCGGTCGGGACGCCAAGGAGGAGGCCGCACGCGCATCCGCGGGCCCCGGTTCCGGGTCGCCGGCGCCACTTGTCTATCAGGCCTTCGACCTGCTCTTCCTCGACGGGCTGACCCTCCTCGAGGTGCCCCTCGAAGAGCGCAAGCGGCTCCTCCGATCCGTCCTGCGCGAGAGCCCCCACGTCCGCTATGCGACCCATGTCGAGGCGAAGGGGATCGCCTTCATGGCCGCCGCCCGAGAGCGCGACCTGGAGGGGGTGATGGCCAAGGAGCGCCGCTCGCGTTACGAGCCCGGCCGCCGCGTCGGGACGTGGCTGAAGCTGAAGATCCGACCCGAGCAGGAGTTCGTCGTCGGCGGCTACCTGCCCGGCGAGGGCAATGCCCACGACCTGGGCAGCGTGATCGTCGGCTACTACGAGGACGGCGCCCTGCGCTACGCCGGCCGGGTTGGCAGCGGCTTCGACCGGGCGACCAGGGCCCGGCTCAAGGGCCTGCTCGAAGCCGGCATCCGCATCGACCCGCCGTTCGCGCCGTCGCCGCCATCCGGTCCGGACCTGCGCGGCGTGGTCTGGAGCGAGCCGGCGATCGTGATCAGGGTCGCCTTCTCGAACTGGACCCGCGACGAGGTCATCCGCCAACCGTCATTCAAGGGCTTCGAGATCGATCGCGACCCCCGCTCGGTGCGCCGGGAACGGGCGGAGGCCGGGCCGCCCGCCCACGCCGCGGCATCCGCGCCTCGAGCCCCGCGGGCAGTCGCGAAGACCACCGTGAAGTCCGCCTCGAAGGCCGCGCTCAAGCCCGAGACCAAGGTCCCTGCGAAGCCTGCGGGGCGCTCACGTGGCACGGCCGGGGGCCCGGCCGATCGGGCGACCGAGGCGGAGCTGGCCGAGCTCGCCCGGCTGCCGGCCAAGGCAACCTGGCGGGTGGCTGGCTTCGAGCTCAGCCTGACCAACCTCGACAAGATCCTCTTCCCGGCTCGGGCTGCCCGACCGGGTGGCTCGGCCACCGGCACCACGCCGGCCGAGCTGCCGGTCACGAAGCGCGACCTGATCGCCTACCTCAGCCGGGTCGGCCCGGCCCTGCTGCCCCACCTGGCCGAACGGGCGCTCAACCTCCAGCGCTTCCCGGACGGCGCTGGTGGCCCAGCCTTTTGGCAGAAGCAGATCCCGGCCAGCGCGCCCGCCTGGCTCCGCCTGTGGCACGAGACCGGCGTCGAAGACAGGGCGGCGAATGACCACCTCGTCGCCGATCGCGTGGCCAGCCTGGCCTGGCTCGGCAATCAGGCCGCGTTCGAGTTCCATCCCTGGACGGCCAGGATTGAGGACGTCGACCATCCGACCTACGCCCTGATCGACATCGATCCCGGCGAGAAGACGACCTGGGACGAGACCCTGGCCCTCGCCCGGCTGTTCCGGACCGCGCTGGCCCACCTTGGCCTGCGCGGGGCGCCGAAGACGACAGGCAAACGTGGCATCCAGGTCTGGATCCCGATCCTCCGCGGGCGCTACACGTTCCGGGAGACGACCGATTGGGTCGAGCAGCTCAGCCGGGCGGTGGGCGCGATTGTGCCCCAGCTGGTCAGCTGGGAATGGTCGGTCGCCGGCCGGGCGGGGAAGGCGCGCCTCGACTTCACCCAGAACAGCCGGATCAAGACCCTCGTCGCGCCGTATGCGGTTCGGCCGGCCGCCGGTGCGCCGGTGTCAGCGCCGATTGCCTGGGACGAGCTGGACGACCCCGACCTGCGCCCCGACCGCTGGACGATCCGCACGATCCTGCCCCGGGTCGAGGCGCTCGGCGACCTCTTTGCACCGGCCCTCGACCAAGATCAGGAGCTCCCGCCGCTGGGTTAGCCGGGGCGCTTGCGCACGACCCTGCAGGCCCGCCGAGGCCGCCGGGGCGACCTAGCGCAGCGTCATCAGCGTGAGCTCCAGCCCGGAGTCCGCCCTGATCGCGAGGGCAGATCCGTCCCTGGACCACGAAAGGGCCGCCCCCGCCAAGGTAGCAACATCGACACCATCCGGGCCGATGATCCTGGTGGTGTCCGTGGCATCGGCGGCCTCCGTGTCCCGCTGAGAATGAGCAGGTGCCTTCCGTCCGGCGACCATGCCCAGCCCTCGACGAAGCCGGGCACGGGCACCTCGATGGCAGAAGGTGCGGCCGATGTGATCGGGATCGAAGGATCGCTCGGCCGGGACGAACCCGTCGGCCGGGACGAACCCGTCGAGCCGGACGGGGTTGGCACTGGCGCGGCCGAGCCGGTCGAGAGGATGCCGGTCCGGGCAACGAGCACCAGCGCGATGAGGACGACGGCGATGGCGGCGACGGAGCGACGAACGCCGGGCGAGCTCATCCGGTTCAGCGCCAGGCCAGCGGATCGCGGGGGCGGTAGCCCTGCCGGAAGAAGGCAACGACCGGTGGGCCGCCCGAGTAGCTGAGCGCGAGCAGGCCGGACAGATCTCGCCCGACGATCAGCCGGACCGAATCGTCGCCGGGCAGGTTCGGGTCGTAGATCCGGAGGCTGAGCGAGTCAGTGTCCGGTCCGGCCTCGAGACCAGAGGCCACGACCTGGTGGTCCTGGATCAGCGTCGCCGGGTTGGCCGAGACCGCGTGGACCAGGCCGAGGGCCACCGGCCGTCCCGCCTCCAGCTCGCGCCGGATCCGGGGCAGCTCGCGACGCAGGACTTCGGCCGAGCGTGATGTCGCGGACCGCCACGGAGCTCCCAGCAGGTAGAAGCGCGCCGGGCCGACGCCGAGCTCGAACGAGTCGAGCTGGCGCCGGACCAGGTATTGGAACTCGGGCGTGCCTTCGACCGGCGGCTCGGGCTGGCTGGGTGCCGGGATCCCGGCGAACCACAGGTCGAGCGCCGCGAAGGCCATCCCGCCGCACAGGCCGTTGGCCGCGTCACCGACCGCCAGCTCGATCGGGACCGGCCCGCCGAGCCGGAACCGAAGCGGTGGAACGTGGGGCCAGCGGTTGGCGAAGCGGAAGCCGTTCACGGACGCACTGAAGGGCGCGGACGTCGGGGCAGGGCCGCTCATGGCTTGCGCAGGTCCTCGTTGCGATAGGTCCGGGTGCTCGACGTCCACGTCTCCGAGACTTCCACCCGGGCAGCCGTGGCGAATCGGGTCAGGCCCGAGACCGCGAACAGGATCGCAAAGGCTGGATAGCCCAGCGGCAGGATGGCCAGGATCGCTGCATTCGAGAGCTGCCCGGCCGTGATCCCGGCCGCGCTGCCGGCGACGAATCGCCCCTGGGCACTGATCAGGTCCGGACCTGGCGTCAGGCGCATCAGGCGTTCGTTCGAGGACAGGGTGCCGGCTGAGGCGCCGGCCGCTGCGACGCCGGCCACGACGCAGATGATCACGCCCGCCAGCGGGTTCGAGGGGAAGGCCGTCAGGCCCAGGAGCATCGACGACCCGCGCAGCAGGAATGAGACCCGTAGCGTTCGGGAGGCGCTGCCCCGGGCGAGCAGTCCGCCGATGATCGTCGCCGAGACAAGCGAGGCGGCCGACGAGATTGCCGACAGGAGGATCGCGTAGCTTGGCGGCAGGTGCAGGACGCTGATCGCGTAGATCGACAGGTACGGGCCGAAGCCGGCCCCGAAGGCCGCCACCGTGATCGAGCGCAGGAATGGCTGCAGGTGCGGTGAGGGTGGCGCAGCCGGCGGACCATCAGCCGGGCCCGCCGACGAACGGGCGACGTGCACCCGACCGGGCTTCGCCAGCTGGCGCAGGACAATGATCTCGGTCACCCCGGCGATGCCGCTGACCAGGAATACGATGGCGTAGATCCGGACGCCGAGGTCGGGCAGGAAGAGCTGGACCAGGAGGGCCACCGGCAGGAGCAGGACCGAGCCCAGGCCGAGGGTCATGCCCATCACCCGCGGTGCCACGAAGCGCCGTTCCGGGTCGGGCAGGATCGCCCCGTACCAGGCCAGCAGGTTCGTCCCGCCGATCGTCGTCGCGGCGCCGCCCAGGCTCATCACCGCCCCGATCGCGACGATCGCCAGGCCNNGGCCAGGATGATCAGGGTGACTCCCCGCAGGTTGCCGTCATAGCGGCGCAGGAGCCAGGGGACGCCGAGCTGGGCAGCCGAGAAGGCGAAGGGCAGGACGCCGATCACGGTGGCCACGGCCGGGCTTGCCCCGAGCTCGAGCAGGAGCGGGATCGTCAGCCCATCGCCGGCCAGCGCGGCGAC
>PNAZ01000023.1:0-28874 GCA_003169655.1 Chloroflexota bacterium
CACGGGTGGCCTGGGCGGCGGGATGGTCGAGGCGGTCGAGGTTCTCGCCTCGCTCGGCGCTGCCAGCGGCTCCGCCGCGCTCGGCTTTGCGATGCACACCCACGTCGTCGGCTCGCTGTTCGAGTCGGACGGCTGGTCGCCGGACCTGCGGACCTGGCTGGCCCGGCTCGTCCGCGACGAATCNNGCGTTGTTGAACTCCGCCTCGACCGAGGAAGGCAGCGGCAGCCCGGCGCGCGGCGGCCTGCCGGCGACCAACGCCACCGCCGTTGAGGGCGGCTTCCACCTGACCGGCGAGAAGACCTGGACCACGTGGCTGCCCGCCCTCCGGGCAGCCCAGGTCTCGGCTGCGCTGGGGTCAGGCGGCGTCGGCACCTTCGTGGTCGACCTCGAATCCGACGGGGTCGAGCGGCTGCCGGGCTTTGATGCCCTGGGGATGCGCGGCTCCGCCTCGGACCGGCTGGTCCTGCACGATGTCTTCGTGCCCGCGGATCGGCTGATCGCGGCCCGTCCGGCCGGCGGGCCGGATCCGCGCGGCCCGGCGCCGGGTGCCTGGTTCGGAGCCGTCGTGGCCGCCGTCTACCTGGGCGTGGGCGAGGGCGCCCGCCGGGATGTCGTCCGCTGGGCGATCGACCGTCGGCCGGGCGATGGCGCGAGCGCGGTCGCCGACCTGCCCACGATCGGCGTCCGGCTCGGCCGGATCGACGCCGCCCTGCGCTCGGCCCGGATCGTCCTCGAGGAAGTTGCCCGACGCTGGCAGGCGGCCGCTCCGGCGCATCGTGCGGCGCTCGTTCCGGAGGTCAGCCTGGCCAAGGTGACCGCAACGAACGCGACCGTGCTGGCCACCGACGAGGCGCTCCGGATCGCCGGCGGGCCGGGCTTCCTCTCCGGCCGGCTCGAGCGCGCGTTCCGGGACGCACGGGCTGGCCTGATCAACCCGCCCCTCGACGACATCGCCTTCCAGTCGTTCGCCCGGCGGCTCGTGGATGACGAACGGGCGAAGAGCGCGCGCTAAACTCGAGGCCGGTTCAGTCCTTCATTCCAGGAGGCCAGCCCATGGCGGTCGCGGTCGCGCCCGACGTTCGGATGTTCGTCGACGGTCGCTCGGTCGAAGCGTCCGATGGTGCCTGGCTCGATGTCCACAACCCCGCCACAGGCGGGCTCGTTGGGCGCGTCCCCGCCGGTACCGCGGCCGATGTCGATCGGGCCGTCGCGGCCGCCCGGGACGGCGGCTTCAAGCAGTCGGGCNNGCGCGGGTCTTCCGGTGGATCGAGGCCGCGGGACGGACGGCGACTGATGTCGGACCCCGCCGAGGCGCTGCCTGCGATCGGGCTGATCCTGTTCGTGATCCTGATCCTGCTCGTGTCGGTGATCGCGCTCCATGACCGGCGGGCCCGGTTCTTCGCCGGCGGGCTGATCTCGATCGCGGGCACCGTTGTCCTGGCCACACTCGCCGGGCTGGCGATCGCCGGCCTGTTGATCGCCCTGGGCGTGCTCTTCGGAGTCCCCGGCTGGATGGCGAACGTTCACGTCGCCCTGCCCTGAAGGGCCGGCGTGGGCGTCTACTCCGAGTCGAGGAGCTCGATGACCGGGGCCATGGCATCGAGCGCTGCCATCGTGAGCGGCTCGACCAGGAATTCGAGCTGGGTGAAGCCGGCGGCGTGGAACGTCCGGAACGCGTCAGCGATCTGCTCGGCTGAGCCTGTGATTGCCGTGCCGAAGGCGCCGTCGTAGGGAGCTCCGGCCAACGGCGCCACAACAACACCGGCCGAGCGGCCAGCCGTGGACGGGTCGCGGCCGACCTCCGCGCAGGCCGCTTCGAAGGCCACGACCCGCGGGCCGAGCTCGGCCACGTCGCTCCGCTCGGTCGCGTAACAGCTCCAGACATCGGCATGGCGTGCGGCATGGCGGTAGCCCTTCTGGCCGTGGGCGGCCAGCAGCAGCGGGATCCCACCCGGGCGCGGGCCGGCCGGCAGCTGCTCCAGGTCGCGCGCGACGTGATACGTCCCGGCGAAGTCAGCCCGGCCGGTCCGGAGGAGGGGCACGATGATCTGGAGCGCCTCCTCAAACCGGTCGTAGATGGCCTCTTCGGGCAACCCGAAGCCGTGGGCACCACTGCCGGCGTGGCCGGCGCCCAGACCGAGGACGAACCGGCCGCCGCTGATCTCATCCATCGTCGCCGCGCTCTTGGCGATCATCCCGGGGTTGCGCTGGAGTGCCGACATCACCCAGGTTCCGATCTTGATCCGGGACGTGGCTGCCGCAAGCCCCGCCGTCACGGCGACGCCGTCCCAGAAGCCATAGCGCGGGCCGTCCTTGACCAGCCGGCCCAGGAGCTCGTCCGGGCTCCAGACCGTGTCGAGTCCGATCTCCTCCGCTCGCAGGGCAAGGTCGCGGATTTCAGCCCAGGGGACGGTCGAGCCGTCGACCGAGGACCGCCAGCTTCCGAAGACGACGCCGATCTCGAATGAGCGCACGGGGACTCCTTGCTCCGTTCATGGATTGACCTCGAGAATCGCTGTCGAGATCGGTGGAACCACGCTCGCCGAGCCTTCCGGGCCAGGCAGGATGATCGCGTACTTGCCCGCGACGAGCGTTTTCTTGACGACATTGCCGCAGCACGAGGCCGACATCGATTCCTGCACGATACCCTGGCCGGCATCCCCGGTCTGGGCCAGCTGGGCAATCTGGCCATCACTCAGGCCGCCATTGCCGCTGCGGACGAGCCACACCTCGCCAGGCCCCCCGGTCGGGAAGGCCAGCACCAGGTACACGTCACCGGCGGGCACCGCGCTGGGCGTCAGCGTGACGGTGGTCGCGCTGACCGCCACCGCCACTTGCTGGGCGCCCGGTGGGATCGCGACGGGCGCCGGCTCGCACCCGCCGATGCTGCCGAGCAGGACCAAAGCCGCCACGAATCGCAAGGATCGAACCATCACCGCCACCTCCCGCCGGGATTATCGGCCGTCGGATCTCGCGCGTCGATAGGCGATCGGCCGAGGGCGGCTCCACGTCCGTGCGCCGTTCAACGCCGATCCCGCGCGGCTAGGATTGCCGGCAATGCCTGGCGATGTGCTCCTGATCGGGATCGCCCAGCTGGCGATCGTGATCGCCGGCTTTTCGGCCATCTCGGCGACCTTGCTGCCGGCCGGAAGCACGTGGTCCGCGAGTCAGCGGATCCGGTTGCGGATCATCGTGTCGACCAGCTTGAACGTCACGTTCGAGAGCCTGCTGCCGGTGATCGCCTTTCCGGCGCTGGGCGATGCGCGAATGGCCTTCGTCCTGGCCAGCGCGCTGACTGCGATCTACCTGATCGGGGTCGTGTTCGTCCGCACCCGCCAAATCGCCCGGGCCAAGGCGTTCCGTGCCCGTTCAACCCAGTTGATCATGAGCGCGGCGATCGGCTCGATCATCCTGTTCGGACTTAACGCCCTCGTTTTCGGCTCGCTGACCCTCTTTGCGCTCGCCCTGTGCACCCAGCTCCTGGTTGCCTCGATCAGCTTCTACAGCCTGATCTCGACCAGCCCTGGGCCGGAGGCGTGAGCCGCGATCCGTCGCCTGCCGAGCTGTGGCCGATCTACGGCCGGCATGCCGCGGCGATCCTCCGCCGCGGCCCGGCGCCAGGTGCGGCGTCCGGCGCGGGCTGGTCGATCGCCCTGTCCGGGGCAGGCCACGTGGACCTCAACCAGGTGACGCTCTATGCCCCCGCCACTCGAGCCGACGTCGAGTCGGTGGCCGCCCGCTCGGTCGCCGCGGGCGTGCCGATCCTCCTCGGCGAATCGGCCGGCCTCGACGTCGAGGCCGGCGACCTCCTCGGGCAGGCCGGCTTCGTCCGCTCGCCGGGCGAGGAAGCCCTGTTCTGGGCAGCGCATGCGCCGGCACCGACGGGATCTCCGTTCGAGGTCCGTCGTGCAGGGACGCGGGCAGATCTCGAAGGGATCTGGTCGATCTTCGAGGACGTCCACGGCTACGAACCGGGTCTTGTCGAGTCGATGTATGGCGAATCGCTGCTCGAGGACGGTGAGCTGGAACCGTGGCTCGCGCTCGACGGACGCGAGCCTGTGAGCTGCGCGTTCGTCACGGTGATCGGGCGAACCCTCGGGCTGTTCGACATGATGACGCCGCCGCGGCATCGCCGGCGAGGCGCCGCGCGGGCCCTCCTCGGTACGGCACTCTCGTCGGCGGCGGCCGAGCTCGAAGGTGGGATCGACGGGATCCTGTTCTGGGCGTCGCCGGCCGGCCGGCCGCTGTACGAGTCGCTCGGGTTCAGCATCGCGGACCCGGTTACGGCCTGGACGCTCGGCGCGTCGGCCGAGGACCTCGCCGCCGTCGGAGCCGGATGACGCCTGCCGGGTCGCCCATGAATCGGCGATACTCGATGGCGACCAAGTGACCCGGAGGTTGACCGCTAGCATGCCGCCGATCGACGAGCTGACCCGGATTGAGCCTGTCTACTTGGACCGGCTGGAGAAGCAGGGCGTGTTCACCACCGGGATCCTGATCGAGGTGTCCGAGACGCCGACCCGGCGGCAGACGCTGGCCGACCATCTCGGGGCGACGATCAACGACGTGGCCACCTGGCGTGACGAGGCGCTCATGCTCAACCTGGCGAGCTTCGGTCCGCCGGAGCATCAGCTGATGATCCAGGCCGGCATCCCCGGCCTGAAGGGCATCGTCGACCTTGACCTTGAGGCGTTCAAGGCCCGCCTCGTGCGACCCGCCCAGCAGCTCCGGATGGAGCCGATCGACGACCTTCGAGCCGAGGGCTGGTGGGACCAGGCCCGGACGCTCGAGGACGAGTAGGCGTCCTTCGCCGGTCGATCCGGCGGGCGAGACCGGGCGAGCGGCTAGGATGAGAGCGTGAATCCCGGACCTGCCCGGACGATCCTCGGGCTCCTCGCCGGCCTGACGACGATGATCACGATCGTGGCCCTGGCGCTCCTGGTCTTCCTCAATCCGGCCTGGGTGGGCTTCGAGCAGGATCGAACCGGGGCCGCGGACTTGACGGGCTTCAGCCCGGCGACCGTTCACACGGTGACCAATTCGATCCTCCACGACCTGGCCCTCGGCCCGCCCAGCTTCGCGGTCGCGGTCGACGGCCAGGAGGTCCTCGGCGTCCGCGAACGGGCCCACATGGTCGATGTCCGCAACGTCTTCTTCGCCTTCGGCGGCCTGGCCGTGCTGGCCGTCCTGGTCCTCGTCAACATCTGGATCTTCGCCCGCGGAGCGGCCTGGTTCCGGCGCGCCGTGCGGATCGGAGCGATCGTCCTGGCCGTCGCCGTGATCGTCCTGGGAGTCATCGCGGCGGTTGCCTTCGACGCCGTGTTCGAGACGTTTCACGAGCTGTTCTTCGCGCCCGGCTCGTTCGATTTCGACGCCAGCTCGAAGCTGATCCAGCTCTTCCCCGACCAGTTCTGGTTCGAGACGTCACTCCTGCTCGGGATCGTGATCCTCGTCGTCTGCGGCGTGGTTGCTGCCATGGCCAGCCGTGTCGGCCGAGCCGATCAGCTCCGGCCGGCGATACGCGGGCCGCGAACCGTATGAAGGACCCGCGATCCGCAGACGCCGCGCCGCCTCCGCCGGCCGACGATCCGATGCTGTCCGTCGATGTCGCCCGCGGGCGGGTCCTCGAGGCGATCCGCGACCCGCTGCCAGCCGAGACGCGGCCGATCGAGGCCACCCTCGGCCGGGTTGCCGCCGCCGAGGTCCGGGCCACGACCGACCTACCGCCGTGGGACAACAGCGCGATGGATGGCTACGCCGTGCGTGGGGCGGAGATCGTCGAGGCCTCGGAAGCCGCCCCGGTCGTGCTCAGGGTCGCCGGCGAAGCAGCGGCCGGGGGTTCGGCCGGCCCGGCGGCCGCGCCCGGTACGGCAATCAGGATCGCAACCGGCGCGCCGCTGCCGGCGGGCGCCGACACGATCGTCCAGGTGGAGCTGACGACGCCGCTCAACGCCGACGGGAGCGCCGCGGGTCCGCGCGGAGGCCAGGCGATCGGCTCGATCCCGGCCTCAGTCGCCATTCACGCGACGGTGCCGATCGGGTCCTCGATTCGCCGGCGGGGGAGCGACCTCCTGGCCGGAACTGTGGTCCTGCAGGCCGGCGTCCAGCTCGGGCCGGCCGCAATCGGGCTGGTCGCCGGGTCTGGCGTGAGCAGCGTGGCGGTCCACCGCCGGCCGATCGTGGCTGTCCTGGCCACCGGTGATGAGGTCAGGTCCGCGGGCACGGCGCCCGAGGGGAGCGGCATTCCTGACGCGAATGGTCCCGGCCTGCGGGCACTCGCCGCGGCTGCGGGCGCCGACGTGCTCGACCTCGGCATCGCTCGCGACCGGCTCGATGACGTGATCGAGCGGCTCCGGCGGGGCGTGGCCCAGGCTGACATCGTGATTGTCAGTGGCGGCGTTTCGGTGGGACCCTACGACGTCGTCCGGGCGGGCTTCGAGGCGGTCGGCCGGATCGAGCTGTGGCGCGTTGCCCTCCAGCCGGGCAAGCCATTCGCGTTCGGGACGGCTCGCCGCGACGACGGCAGCCAGGTCCTCCTGTTCGGATTGCCAGGTAATCCGGTCTCGAGCTTCGTGACGTTCGAGATCTTCGTCCGGCCGGCGCTTCGTCGCCTGGCCGGGCACGCCGACCCGTTCCGGCCGTCCGAGCCGGGCGTGCTGATGGAACCGGTCACGAAGGGCCGTGGCCGGCGGGCCTACCTGCGCGTCGAGCTCGATCGCCGGCCGAACGGTGCACCGATCCTCGATCCGGGAGGGCGGCTGCAGGTCCGCCTGGCCGGGGCCCGTTCGACCGCGGGGCAGGGCAGCCACGTCCTGAGTACGCTGGCAGCGGCAGACGCCCTGGCCGCAGTTCCCGAAGCCTTCGAGGACGTTCCGCCCGGAACTGAGGTCGAGGTCTTCCGGCTCGATCGCTGACCGTTCGAACCGCCCTGATCGGAGAGCCACATGGACCGCAAACCGCCCCGCACCGAGCGGCGCCGCCTGACCCATGTCGACCGCAGCGGCCGGCCGCGGATGGTCGACGTCAGCGCCAAGCCGGACACGGCCCGGCGGGCGGTCGCCGAGGCGCTGGTCGTCCTCAGCCAGGAGACCCTCAGCCTGGTCATTGACGGGCGGAATGCCAAGGGCGACGTGCTGACGGTCGCCGAGCTGGCCGGGGTGATGGGCGCCAAGCGGACGTCGGACCTGATCCCCCTCTGCCATCCGCTGGCGCTCACCGACCTGCTCGTCCAGGTGGTGCCTGACCGGGCGGCCGGGGTCCTCCGGATCCGGGCCGAGGCCGCCACGATCGGCCCGACCGGGGTCGAGATGGAGGCCCTGACCGCCGCGTCGGTTGCCGCGCTGACCGTCTACGATATGGTCAAGGGCGTTGAGCGCGGGGTCGAGATCCGCTCGGTTCGCCTGCTTTCGAAGACCGGCGGCAAGAGCGGTGACTGGGTCCGCAGCCCTGCTGCCGAGCATCCCCCGGCCGTGCCCGGCCACCGACCCGGCGATCGCTCAGCCGGCCGGATCAGGAAGAAGGAAGGCACGTGACCGACCGTTCGGCGCTCGTCCTGACCGCAAGCGACCGGAGTGCCGAAGGATCCCGCGAGGACACGTCCGGGCAGGTGGTTGCCGACCGTCTCGCGGCGCTCGATTTCACGATTGAGCGGAAGGTGGTCGCCGATGAACAGTGGCTGATCGAGGAGGCCCTGGTCGAGGGCGCCGGCCGCCATCCACTGATCGTGACGACCGGCGGGACGGGGCTCACGCCCCGTGACGTGACTCCCCAGGCGACCACCGCCGTGATCGACTACGAGGTGCCAGGACTGGCCGAGGCGATGCGGGCCGACGGCCGCCGCTCGACGCCCCTCGCCAGCCTGTCGCGGGCTGTGGTCGGTGTCCGTGGCCGGACCCTGATCGTCAACCTGCCCGGCAGCCCGCGTGGAGCGGCCGAGAGCCTCGAGGCGATCGTGGCCGTCCTGCCCCATGCCCTCGAGACGCTGGCCGGGCCGTTCGACCACGTCGATGGGCCCGGCCGGTGAACGGATTCGAGGGCATCTTCGACCACGTCCCCGGCTATCCCCTCGTCTTCCCGCTGTTCTGGGGATCGGTCGTCTTCTTCATCCTCGTGATGGCCCGCCACCTGCGGATCTTTGCGGCCGTCCGGGCAACCGGCCCGAGTCCCCTGGCAGACGTCCCACGCCGGATCGGCGGGCTGGTCCGGTACACCCTCCTCCAGACCAAGATGTTCAAGGACCGGCGCGCCGGGATCATGCACTTCACGATCTTCTGGGGCTTCGTCCTGCTCACGGTCGGCACCGCCAACATCGTGACCGCGGGCGCCATCCAGTCGGTGATCGCGATCCCCGCCGGTGGCGTCCTGTGGACGGCCGTCTCGGTGATGCAGAACGGCGTAGCCATCCTTGTCCTGGTCGCTGTGGGCTACGCCTTCGTGCGCCGGCTGATCACCCGGCCGCGTCGGCTGGCATTCACCAGGGGCGCCCTGATCATCCTTGGCCTGATCGGCGGGGTCGTCGCCTGCGAGCTGCTCGCCCAGGCATTCGAGGCGGCCCGGTTTGGCCCGGTCCCGGGCGCGTTCGTCGCGGATGCGCTGGCCATCCCGCTCGGCAGCCTGTCATCGGCTGTCCTGCTCGCGGCCTTCACGGTCCTGTGGTGGGCTCACATCGCGATTGTGGCGGCGTTCGTGTGCTACCTGCCGTCGAGCAAGCATCTCCACGTTGCGACCGCGTTCTTCAATGTCTATTTCCGCAAGCTGGCGCCGCGCGGCGAGCTGCCGGCCATGGATCTCGAGGCAGCCGACGCCACGTTCGGCCTGCGGACGCTGCAGGACCTCGGCTGGAAGGACCTCCTCGACGGCTTCACCTGCACGGAGTGCGGTCGATGCACCGACGCCTGCCCGGCGAACATGACCGGCAAGCCGCTCAATCCCCGCGAGATGATCATGGGCCTGCGCCACATGGCGGTCGACGCCGAGCACGGCCTGGACCTNNATCCCGAACTCGCCGATCCTGCGGGGACAGCCCGGCCTCGATGACGCGACGCCCGATCCGAAGCTCCTGGCGACGGCGATCGTCGACGACGCGATCCCGTACGACGCGGTCTGGGATTGCGTCACCTGCGGCGCCTGCGTCGAGGCCTGCCCGGTCCTGATTGAGCATGTCGACAAGATCGTCGGCTTCCGGCGCAACCTGGTCCTCGAGGATTCGCGCTTCCCGAGCGAGCTCACCGGCGCCTTCCGGAACATGGAGACCGCTGGCAACCCGTGGGGCCAGGCCCGCTCGACCCGGACGGACTGGACGAAGGGCCTTGACTTCGAGGTGCCGACGGTGGCCGACCTGGCCGCGGCCGGCCGTCTCGACGAGGTCGAGGTCCTGTACTGGGTCGGCTGCGCGGCCGCCTTCGATGAGCGCAACCGGAAGGTCGCCCGGGCCTTTGCCCGCTGCCTGAACGCCGCCGGCGTCCGATTCGCGATCCTGGGCCAGGAGGAATCGTGCACCGGCGACCCGGCCCGCCGGATGGGCAACGAGTACGTCTACCAGATCCTGGCCGGGGGNNTTCGAGATCGTCCACCACAGCGTCTACCTCCAGGGCCTCCTGGCGAGCGGCCGGCTGCGGACCGCCGAAGCCGACGGCTCGACCGACGGGGCCGGAGTTCCGGCGCGCTCGGTGACCTTCCATGACAGCTGCTACATGGCCCGCTACAACAACGTGGTCGCGGCCCCCCGCGACGTTCTCGGCTCCGTCGCCGGGATGGAGCTGCGCGAGATGGAGCGCAGCGGCAAGAACTCATTCTGCTGCGGGGCGGGTGGCGGCCGGATGTGGATGGAGGAGACCCGCGGCACGCGGATCAATGCCGAGCGGACTCGCCAGGCCCTGGAGACCGGCGCCGAGGTCGTGGCCACCAACTGCCCGTTCTGCATGACGATGATGAAGGACGGCCTGGCCGAGGCCGAGTCGAACAGCACGGGCCTGGTCAGCGCGGCCGACATCGCCGAGCTGCTGGCCGACAGCCTGGCCCCGGCGATCCCGGCCGGGCGCCAGCTGCCGGTGCTCCAGTAGGCGGCGGGGGAGTGCCGACGATGGTCGAACTGCGTCCGTACCGGCTGTCCGCCGAGCAGGTCGAGCTGCGCGACGCCATCCGGAAGGTGGCCCGCGAGCGGATCGCGCCACGCGCCGCCGAGGTCGACCGGACTGCCGAGTTCCCATGGGACAACAAGGAGCTGCTGGCATCCCAGGACATCCTGGCCCTGCCGTTCCCGGTCGAGTACGGCGGCCTCGGGGCCGACCTGCTGACCGTCTGCCTGGCGATCGAGGCGCTCTCGGCGGCCTGCGCCACGACCGGCCTGATCCTCGCCGTCCATGAGCTCGCCGCCCTGCCGATCATCTCGAGCGGGACCACAAAGCAGCGCCAGCGCTGGCTGCCCGACCTGGCCGCGGGCCGGACCCTGATCTCGTTCGCAATCACCGAGGCGGGCGCCGGCAGCGATGCGGGCTCGATCGCGATGCGGGCGACCCGTGATGGAGACGATTACGTCCTCGACGGCGCCAAGCGGTTCATCACCCACGGCAGCGTGGCCGATCTGGTGGTCGTCTTCGCAGTCAGCGATCCTGGTGCCAAGCGGCACCGCAATCTGTCCTGCTTCGTCGTCGAGAAGGATCGGCCCGGCTTCTCGATCGGCCGGCTCGAGCACAAGATGGGGATTCGTGGCTCGCCCACGGCCGAGCTCCTGTTCGACTCGGTGCGCATCCCGGCGGGCAACCGAATCGGGGCCGAGGGCCAGGGTTTCGCGATCGCGATGAGCACGTTCGAGCGCTCCCGGCCGGGGATCGCCGCCCAGGCTGTGGGGATCGCCCAGGGTGCCCTCGAGTTCGCCGCCCACTACGCCACCGAGCGGATCCAGTTCGGCAAGCCGATCGCCGAGAAGCAGATGGTCCAGGCCCTGCTGGCCGACATGGATGCCTCGACGGAGGCAGCCCGCCAGCTCCTGTACGCGGCCTGTGCCGCGATCGAGGCAGGCGACGGCGATGCTGCCCGCTGGGCAGCCGTGTGTAAACTCGTCGCCGGTGACGCGGCCATGCGGGTCACCACCGATGCCGTCCAGGTCCTGGGCGGCTACGGCTACATCGAAGACTTTCCCGTCGAGCGAATGATGCGTGACGCGAAGATCACCCAGCTGTACGAGGGGACACAGCAGATCCAGCGATTGGTTGTCGCCCGGTCCCTGCTCGCCCGGTCCTGAGCGGCGGGATCGGATCGGAGCCTGCAGCCCGGCAGCATTGCCCAGCGGAGAGAACGTTTGCGGATCGTCGTCCTGGTGAAGCCAGTGCCGGATACCACCGGCCAGGAGCGGCTCGGCCCCGACCTGCGGGTCGACCGCGCCGGCGTCCCGAATGTCGTCAACGCCAATGACGAGTACGCCCTCGAGGCTGCGCTGAAGCTCGTCGAGGCGGCCGGCGAGGGCGAGGTGACCCTGCTCGCGATGGCCCCCGCCGGAGCCCCCGAGACCCTCCGCAAGGCGCTGGCGATGGGTGCCCACCGGGCGGTCCTGGTGACGGACCCGGCGCTCGGCGGCTCGGATACCCTGACCACCGTCCGGGTCCTGGCCGCCGCCCTTCGCCGCCTCGAGTACGACCTCGTCCTGGCCGGTGCCGATACCTCCGATGGCGGTGGCGGGATCGTCGCCGCCGGGATCGCGGTCATCCTCGGCCTGCCCTACCTGTCGTACGCGGCGAAGATCGAGCCGAGCGCAACGACAGTCACCGTCCATCGCCTCAGCCCGGTCGGCTACGACCGGATCGAGGCCGCCCTGCCGGCGCTGGTNNTGGTCGCTGGCCGACATCGGGCCGCTCGAGGCGCCCGTTGGCGGGGCGGTCGCGACGACCGCGGTGATCGCCAGCCGGACGCCGGCGGCGCGCGCCGCGACCCGGGTCGTCCGCGGTCCGGCGGCGGCGGCGGCCGCCGAGGTGGTCGAGTTCCTGGCCGATCGGCGGCTGATCTGATGGACGCGTCCTGATGGCCGCCACGCTGTGGGTCGTGGGCGAGGTCGCCGACGGGCATCTCGCCCGGATCGGTGCGGAGCTGGCGACACTCGGCCGGACCCTGGCCAAGTCGGCCGGTCACGAGGTGGTCGGGATCGTCGTCGACGAGTCGCCGGCGGTCGCGGCCGCTGAGCTGGCCGCCTACCTGCCCAAGGTGATCGCCGTGTCGGCGGCCGGGATCCGCGAACGGGCGGCCGCAGCGCTGATTGCCGAGGCCGTGGCCGAGCTGGTCCGCGACGAGCCGGCGGGGCACATCCTGCTCGGGGCGACGCCCGACGGTCGCGACGTGGCCGGGATCCTGTCGGTCCTCCTGGGTTGGGGCGTCCTGGTCAACGCCAGTGCCGTCGACTGGGCCGACGGCTCGCCGGTCGTCGAGATGAGCACGTTCGGCGGCCGGCTGATCACCACCAGCCGGTTCACGGGCGACCGGGGGATCGTTACCCTGCGCCTGAATGCCGTCAGCGCCGAGCCGGCCAAGGGCGCCGGCAAGCTCACGGCCCGCTCGGCCGGAGCGTCGGCCCTGGCCCCGGTCAAGCTCACCGAGCGGGTTGCCCAGGCGGGCGCAGTGGCCTCGATCGAGGAGGCCCGGGTGGTCGTCTCGGGCGGTCGGGGCGTGGCCGGAGCAGACGGCTTCGCGACCGTCCAGGCGCTGGCCGATGCGCTCGGCGGTGCGGTCGGAGCGACCCGAGCGGCGGTTGATGCCGGCTGGATCTCCTATAGCCACCAGATCGGCCAGACGGGCAAGATCGTCAAGCCGGCTCTCTACATCGCCCTCGGAATCTCCGGCGCCATCCAGCACAAGGTGGGCATGCAGACTGCCGAAACGATCGTGGCGATCAACCGCGATCCCGATGCGCCGATCGCCGACTTCGCCGACCTGTTCGTGATCGGCGACCTGTTCGAGGTCGTGCCGGCTCTGGTGGCGGCACTCGCCGCCGCCCGGTCGCAGGCGAGCTGAGGCGCCCTGATGCCTGCCTGGCTGTCGCTCGCATTGCCGATCGCGGGCTTCCTCGCCCTCGTCCTGATCTTCGTGGTCATTCTCCGCCGGACCGGCCGGATCGTGGGCCTGAGCCGGGAGAGCGACCGTTTCCGCCGCTCGGTCGAGGACCTGTCCGGCCGGATCGACACCTCGCTCGGCGGGGTGATCGAGCGGATCGACGCCGTCCGCCGGCACCAGGTCCCGCCCGACTCGATCGGCGACAACCTGTCCGCGGCCCGCGACGCGGTCGAGCGCTACGAGGCCGAGGCGGCCAAGCTCCACGGCCCGGTGCCGGCCGACGATGTCCGGGCGGCCCTCCTCTACGAGCTCGAGCGGGCCGGCCGGGCGCTCGAGATGGTGGCCCACGGCTGTGAGCTGCTGGCGACCCTCCGGAGCGGTTACCGCGAGCTCGAGGCCCAGACGGCGGTCAAGCGCGGGTACCTCAATGCACTCCATGCCCGCGAAGCGATCGCCCGTCATGCCGACAACCTCGCGTCGGGCCGGACGATGACCGAGCGCCGCTGGCTGTCGAGCCGGCTGAACGACTGAGGCGCCGCGGCAAACCGCCCCCCAACGGCCCGGAACCACCGTATCTGGTGGTATCGTTGCGTCGATACCACAAGCCCTTGTGGCCGGAGCTGGGTGCAGGATGCGCTGTCCACAGTGCGGCGACCGTGAGACGCGGGTCGTCGATTCCCGCGATCTCGATGACGCCGCGACGATCCGCCGGCGGCGCGAATGCGCGGCGTGCAGCATGCGCTTCACCACCTACGAGCGAATCGAGGCCGCCCGGCTGATCGTGGTCAAGCGCGATGGCAGCCGCCAGGAGTTCGACCGGGACAAGCTCGCCAGCGGGCTGCGCAAGGCGCTGACCCGGCGGCCCGTGGCCGACCAGGCCGCCGAACAGGCCGCCGATTCGATCGAGATCGAGCTCCGTGCCGCGGGCGTCACCGAGGTGCCTTCGCAGCGGATCGGGACCCTGGCGATGGAGCGCCTGCGGGGCCTGGACCAGATCGCCTACATCCGCTTCGCCAGCGTCTACCAGTCGTTCGAGGACCTGGCCGACCTGAAGCGCGAGGTCGACAGCCTGTACGCCACCCGGGACGACGAGGGCATCGTCCGATGAGCGTCCTGTCCGACCGGGACATCCGGGCCGCGATCGCCTCGGGCGGGGTACGGATCGACCCGTACGACCCCCGCGACCTGCAGCCGTCGTCGGTCGACCTCCATCTCGATCGCAGCTTCCGGGTCTTCCGCAACAACCGCTACGCCTACATCGACGTCCGTTCGCCGCAGCCCGACCTGACCGAGCTGCTCCGGGTGGACGACGACGAGCCGTTCATCCTCCATCCCGGCGAGTTCGTCCTGGGCCAGACCGTCGAATGGGTCGAGCTGCCCAACGACCTCGTCGCCCGGCTTGAGGGCAAGAGCTCGCTCGGCCGGCTGGGGCTGCTGATCCACTCGACCGCCGGCTACGTCGATCCCGGCTGGCGGGGCAACCTGACCCTCGAGCTGTCCAACGTCGCCAACCTGCCGATCGCCCTCTACTTCGGGATGCGGATCGGCCAGATCAGCTTCTTCCGGATGAGCTCGCCGGTCGATCGTCCGTACGGCTCGGCCGAGCTCGGCTCGAAGTACCAGGGCCAGTCGGAGCCGACTGCGTCGGCCTTCCATCGCGACTTCACCGAGGCCCGCGGCCATGATCCGGCCGTCGGGGCGCCGGCCAAGTCCGCCAACGGCGACGGACCACGGCCCTGAACGACGCCGTCGCCTGGTCGACGGAGCTCGGCGGTGGCGTGCGGGTGGCCCTCGTCCAGGCCGGTACGTTCT
The DNA here is from genome assembly GCA_003169655.1 of Chloroflexota bacterium. Lineage (GTDB taxonomy): Bacteria > Chloroflexota > Limnocylindria > Limnocylindrales > CSP1-4 > Palsa-1033. The sequence continues at coordinate 14,852 of PNAZ01000023.1, forward strand.
GGTCGGACGCCGGAGCCCTCTTCGGGCCGGTGCCGCGGATCCTCTGGGATCGGCTGGTCAGCGACGAGCTGACGCCGGACTGGCGACTGGGCCAGGCGCTCAACTGCCTGCTGATCGAGACGCCGGCCGGCCGGGTGCTGGTCGAGACCGGGATCGGCGAGCGGCTCGGCGACAAGGCCCGCAAGATGCGCCAGTACTCGGGCGACCCGATCCTGCCAGCGCTCCGGTTGGCCGGCTTCGACCCGGCCACGGTCGACGTGGTGGCGATGAGCCATCTCCATTTCGACCATGCCGGCGGCCTGCTCGACGCGTCCGGCGCCCACGCCTTCCCGCGGGCGACGATCGTTGCCCAGCGGGCCGAATGGGAGATCGCCCTGGGCACCAACAGCCGGCTGGTCGCCAGCTACGACCAGCCTGAGCTGCACCTCGTCTCGGACTGGGGCGCGGCCGGCTGGGCCGAGGGCGAGCGTGAGCTCCTGCCCGGGGTGACGGTCCTGCCCACCGGTGGCCACTCGGCCGGCCACCAGGCGGTGATCGTGCGTGGCCAGGGCCCGGCGGCCGGCCGGCCGGTCGCGTTCTTCGGTGACCTGGCGATGCGCCCCTGGAGCGCGAACCCGCGCTGGATCACGGCCTTCGACGACTTCCCGCTCGATTCGGTCAAGGTCAAGTCCGAGCTCTTCCGGCAGGCGCTGGCCGAGGACTGGACGCTGGTCCTCAGCCACGAGCCGCGGACGCCGATCGGGCGGCTGGTCGCCGATCGGGACCGCTACGCCTACCAGCCGGTCAGGACCCCGACGGGCTGACCAACGCGGGGGCGCCAGATGAGCCCGGCCGGTGCAGGATCGCCTGGACGTAGGTGCTCGCCTGGGCCTGGGTCAGGGGCCCGTTGACCACGGCCCGGATGATCCCGTTGGGGTCGATGAAGACCTGCGTCGGCAGGGCGTACACGCCGTACAGGTTGAAGACATCGCCGGTCAGGTCGGCGGCGATCGTATAGGTCAGGTTGTAGCTCCGGGCGTAGGCGCCGACGTCGACCGCGGTCGTCTCCCTGACGCTGATCCCGATCACGTCCAGACCCTGGCTCCGGTATTGCTGGTCGATCGCTCGCAGGGTCGGGGTCTCGGCCTGGCACGGCGCGCACCAGCTCGCCCAGAAGTTGATCCAGATGCCGTGGCCGCGGTGGTCGGCGATCCGGACCGGCTGGCCGTTGACGTCGAGCTGCTGCCAGGCGGTCCCATTGGCCCGAGTGCCGGCCAGCTCCGGGGCGAGCGAGCCCGGCCGGAGGCCAACGGTCGGCGATCCGAGGAGATAGGCCGTGGCCTGGGGATTGACCTGGGACGAGACGTCGGTCGAACCCAGCGGGGTGGTGACCGCGACCAGCAGGACGGCGGCCACCACGATGACCAGGACGACCGAGCCGAGCTGCCGGCCGCTGAATGGGCCGATCAGGCCGCGCTTGTCGGGTCGATGCTCGAAGGGCGGCCGCTCGGCCACCTAGATCGCCGTCAGGAAGGTGAGGTAGCGGGGAACGATGATCAGCAGGTCGAAGAGCATCGCCACGCCGATCGCCACGACGAGCAGGCCGCCGATCAGGGTCACCGCCCGGCCGTGTCGGACGAGCGGCCGCAGGAGCCGGGGCGAGCGGTCATAGAGGACCCCCAGGACCAGGAACGGGATCCCCAGCCCAAGGGTGTAGCCGACGAGCAGGATCCCGCCCCGCAGGACGCCGTCGGAGGTCGCGGCGAGGGTCAGGATGCCGCCCAGGATCGTGCCGATGCAGGGCGTCCAGCCGACCGCGAAGATGACCCCCAGCCCGAACGAGGCGAGCCAGGCGTTGCCCGAGCCGGTCAGGCGGGCTCCGAGCCGGTCGCCGAGCGAGCCGCGCGGGGCGCCCCCGCCCCCGCCACCCATGGCGGGCTCCAGCCGGCCGATCACGCTGCTGCCACCCGAGGTGGCCAGCGACGCCGCGCCGCCGGCCAGGAGCGGCTGCCACGTCCGCTGGAGGCGGGCGATCGTCAGGATCCCGGCCAGGTTCAGGCCCATCACGATCAGGACCAGGCCGCCGACCTGGCGGAGGGCCGGCAGGTAGGCGCCCAGCGCCCCGCCGGCGAAGGTCGCCGTGACCCCCAGCGCGGTGAACACCAGGCCAAAGCCGGCGACGTAGGCGATCGCGTGGCGGAGGGCAACCCAGCGCGATGGGGCGGATCCGTCGTTGCGCTCGGCCGCTGAGCGGACGGCCACCCGGGTCAGCTGGCCGACATAGGCCGGCACGAGGGGCAGCACGCATGGCGAGAGGAAGCTGAGCAGGCCGGCCGCGACCGCGACGAGGACGGTGAGATCACTCCCGCTCATCGGGAATCAGCCCGCGAGGACCGGCCCGAGGACGTCATCCAGGAAGCGTTGCAGGCCGCGCGGGCTGATCGCCAGGGGCAGCCGCCGGTCGCCGACCTCGACCACCGGGATCTCGGCGAAGAACGCCTGTTCCCAGGCCGGGTCCGTGCTGATATCGCGCTCGACGACGGCCGGCAGCGAGAGGCCATTCCGGCGCCGGTCGGCGAGGATCGCGTCGATCGTCGTGCGCGCCTCGGTGCACAAGTGGCAGCCCGGGCGGGCGTACAGGACGATCTCGAGCATGGCCCCCCGATTGTAGTCGAGGACCGGCTACGGCCCGATCTTGTAGATCGTTCCGCTCAGCGACACGACATATTCGTTGCCCGCGTCATCCACGCCGAACGAGCTGATCGACAAGCTCGTATCGGCAACCTGCACACCGGTCTGGTTGCCCAGCTTGGCAACGAGCCGCCAGATCCGGCCGCTGCAGTCATCGCCGTAGAAGTAGTTGCCCCGCAGGCCGGCAACTGGTCCACGATAGACGTAGCCGCCGATCACGACGCAGCCGAGGTTGTGGCCGTAGACCGCGACTGGCATCGTGACCCCGTGCGCGCTGCAGCTCGTGCCCGACGGGTAGCAGGCCCGGCCCTCCCAGACGTTCCAGCCGAAGTTGATCCGGGTGCTGCTCAGGACCTGCGACCGGCTGACGTGGTCGATCTCCTCGTAGCGATCCTGGCCGGCATCGCCGATCCACATGTCGCCGGTCGCTGAGTCGAACGACCAGCGCCACGGGTTGCGCAGGCCGTAGGCCCAGATCGTGGGCTTGATCGGCGTGGCGCTGTTGACGTTCATCCGGAGCATCTTGCCGAGGTACGAGCTCAGGCTCTGCGCGGTCCCGGTCGGATTTCCGCCGCTGCCGCCGTCGCCAGTGCCGAAGTAGAGCAGCCCGTTCGGCCCGAAGGCCATGTCGCCGCCGTTGTGGTTGCCGAACTGCGTGTGTGGGATCGGACTGATCATCAGCTTGGCCGAGCCGGCATTGGCGACGTTCGTCCCGTTGAGGGCCTGGTAGCGGGCAATCATGATGTTGCCGGCATTGCCGCCATTGGCCTGGTTGTAATAGACGTAGAAGTAGCCGTTGGTCTTGAACGACGGGTTGAAGGCCAGGCCGAGCAGGCCCTGTTCAGCGCCGTCGTAGTTGATCAGGCCGCTGACGTTGAGGAAGTCGGTCGACTGCGTCTTGCCGTTGACGATCACCCGGATATGACCGGTCTGCTCGACCACGAACAGGCGGTTCGTCCCGTCCTTCGCACCGGTGATGAAGACCGGTTTGGTGAAGCCGGAGAAGGCGGTCGCGAGCTTGATCGAGGTGACCGGTTTGGGCGCTGGCGTGGGCTTGGCCGTGGGCTTGGCGGTCGGTTTGGCGGTCGGTTTGGCGGTCGGCTTGGCCGCGGCCGAGGAACCGGGTGCGGCCGAGCCGCTGGGCACGACCGATCCGTTCGGTCCGATCGAGCCGACGCCGAGACCGCTGCCGCTCGCAGCGGGCAGCTGGCTGGTCTGGCCGATTCCGGGGCTGGCGGACGACGTTGGGCCGGAGCTGGTCAGGCTGCTCACCGTCCACACGCCGAGGACGGCGAGGACGATCACGCCGACCACCGCTCCGACCTGCAGCCGGGTTGGGGAGCTCGAGCTTGGTCGTGGGGTCATCGGCTTGTCTCCCATCACGCCGAATCAATCGATCCGACCCGCGCAGTATGAGCCGGAATCCCGACTCACCCGTCAAGCGGCCCGAACGTCGACCCACGATGACCCGCCCGGACGACGCGGTACCATGCCCGCAGTGCCCCTGTAGCTCAGCGGATAGAGCGAGGCCGTCCTAAGGCCTGCGTCGGGGGTTCGATTCCCTCCAGGGGCACCATTCAGGAGAGGCCACGATGCCCACGCCGCCCGTCCTGCTGCCGACCCGGGTCGATGAGGGTCACGGACCCGGGCTGATGTACCGGATCCAGGGTGATCTGGTGCCCGTCCTCCACCTCCGGGTGGACGGCTCGATGCCGATCTTCTTCGAGCATCACGTGATCCTCTGGAAGGACCCCGCGATGCAGGTCGGGATGCACCAGATGAAGGGCGCCTTCAAGCGCCTGATCGCAGGCATGCCGGTGTTCATGACCGAGCTCCAGAGCCCCGGTGAGGCGGCCTTCTCGCGCGACGACCCCGGGCACGTCCTGTCGCTCCACCTGCCGCCCGGCCAGCACATCCTCGTCCGTGAGCACCAGTTCCTGGCCGCGACCGGGAATGTCGACTACACCTTCAACCGGGTCAAGGGCGTCTCGAATATGCTCTTCGGCGGGACGGGCTTCTTCATCGATCGCTTCGAGGCGCAGGGCGTCGAGGGGATCGTCTGGATGCACGGCTACGGCAATGTCTTCGAGAAGGTCCTCGAGTCCGGCGAGGCGATCGACGTCGAGTCCGGCGGCTGGGTCTACCGCGACGGCTCGGTCGGCATGCAGCAGGTCGTGTACGGGCTCAAGACCGGCTTCCTGGGCGGCTCCGGCCAGCTCGTCTTCAATCGCTTCAGCGGACCCGGCCGGGTCGCGATCCAGTCGGCCTACATCCACCTGCCGACGGAGAACTGATCACGCCACCGCCCGCGCCGCTCGCCGGCCGATGAGCAACGCGCCCGACGAGGTCCGGGCCTGGGCCCAGGCTCGCTCGGAGGCCCGCACGAGGAGGGACTGGGCCGAAGCCGACCGGCTGCGCGCCGCGATCGAGGCGGCCGGCTGGCGGGTCATCGATCGGGGTAACCGATTCAGCCTTGAGCCTGCCCGCGCGCCCGACGTGGTCGAGGCCGGCCGCACCCGGTACGGCAGCAGCGCGGCAGTGCCCTCGATCCTCGATCAGCCGGCCACCGCCTTCGTGACCGTCGTCCTGGTCACCGGCGAGGGCCGGGTCGATCTCGTCCAGGCTCTTGCCGGCCTCCGTCGCCATGCACCGGCGAGGACCCAGGTCGTGCTCGTTGCCGACCGGCCGGGCCCGGAGCAAGAGGCCGAGCTGCTCGCCGCGGACGGGCCGGCAGCCGGGTTGGTGGGCGGCCTGGAGCCCGAGATCGTCTGGACGAGCGAGCCGCTCGGCTGGGCCGGCGCGCTCAACGCCGGGCTGCGCCGCGCCGCAGCGCCGGTCATCGTCCTGCTTGATCCGGCGGTCGAGCTGACGGGCGACCTGCTCAGCGAGCTGGTTGGGGTCCTCGACGACCCGACGGTCGCGCTGGCCGGCCCGTGGGGGCTCGTGACCGACGACCTGCGCCGGTTCGAGCCCGCCACACCCGGTGACGTCGACGCGATCGACGGCTCGGCGCTCGCCTTCCGACGGGCCGAGATCAGCGAGCGGGGCTTGCTGGACGAGCATTTCCGGCTGTCGACGAACCTCGACATCTGGTGGAGCCTGGTGCTCCGCGATGAGGGCCAGGATCGCCCGTCGCGCCGGGCGGTGGCCGTCGGTGACGAGGCTGCCAGCCGGCCAACGGGGCTCCCCGACGCGGTCTCTGACGGCGCAGCGGGTCGGGAACGACTGGTCCGGCGCAGCTTCTACCGCGTCCTTGATCGCTTCGGGGCCCGGCGCGACCTGCTCACGGGCAGCCGCGAGTCGCTCGGCTGAGCCCTGCCGCCGAGCTTCCGTGGGGCCGCCGGGTACACTCGGCCGAATGACCGATCTCGGCCGGTCCAGGCAGGGGTTCCTGGCGCTCACGCTGGCTGCCGGCCTGGTCCTGCTGGCAGGCTGCGCCCCGACGAGCACGGGTGCCGCCAATGGCGCGGTCACGATCCTGGGCAGCGCGCCGGAGACCCTCGACCCGGCCGTCCAGGGTGACCTCGGCAGCGCCCAGGTCACCGCCCAGCTGTTCGAGACGCTGACCGCGTTCGATGCTTCGCTTACCGTCCAGCCCGCGCTGGCGAGCGGCTGGGTCAGCACTGACGGCGGCCGGACGATCACCTTCACCCTTCGCCCGAACCTCAAGTTCTCGGACGGCTCCGCCCTGACCGCGGGGGATGTCGTTCGAAGCTGGCTGCGCCTGCTCGATCCGGCCCACCCCTCGCCGCTGGCCTCCCTCCTCGACGAGATCCACGGCGCCCGGGCCTACCTGGGCGGGCAGTCGAGCGATCCGTCCAGCGTGGGCCTCAAGGCGGACGGCAATACGATCGTGGTCACCTTCGACAACCCGGCCACGGACTTCCCGGCGCTCGTGTCGGGGCCCTCGTTCGGGGTCGTGCCGCCCTCGATCGACAAGCCGGCCACGCTGACGCCCGGTTCGTTCGTTGGCAGCGGCGCGTACGTCCTGGCCAAGCAGACCGGCTCCGAGCTGACCCTGACGGCCAACAAGAACTATTGGGCGGGGCCGCCGCCGATCGCCACCATCCACTTGCTGACCACGATCAATGGCCAGAGCCCGGTCGAGGCCTTCGAGGCAGGCACCCTTGATTACACGCCGATCGATCCGTCCGATGCCTCGTGGGTGGGCTACGACTCGACGCTTGGGCCGCAGCTCCGGAGCGTGCCATCCCTGAGCGTGACCTACTACGGCTTCGATGTCCGCCAGAAGCCGTTCGATGATCCCCGTGTACGGCAGGCGTTCGCCTCGGCCGTGAACTGGACCCGGATCGTGGACCTGGCCAGCAGCGGCTCGCTGAGCCCGGCGACGAGCATGGTCCCGCCCGGCATCCCGGGACGCTCGAGCACCGACTTCCTGCCGGCCTATGACCCGACCGCTGCCCAGGCTGAGCTGGCCGCGGCCGGCTATCCCGCTGGCGCCGGCTTCCCGACCGTGACCCTGGTGTCGACCGACACGGGCTTCGACGCGGCGATCCTGGCCGACCTGCAGCGCAATCTGGGGATCACGATCAAGTACGAGACGCTCGGCTTCGATGACTACTTCACCCGCTTGGCGAGCGAGCCGCCGGCCTTCTGGACCCTCAGCTGGGTCGCCGATTACCCCGGTTCGAACGACTTCCTGGGCCTCCTGCTCGGATCGGGCAGCACCAACAACTACGGCCATTGGACCTCGCCCGCGTTCGACGCCGCGATCGCCCAGGCGACCGCGGCTGGGGACCCGGCGGCCGCGACGGCCGCCTTCGACGCCGCCCAGGCCGTCGTCCAGCATGATGTGCCGGTCATCCCGGTGGCCTACGGCACCGGCTTCGCCCTGTCGCGAGCGGCACTTCTTGGCGCATCCGACAACGGCCTCGGGATCCTGCGCTTCGCGAGCCTGGCGTGGGCGCCATGAGGTTCAGCGGGCGGGCGGCGGCCCTCGCTGCGGCCCTGGCGATCGTTGCACTGGCCGCCGGGCCGGGCGGCCTGCGGCCGGCTGCGGCCGCCGCGCCGATCGCCACGTTCGCCCCCCCGACGGGCACGTTCGAGTTCGGGATGTCGATCACCTTCTCCGACGCGATCACCCTGGCCAGCGCCCCGAAGCGGGTTGAGCTCCTGCTCAGCCAGCCGGGCTCGATTGGTCCGTCGGCGATCGAGGTCCCCAACCCGGGGCCCGGCCAGCACACCGTCAGCGACGTGATCCAGATCGCCGACGGCCACGTCTATCCCAACACGACGTTCAGCGCCAGGTGGCGGGTCACCGACCCGGACGGGACCCAGGAGCTCAGCTCGTCGATGACCCTGAGCTACCTCGACACCCGCTTCGACTGGCGGACCAAGGTCGGCTCGATCGTCCGCGTCCACTGGTACGACGGCGACGACGCCTTCGGGGCGCGAGCCCTGGCAATCGGCGAGAAGGGGATCGCCAACGCATCGGCCCTCCTCGGGGTGACCGAGACGAAGCCGGTCGACTTCTACATCTATGCCGCCAACCAGCCGTTCTACGACGCCCTCGGGCCGGGCACCCGCGAGAACGTCGGCGGGCTGGCGAACGCCCAGATCCGGACCCTGTTCGCGCTGATCACCCCGGACGAGATCAACGACGCGTGGGTGGGCACGGTGATCCCCCACGAGCTGACCCACCTCGTGTTCAACACGGCGGTCGACAACCCGTATCGCGCCCCGCCGCGCTGGCTGAACGAGGGCCTGGCGGTCTACCTGTCCGAGGGCTACACGCCATCCTGGCGGGCGAGCGTGACCGACGCGGTCGATTCGGGCGGGATCATCCCCCTCGACGGGCTGATCGGCCAGTTCCCGACCACTGCCGACCAGTTCACCCTGGCCTACGGCGAGAGCGTCGCGGCGGTGGACTTCATGATCAGGAGGTACGGCAAGCCGGCGCTGGTCACGCTGATTCGCTCGTATGCCGCCGGTGTGAGTGACGACGAGGCGTTCACGGCCGCCCTCGGCGTCGACACCGCCGGCTTCTCCGCCGCCTGGCTGAAGGACCTCGGAGTCGCGGCGCCCAAGGCGTACGGGCCGCAACCCGCCCCGCCGGGCCCCGTGCCGCCCGGCTGGGACGGCTTGGCCGCCGCCGCGTCCGGCGCGCCGGCGTCATCGGCACCGGGCTCGGTCGAGCCGTTGCCGACGACGGTCGCGCCCCAGCCAGGGTCGCCCAATGACTCGACAGCGGGGGTGATGGCCGCTGCCCTGGCCCTCCTGGCCGCCGGCCTGGCCTTCCTCGTCGTCCGGGCCTGGCGGCGCCGCTCGGTCGGTGGCCTGTGACGATCCAGCCGGCATCAGCCCCGCGCTCCCGCCTGCGCCGGATCCCGAGCTGGCAGATCACCCTCGGGCTGGCCCTCCTCGTGCTCGGCTTCGTCGTGGTCGCCCAGCTCCAGTCCGACGGCCCGCGGGCGCTGTACGCCAGCGACGAGCGCGGCCCGCTGGTCGAGACGGCGATCGGCCTGCAGACCCAGCAGGACGCCCTGAAGGCCCAGATCCTCGCCCTCAGGACGCAGATCAGCGACCTCGAGACGAAGGGGCAGGGGAGCGTGGCCGCGGCGACCGATCTCGGCCAGCGCCTCCAGGATGCCCGCCTGGCGGCCGGCCTGATCGGCCTGCAGGGGCCCGGGATCGTGCTCCAGTTGCGCGATTCGGAGCAGACCGTGCTGCCCGGCGACAACCCCAACGAGTACCTCGTCACCGCCTCTGACGTTCGGACCGTGGTCGAGCAGCTGTGGCTGGCCGGTGCCGAGGGGGTGGCCGTCAACGGCGAGCGGATCACCACCGGGACGGCGATCCTCGACATCGGCGGGACGGTCCTGGTCAACTCCGCCTACCTGGCGCCGCCCTACCAGATTTCGGCGATCGGTCCGCCCGACCTGCTTGACCGGCTGAGTGCCTCGATCGGCTTTCGCACGTTCGTCCAGAACCGGGCCCAGGCCTTCGGGATCCACATCGATGTCGCCGAGCCGAGCGAGGTGAGCCTGCCCGCCTACGCCGGCACGATCACCCTGCGCTATGCCCAGCCAGACCCGTCGGCGGGGGCCGGCGGGCCGGCCCCGGCCGGGTCGACGCCGCCATGAACAAGCGCCGCAACCAGCTCTCGCTGGCGGTCGTCGCGTTTGTGCTGGGCGTCCTGGTCGTCGTCCAGCTGCGCGCGCAGGAGGCCGGCAACGGCCTCGACCAGCTGACCCCGACCGAGCTGACCGTGCTCGTCGGCAACCTGAACACGCGCAACGACCAGCTCCGGGCGGAGATCGCCACGACCCAGGCCGAGCTGGCGACGCTCCAGGCCAGCGATGCCCGCGGCGACACGTCGGTCGGCCAGCTGCAGGCCGACCTGGCCCGCGTCCGGGCCTGGACGGGCCTCGACCCGGTGATCGGATCGGGCGTCCGGATCACGGTCACCGGCGGCCTCGATGCTGGATCGGTCGAAGACCTGATCAACGAGCTGCGCAACGCCGGTGCCGAGGCGATCGCCGTCAACGATGTCCGGATCGAGCCCAACAGCATCGTCGATGGACCGCTGGACGGCCTGCTGATCGGCAACACAAAGCTGGGCGATCCGTTCGAGGTCAGCGCGATCGGCAATCCAGAGACGCTGACCGGCAGCTTGACCCGGGCCGGCGGGATCGTGGCCCAGCTCGCGGCCACCGCTCCGAGTGCCCAGCTGATCGTGACCCCCGTGGACATGCTCCGGCTGCCAGCCACGACTGAGGATTTGGTACCGGTCCACGGCAAGCCCCAGCTTTGATACCCTCCCGGCCGAATGTGCACCCCAGTTGCCGCCCGATCCTTGACCCGTCCGGCGTGATCGTCGCCGACCGCAGGTCGACGTGATTCCAGGCGCCGGACAGGGCGCGACCGAGCTGCTGCCCGAGGTCGGGCCGGAGGACGTCGCCGAGACGCGCGCGCTCGAGGTCCTCCGCAACCGCCCGTTCCTGGCCCTCTGGCTGGCCCAGGCGGTGACCCAGATCGGCGGCAACATGGTCCTCTACGGGCTGACCGTGCGGGTCTACTCGCTGACCCACTCGACCTCGGCGGTGAGCCTCCTGATCCTGACCTTCCTGGTCCCGGCGGTCCTCCTGTCGGCCGTGGCCGGGGTGTACGTCGATCGCCTCGACCGGCGGCTGATCCTGATCGTGACCAACCTCCTCCGGGCGATCATGTTCGGCGTCCTGTTCCTGGTCGGCGACAACCTGGTCCTGATCCTTGTCCTGAACGCAGCGATCTCGACGGTGACCACGTTCTTCGCGCCGGCCGAGGCGGCGATGATCCCGGTCCTCGTGAAGCGGGGGCAGCTCCTGGCGGCAAACGGGGTCTTCACCCTGACCCTCAATGCGGCCTTCGCCCTTGGCTTTGCGCTCCTCGGCCCGCTGGTGGTCAACCTGACCAGCCCCCAGGTGCTGGTCCTGGTGGTCGCCGGCTGCTACCTCCTGGCGATGGTCCTCACGATCACCCTGCCGTCCGCCTCGCCCGCGGCCGTCGACCATCCCCACGGCCTGGCGGTCAAGGAGGCGAGCGTCGCGGTCGAGTCGACCCTCGGCCAGCTGCGTGAAGGGGTCGCATTCATCCGCGGCCATCGGAGCATCACCTGGTCGCTGGTCTACCTCGGGATCACCGCCTCCCTGATCGGCGTGCTGGGCGTCGTCGGGCCGTCCTTCGCGACCGAGGCGCTGGGCCTGTCGGCCAAGGACTTCGTGGTGATCGTGCTGCCCCTCGGGGTCGGGGTGGTAACCGGGATCCTGCTGCTCAACACGTATGGCCGGGTGCTGTCCCGGCGGCGGACGATCGAATCAGGCCTGATCCTGCTGGGCATCTTCCTGGCGATCCTGTCGGCGGCCGGGCCGGTGACCCGCTTCCTGCAGCACGTCAGCACCGTCTCGCCGATCGACGTCTCGTCGTTGATCACGCTCCTGTCGGTGGTCATCGTGCTCGCCTTCCTGGCCGGGATCGCCTACGCCAGCGTCGCGATCAGTGCCCAGACCCAGCTCCAGGAGGACCTGCCCGAAGAGGTCCGCGGGCGGGTGTTCGGCGTGCTCAACATGCTGATCTCCACGGCCAGCTTCCTGCCGATCATCATCTTCGGCCTGATCGCCGATCTGATCTCGACGACCGCCGTTGTCTTCGTCGTGGGGATCGCGATCTCGGCCTCCGGGATCCTGTCGGCCGTCGCCCGGCGCAGCCCGGCCGGCAGCTGACCGGCCGCGGGCCGATGAGCCGGATTGCAGTGGTCTTTACCGGCGGGACGATCAGCATGGTCGTCGACCCGCTGGCGGGCGGGGCCGTCCCGGCCCTCGACGGCGGGGCGATCCTGGCCCGCACGCCGGGGCTCGCTGCGATCGCCGAGGTCGTGCCGGTCGAGCGGGGGATGATCCCGGCCAGCCACTGGACGTTCGACTGGCTGCTTGGGCTGGCCGCCGACCTGCGCCGGCTGGCGGCTGACCCGGCGATCGACGGGATCGTCGTGGTCCAGGGCACCGACACGATCGAGGAGTCGAGCTTTGCCCTCGACCTGCTGGTCGACACGGCCAAGCCGATCGTGGTCACCGGCGCGATGCGCAACGCGACGAACGGGGACTATGACGGCCCGGCCAACCTGCGGGCTGCCGTCCGCTGTGCGGCCGACCCTCGCCTCGGCGGGGCGGGCGTCGTCGTGGTCCTGGCCGGCACGATCGAGCCGGCGGCCGATGTGACCAAGACCGATGCCGGCGCCCTGGACACGTTTCGGAGCCTGAACCAGGGCCGCCTCGGCCGGCTCGACGGCGAGTCGGTCATCCTCGAACGCCGGCCGATTCAGCGCCGACTCCACCTGGCGCCGGCCGCCGCGGCGACCCCGGTGCCGATCGTGGTCGCCACGATCGGGCTCGATGAGGGCCTGATCCATGCCGTCCGATCGGTCCGGCCGGCGGGGATCGTCGTCGAGGCCACCGGCGCAGGCAATACAGCACCGAGCCTGTTGGCCGAGGCCACCGAGGCAATGGGCGACGGCATCCCGGTCGTGCTCGCGACGCGTTGCCCGTCCGGGGCGGCAGGTGCCGGCTATGCCTTCCCGGGAGGCGGCGCCACGTGGGTCAAGGCTGGAGCGCTGCTGCCCGGCACGCTGACCGGCCCCAAGGCCCGGATCGCACTGTCCCTCGCCCTCGGCGCCGGACTGCACGGCAGCGAGCTGGCCGCCTTCATGGCCGGGCCGGAGGCAGGCCCCTGAGCGCGCTGCACGGAGCGCCGGACACGATTGCGATCGGTCGGGTCCTGACCCTCGCCGGGTCGGCCGGCCTGGGCCCGGTCGAGTCGATCGCGATCCGCGACGGACGGGTCGTCGCCACGGGCTCGCGATCGGAGATCGAAGGGTTGGCTGGGCAACGGACCCGGCGGATCGAGCTCGGGCCGGACGAGGTCGCCCTGCCCGGCCTGACCGACAGCCATCTCCACCTGGCCGAGGCCGCCCTGGCCGTTGACCAGGTCCAGCTCACCGAGGCCGCCACGCTCGACGCGGCCCTCGACCGGATTCGAGCAGCCCACGCCGGTCTCGAGCCGGGCGCCTGGCTGACGGGTAACGGCTGGTCCGCCGATCGGTGGGGCGCCTGGCCGACCGCCGCCCAGCTCGAGACCGTCGCCCCGGGCCGCCTCGTCGCCCTGTGGGCCCACGATCACCACGCGCTGTGGGTCAGCCACGCCGCGCTGGCGATCGCCGGGCTCGGACCGGCCAGTCGCGATCCTGCCGGTGGGGCGATCCGCCGGGAGAGCGATGGAGCCCCGAGCGGGGTTCTGCAGGAGACGGCAACCGCGCTGGTCAGCGCCAGGGTCCCCGAGCCGACCGCGGCGACGTTCGAGGCCGTGATCCCGGCCCTTTGCCGCCAGCTGGTCGAGCTGGGCGTGGTCGCCGTGCACGATCCGGGGCTCCTCCGCCCCGACCCACATCTCGGCGGGCCGCACGTCGCCTACGGCGCCCTGGCCAATGCCGGGCACCTGCCGATCCGGGTCTTCGCATCGTTGCGTGTCGAAGCGCTCGAGCTGGCCGTGGAGCGCGGCCTGCGCAGTGCTGACGCCCTCGGCGGCGACCCGCTCGGCCGGGCACGGCTCGGCTGGCTCAAGCTCTTCGCCGACGGGTCACTCGGCTCGCGGACCGCGGCGATGCTCNNTCGAGCCGGATCTCCGCCTTGACACGCCGCCCGGCGCCGAGGGCCAGGGGGACCGCGGAATCTGGCTGACGCCGCCCGAACGGCTGCTCGAGCTCACCGCCCGGGCGGCCGCGGTCGGGATCGCGACCCAGATCCACGGGATCGGCGATGCTGCGGTCCGGGCGGCGCTCGACGCGTTCGAACCCGACGCG
>PNAZ01000023.1:28910-29087 GCA_003169655.1 Chloroflexota bacterium
CGGCCCGGCGGGCATGGGGCAGCCGGGCAACCCGATCCGGCTACGCCTGGCGAACGCTGGCCCGCTCGGGGGCGACCCTGGCCTTCGGCACCGACGCGCCGGTCGAGCCGATCGACCCCTGGCCGGGCCTGGCCCTCGCGCTGAACCGCTCCTGGCCCGGCTGGCCGGCCGGCACGC
>PNAZ01000023.1:29186-33728 GCA_003169655.1 Chloroflexota bacterium
CGACGGCCGGATCGCCTACGAGGCGTAGGCCTGGCTGACCTGCTGGATCACGCCCCGTCGCGCTGGCGGCGAGCCTCGTAGAACAGGATCGCAGCCGCGGCCGAGACGTTCAGGCTGTCGGCGATCCCAAGCATCGGCAGGTGGACCGCCTGGATCCCGGGCGCATCCCAGGCCGCCGCCAGCCCATCGGCTTCACTGCCGAGGACAATCGCCACCGGCCCGCGATAGTCGACCTGGTCGTACGAGACCGAGCCCTCGACCCGGGCCACGACGATCGAGATGCCCCGGGCCGTGAGCCAGCCGATCGTCTCGGCGCTCGTCGCCTCGGCGACCGGGACGCTGAAGATCGTGCCCAGGCTGGCTCGGATCGCATTCGGATTGAACAGGTCCGTGCGCGGGTCGGCCGCGATCAGGGCGTCGACGCCGGCGCCGTCGGCCGAGCGCAGGATCGCCCCCAGGTTGCCGGGCTTCTCGATCGCCTCGGCGACGGCGACGAGCGGCAGCGGCGGCAGCGTCAGCCGATCGAGGCTCATCGAGGGCGTCCGAATCGTGGCGACGAGGCCGTCCGACCGATCGCCGAAGGCCAGCCGGGCGAGGACCGCTGGGCTGACCGTCGTGATCTCGACCTGGGCGGCCCGGGCCGCGGCGAGGGCCGTCCGGGCTTCGCTCGAGGTCGCCACCTCCGACGCGACGTACAGCTCGACGATCTCGATCCCGGCCGCGATCGCCCGGCCGATCTCGCGCGCCCCGTCGACGAGGGCCAGGCCACGCTCCTCGCGATCCCGCCGCTCACGCAGGCCTACTGCGGATTTGATCCGGGGATTGGCCGTGCTCGCGATCTCGGCCGGGCTCATCGTGACCAGCGCGCCATTGCGCCGAGGTGGAGGCGGGTGCCCCCAGCCGACAGGATCGACTGGTCGGCGACCTCGATCCGGGCGCCAACCGTGCTGCCGGCGACCGGCTCCAGCGCCTCGAGCAGGCTCTCGCCGAGGCGATCCGGACCGAACCCGGGCGTGTGGGCGGTCAGGACGACGAACGCAGGACCTTCGCCGAGCAGCCCGGCACACGCCGCCAGGAGCGCCGGCAGGTCGGTCCCCAGCCGCCACGGCTTGCCCGACGACCCGTGGCCGTACGACGGTGGATCGAGGACGATCCCGGCGTAGCGTCGGCCGCGGCGCAGCTCGCGCTCGGCGAAGGCGACCGCGTCGTCGCTGATCCAGCGGATCGGGGCGGCCGCCAGGCCGTTCAGCTCGGCGTTGTGGCGGGCCCAGGCCACGGCCGGCCGGGAGGCGTCGACATGAGTGACCGCCACGCCCGGCACGGCCGCGCTGATCGCCGCCGCGCCGGTGTACCCGAACAGGTTGAGGACCGCCGCCGGCCGGACCTCGCGGCGGACGGCCTCCGCTCGCGCGGATTGGAGCCGGGTGACCTGGCGCCGGATCCAGGCCCGGACGTCCGCCTGCTCGGGGAACAGCCCGACCTGGCCGCTGGGGGCCAGGCGCAGCTCGAACGTGGCACCGTCCTCTTCGACCAGCCAGGGCTCGATCGGCTGGCCGTCCTTCGTGGTCCAGCCTTCATGGGCGACCACGCCCCGATCGGCTCGATCGAAGCGTGCGTCGGCCGCGCTCCAGGCCGACGGGTCCTGGGGTACGTGACCGTCCGCGCCCGGTGCCGGACGGTCGACGACGAGCGGCCCGAACCGCTCGAGGCGGCGCGCGTCGCCGACGTCGAGGAGGGCATAGCCGGAGGTCGGTGGGGGCACGCCTGCATCTTGCGGCATCGAGGCCTCAAACTGCGCCGGTGAGCCCGATCGAAGCCATCGCCATCCTTGCCGCCGGCCTGGCTGCTGGCACGGTCAATACGATCGTCGGCTCGGGCTCGCTGATCACCTTTCCCACCCTGCTCGCCTTCGGCTACTCGCCGGTCCTGGCCAACGTCTCGAACACGGTCGGCCTCGTGCCGGGTTCGCTGAGCGGCGCGATCGGCTACCGGCGGGAGCTCGCCGGGCAGCGCGGCCGGATGATCCGGCTGGGGCTGGCGGCGGCGATCGGCGGGCTGAGCGGGGCGCTCCTGCTCCTGGCCCTGCCGGCAACCACGTTCCAGCGCATCGTGCCGATCCTGATCCTCGGCTCGGTGGTCCTGATCGCGATCCAGCCCCGTCTGTCGCGGGCAATGGGCCACCGGCGGGTTGCCGGCGCGGAGCACACCGTGCCGCTGGTGATCACGCTCTACCTGACCGGCATCTACGGCGGCTACTTCGGGGCCGGCCAGGGCGTGATCATGATGGCCCTCCTGGGCGTCTTCCTGCCCGACGACCTGCAGCGGCTGAACGGCCTGAAGAACTTCCTGGCGGTCCTGATCAACGGCGTCGCCGCGGTCCTGTTCATCTTCCTCTCGCCGATCGCCTGGCCCGCGGCGATCCTGCTGGCAATCGGCGCGATCATTGGCGGCCAGGTTGGCGCGATCGTCGGGCGACGGCTGCCGGCCACCGCGTTGCGGGTGGCGATCATCGTCGTGGGGACCGTGGTTGGCGTCCGGCTGCTGATCGGGTGATCATGGCGGCATGAAGATCACCACGGGCGTTCATCGCCTCGGCTCGGGTCTGATCAACGCGTATCTCGTGGAGGAGAACGGCGAGGTCACGATCATCGACGCCGGGCTGCCCGGCTATTGGGCCGACCTGCCGGCTGAGCTTGCGGCCATGGGCCGGGCGTTGACGGACGTCCGGGCTGTGGTCCTGACCCATGGCCACACCGACCACATCGGCTTCGCGGAGCGGGCTCGGACCGAGCTCAAGGTGCCCGTCTCGGTCCACGAGATCGACGCNNACGAAGCACCTGGCCGAGGTGTCGACGTTCGGCGATGGCGCGACCCTCGACCTGCCCGGCTCGCCACGGGTCATCCTGCTGCCCGGCCACACTCCCGGCAGCGCGGCGCTCCACTTCGCGAGCCTCGGCGCACTCTTCGTCGGCGATGCGATGGCGACGATCTCGGTCGCTTCGGGCTTCAGCGGCCCAATGATCGCCCCGTTCAGCGCTGATCGCGTCACGGCGCTGGCCTCGCTCGCCCGGCTCGATGACGTGGAGGCCGCCTGGCTGCTGCCCGGGCACGGCCTGCCGTGGACCGGAGGTGTTGACACGGCTGTGACGAAGATCCGTAACGACGAGGCGACCGCGGCTCAGGCCAGGTCCCGGTAGCTCGACCTCGCAGCGCTCGGGTTCGGAGCGCTCGAGCCTACCGGGCTCAGGCTCGGTAGCGCTCCGTTGGCCGCAGCCGCATCGCGCTCCAGACCTCATCGACCGACACGAGGGTCACCCCGGTCAGGCCGGCGATCCTGTCCGTGAGCGGAGTCATGCTGTCCCGCCCGAGGTCGGTCTTCAGGCCGGACGAGCCCTTCGGGTAGGCGAGCCACAGGAGGCCATCGTGGCCGGCGGCCTTCGCCGCTCCGGGCAGGTGGGCGCTGACGTCCGCCGAGTTCCGGGCAAAGAGCAGGACCGCGTCGGCCTTGGCGGTCGCCTCGACCAACGTCGCCTCTTCCGGGAGGGGCCCGAGCCTGCCTGCCGCGTCGGGTACTTCGCCGACGATCCGTACCCGCGTTCCGGGCTTGATCAGGAGTCGCTCGGCGGCCGTCTTCATCGCTGGGCGAAGGCTATCACTCAGTCGCTCGGTTTCGCGCCTCGGCTGGTGAGCCGGAGTCGGGCAGCCGGCGTCGTCCGAAGCCGCTCCTGGGGCGACCAATTCTTTGTGCATGGACGCTGCGAGCGTAAGCCCGGCCCTTAAGCCACCCGGCAAAGGAGATCGCCCGCTCGAAGCGGCCGATATCAGGTGCCTCCACGCTGGCCTCGAGCTCGAACTTGGTCTCCGATGACCACCGCGGACGGTCCGATCGACCTTGAGCCCCGACGTTGTGCGTGCAGCGACCATGCACAAAGAATCAGAACGCTCAACGGTGCGACCCCGCCGACCGCCTTGAAGAAACCCAGCGACGGGGCCGAGGCGCCACCCCGGCCAATGCCGCCCGGCCCAACGCTCGGCGCGTAGCGCCCGGTTCGCCGCCTGTCGTACCATCAGTGTCGGTGGCTTGGCGCTGTGCCTGCGCCGGTGGACGCGAACAGGAACGTCGCGACCATCGGTTCAACGGGTGTAGAGCCAGGCCTCCGAAGCCAGCGGCCCGAACCGGGCACGCCATGGGCGGCTAGCTCAGTTGGTTAGAGCACTTGCTTGACATGCAAGAGGTCACTGGTTCGAGTCCAGTGTCGCCCACCACCTTCATCACGCCGAGTAGGGGACGTCCCGGCCGGGTCGGTCTCGCCTCTCGCAGGAGCAGACGAGCATGACCCAGGACCGCGCGACAGTGGCGGCAGGCGAGCCGGAGCTCGACGAGGAGTTCGACGCGCCGGTCCGCGGCTCGGCCGAGGAGCTCCTCGACGCCGGCGCCCACAGCGACCTCGACGCGATGCGCCACTCAACGGCCCACGTCCTGGCCGAGGCCGTCCTCGAGCTCTTCCCGGGTGCCAAGCTGGGCATCGGACCGGCGATCCA
>PNAZ01000140.1:0-7911 GCA_003169655.1 Chloroflexota bacterium
GGCGCGCCTGCGGCGGGTGGCCGACGAGACGCCCAACCCGCCCGGCCCGCCGAGTGGACCGGGGCCCGCGTGAGTCACACGCTGCGCCGGGTCATCGCCCGGATCGTCCGGAACTGGCCGCTCAAGCTGGGCTCGGTCGTGCTGGCCACGTTCCTGTACGCCGGCCTCGTCCTGTCCCAGAACGCCCAGGTCTGGCCGGGCACGATCCCGATCGTCAAGACGAACCAGCCGATCAGCGCGGTCCTGCTCAGCAACCTGGGCAACGTCACCAACATCCGCTACTTCGCCCCGACCGACGTGGCCGATCGGCTGAACGGCTCGAGCTTCACCGCGACCGTCGACCTGTCGACGGCGACGCCCCTCGCGGGGACCCCCTTCTCGACCGTCCAGGTCCATGTCCAGGCGGCCGACCCGCGCGTCCAGATCCTCGACTTCGACCCGCAGGTGGTCCAGGTCCAGCTCGACCCGCTCATCTCGAAGAGCGTCCCGGTCAAGGTCGACGAAGGCAGCCCGGCAACCGGCCTGCAGCCCCAGAACCCGATCCTGTCGACGAACTCGGTGACCGTCTCGGGGCCGGCCTCGGTGGTCAGCCTGGCCACCGCGGCGATCGCCCGGGTGGTGATCCAGCCATCGGGACTCGACGTTGACCAGGAGGTCCCGCTGGTCGCCGTCGACGCCCTCAACAACGTCCTGAGCCCGGTTGGCATCGAGCCCCAGACGGTCCGCGTCCAGATCCGGGTCGGCGTACAGCAGACGCGGACGCTGCCGGTCAAGCCCCAGTTCAGCGGCGTCCCGAACAGCGGCTTCCAGGTTGGCGGGGTGACCGTCAACCCGCCCGCGATCACGGTCCAGGGCGACGCCGACGCCCTCAGCTCGCTGACCGCCGTGGACACCGGGATGGTCGACCTGACCGGGGCAACCAGCAATGTCACCCGGGTCGTCAGCCTGGTCCTGCCGGCGGGCATCACCACCGTCGGCGGCGGCACGGTCTCGGTCACCGTCCACCTGACCCCGGTCAGTGCCTCGCAGACGTTCTCGGCGGGGATCCTGCTCTCCGGGGCGCGCGACGACCGGCTCTACAGCCTGTCGGTCGACCAGCTCCTGGTCACCCTCGGCGGCTCGCCTGCTGCCCTGGCCGGGATCCAGGGCCAGAGCTTCTCGGTCACGGTCGACGTCGATGGCCTCGCCCCCGGGGTCCATGTCCTGACCCCCACGGTCAACCTGCCGGCCAGCCTGACCCTGATCGGCCTGGCACCGCAGTCGATCTCGGTCACGGTCTCGATCGCACCGACGCCCGCGTCGCCGCTGCCGTCTGCCTCGGCGGGCGCATAGCCATGGCTCGCCTGTTCGGGACCGACGGCATCCGCGGGATCGCCAACGTCGACCTCAAGCCAACCCTGGCCTACGGCCTCGGCCGGGCCACCGCCCACGCCCTGCTGGGCGACGGGGGCTCCCTCGTGATCGGCCAGGACACCCGTCGCTCGGGCGGGATGTTCGTGGCGGCGATCGCGGCCGGTGCGGCCAGCCTGGGCGCCGACGTCGAGCTGGCCGGGACGCTGCCGACGCCGGCCCTGGCCTTCCTCGCCGGGAGCGGCGACTTCGGGGCCGGGGTCATGGTCTCGGCCTCCCACAACCCGGCCGAGGACAACGGCCTGAAGGTCCTCGACGCCCGGGGGATGAAGCTCGACGACGACCGCGAGGATGCGCTCGAGGCCCTGATCTGGCGGGCCGAGGAGCTGGTCGGGCCGCGCAATGAGGGGATTGGCCGGGTCCAGGCCGCGCCCCATCTGCTCGAACGCTACCGGGCCCATCGCCTTGGCCTGGCCAGCACGATCCAGACCGACCTGCGGATCGTGCTCGACTGCGCGAACGGATCGGGCGGTGTCTTCGCGCCCGAGATCCTGGCCGCCACCGGGGCCCGGGTCGAGGTGATCTGCAACTCGCCCGACGGGGTGAACATCAACGTCGAGTGCGGGGCGACCGCACCGGCGGCGCTCGCCCGGGCCGTCGCCGAGCGCGGCGCCGACCTCGGCTTTGCCCTCGATGGCGACGCCGACCGGCTGGTCGTGGTCGACCGCCACGGACGGGTCGTCGACGGTGACCAGCTGATCGGCCTGATCGCCCTCGACCGCCAGCGCCGGGGCGCCCTGCGCAACGGGGTGGTGGTGGTCACCATCCTGTCCAACGGCGGGCTGGAGACCGCGATCGAGGCCGCCGGTGGGCAGGTGGTCAGGACCCCGGTCGGCGACAAGTACATCCTCGAGGGGATGCTGGTCAACGACGCCAGCCTGGGCGGCGAGAAGAGCGGCCATGTGATCGTCCTCGACCACGGCTCATCGGGTGACGGGCTGGCAACCGGCCTGGAGCTGCTCAGCGTGCTCGCCCGGGCCAATCGGAGCGTCGACGAGCTGGCCGCCGAAATTCCCCTCTTCCCCCAGGAGCAACGCGCGGTCCGCGTTCGTCACAAGGACCAATGGGAGGGTGATCCGATCCTTCGCCGGGCGATAGCATCGGCGCGGGCCCGGCTTGGAGCCGGGGGCCGGATCCTCGTCCGGCCATCGGGCACCGAGCCCGCCCTGCGGGTGATGGTCGAAGGTCCCGACGCGGGCCTGGTGGCCGAGCTGGCCAACGAGATCGCGACCCTCGCCGGGGAGCGCCTAAACTAACCCGGCTCCGGCGCCGGTCGGAACCGGGGCCACCAACGCGACGGAGAACTCAAGCACCATGTGCGGAATCGTCGGCTACACGGGTCCCCGAGAGGCGGGCCCGATCCTGATCGAAGGCCTCAAGCGGCTCGAGTACCGCGGCTACGACTCGGCGGGCATCGCCCTGGTCGACGACAGCGGCCGGATGTTCGTCGAGAAGCGGGCCGGCAAGCTGGCCAACCTGCAGACCGCGCTCGCCGACCGGACCCCGCACGCGGCGATCGGCCTGGCCCATACCCGCTGGGCCACCCACGGCCGGCCGAACGACCTGAACGCCCATCCCCACCAGGACTGCACGGGTGAGATCACGGTGATCCACAACGGGATCATCGAGAACTTCCGGGAGCTGCGCGACGGGCTCGAGGAGCGTGGCCACACCCTCACCTCGGAGACCGACACTGAGGCGATCGCCCATCTGATCGAGGAGGCCTACGAGGGTGACATCGCCGATGCCACCCGGGCCGCCCTGCGCCTGATCGAGGGCGCCTACGCCCTGGCGGTGATGCACCGCGGCGAGGCGGACCGGCTGGTTGGCGCGCGGCAGAACGTGCCCCTCGTGGTCGGCCTGGCCGACGGCGAGACGTTCCTGGCCAGCGACGTGGCGGCGATCCTGGCCCACACCGACCAGGTGATCTTCCTCGAGGAAGGCGACGTGGCCGACCTCCGGCCGTGGGGGGTGACGATCACCGACGTCGCCGGCGGGCCGATCGAGCGGGCGGTGACCACGATCACCTGGACGGCCGCCGCGGCCGAGAAGGGCGGCTTCGACCACTTCATGCTCAAGGAGATCCACGAGCAGCCGACGGCGCTCCGCCAGTCGATCGCCGGCCGCCTGAGCCGGACCGACGAGATCAGCGTCGAGGAGCTGGCCGGCCTCGGCGACCGGCTGGCCACGATCCGGCGGATCGAACTGGTCGCCTGCGGGACCGCCTACTACGCCGCCCTGATCGGGGCCGCCGCCATCCAGGAGTGGACTGGGCTACCGGCCCGGGCCACGGTCGGTTCCGAGTTCCGCTACAGCCCGCCGCCGCTCGACCCCCAGACGCTGGTCATCGCGGTCACCCAGTCGGGTGAGACGGCCGACACGATCGCCCCGACACGCTTCGCCCGGGGGGAGGGCTGTCCCGTGATCGCGGTGACCAACACCGTCGGTTCGGCGATCACCCGGGAGTCCGACGCGGTCCTCTTTCTGCAGGCCGGCCCCGAGGTCGCGGTGGCTGCCTCGAAGACGTTCGTCACCCAGGTCACGACCCTGGTCATCCTCGCGGCGGCGATCGCCAAGGCGCGCGGCAGCCTGGCCGTGGATCGCGAGGCGACCTTCGCCCGCGCCCTGCGGGCTCTGCCCGAGGCGGCCCAGCGGACGCTCGACCTGAACAGCGGCATCGCAACCCTCGCCCGGCGCTATGTCAACTCGCGCGGCTTCATGTTCATCGGCCGCGGCTACGGCTACCCGGCCGCCCTCGAGGGTGCGCTCAAGCTCAAGGAGGTCAGCTACGTCCACGCCGAGGGCTATGCCGCGGGCGAGCTGAAGCACGGACCGATCTCGCTCCTCGACGCCGAATGCCCGCTGGTCGCCGTGGCGACCCGCTCGATCGTCTACGACAAGGTGATCAGCAACGTGATGGAAGGCCGGGCGCGCGACGCTCGGGTCATCGCGGTGGCGACCGAGGGCGATCCCCAGATCGAGCGCTTTGCCGACGAGGTCTGCTGGGTGCCCGACACCGACGAGGTCCTCAGCCCGATCCTGGCCGTCATCCCACTCCAGCTCTTCGCCTATCACATGGCTGTCGCCCGGGGCACCGACGTCGACCAGCCCCGCAACCTCGCGAAGTCGGTCACGGTCGAGTAGCGATGGCCACGATCCCGGCGGTCCCCGATGGGACGTCCGAGCTCGGGATCGACATCATCCGGATCGAGCGGATCCGGGCCTCGCTCGCCCGCTTCGGCCAGCGCTTCACGAACCGGGTCCTGACCCCCGCCGAGCAGGGCTACGTCCGCGGCCGGCCGGAGACGATGGCCGGCCGCTGGGCGGCCAAGGAGGCGGTCAGCAAGGTCCTCGGGCTCGGCGTGCGCGGAATCGGCTGGCGCGAGATCGAGATCGAGCGGCTGCCCACCGGCCAGCCGGCGGTCCGCCTCCACGGCCGGGCGGCGGAGCGGGCCGAGCAGCTCGGGATGGGCCGGATCGCGGTCTCGATCAGCCACGAGTCGGACTACGCGGTGGCGATCGCGTTCGGCGTCCGAACCGTCGGTGGACGGTACGTCCTCCCGCCCGACATCGAGGCCCGCCTCGACGACCGCGAGCGGCGAATCCTGGCCCGGATGGATCGCCTGCGCGCCATCCAGGCGGCGGACCAGCGCGGTGGCTGAGGTCGGCCCGATCGAAGAGCTCGACGACGCGACGGCCGGGGCGCTCCTGCCTGACCGCCCGGTCCGCGGCCACAAAGGCACCTTCGGCCGGCTGCTCGTGATCGCCGGCTCGCTCGATTACGCCGGCTCGGCCCTGCTCGTGTGCCTGGCCGCCGGCCGGGCCGGGGCCGGCCTCGTCGCGCTGGCGGTGCCCGAGTCGCTCCAGCCGCTGTTCGCGGCCAAGGTCGTCGAGGCCACGACGATGGGCTTGCCCGAGGACGACGTCGAGGAGGTCGAGCCCAACGGCGCCCTCGCCCGGATCCTTGATCATGAGCACGATGCGCTCGTGCTCGGCCCCGGCCTTCGTCCCGGCCTGACGACCGTCGAGCTGATCCGCGGCCTGCTGGCCGTCGACGAGGAGGGCACGCCGCCGGCCGTCGTCGACGCCGAGGCGCTCCGCTCGCTGGCCGCAGTCGACGAGTGGTGGCTGGCCGTCCGGCGCAGCTCCGTCCTGACTCCCCACACCGGCGAGTTCGCCCGCCTGCGGGCGGCCAGCGGGATCGCGGCCGAAGCCGACGGCGACCTGCTCGGCGACGACGACGCTCGGGCCGCCGCGGCGACCGATGCGGCCCGGCGCTGGGGCCAGGTCGTGGTCCTCAAGGGCGCCCGAACGGTGATCGCCGCACCCGACGGCCGGCTCGCCCGGGCGAGCTTCGAGAACCCGGCGATGGCGACGGGCGGCACGGGCGACGTCCTGAGTGGCACGATCGGGGCCCTCCTCGCCCAGCGCGTCGAGCCGTATGCCGCCGCCCGGCTGGGCGTCTTCCTGCACGGCACGGCCGGCGAATCGATCCGCGACCGGCTCGGGGACGCCGGCCTGCTGGCGTCCGACCTGCCCTTCGAGATCGCCCTGGCTCGCAAGCGCCTGACCGCGACCCGTGCCCGACGGACTGCCGAGCGCAAGCTCGGCTTCCGCGTGCGCTCCACGGGGACCTCCAGCTGAGCCGATGGGAGTCGGCGGCCGGCCGCCTGCCGCCGGCCACCCTGGCCGGCCTGCCGCGGACGGCCTGGCTCGAGATCGACCTCGGCCGCCTGGCAGCCAACCTGGCCGTCCTGCGCGCGGCCCTGCCGGCGACGACCCGCCTCGATGTGGTCCTCAAGGCAGATGCCTATGGCCATGGTGCGGTCCCGATCGGGCGCGCCCTTGAGGCCGAGGACCGGCCGCCCGACGGACTCGCGGTGGCGACCTTCGACGAGGCCGTCGAGCTGCGCGAGGCCGGCCTACGATTGCCGATCCTGGTTGTCTTTGCTGTACCTGCCGAGCACGCCGCCGAGGCCGGCCGGCGGCGGATCGCAGTGACCGTCGGCGATGAGGTCCTCCTCGAGCGGACCCTGGCCGCGATCGAGTCGGCCCGTTCGGTCGCCCGGGCTGGGGGACGGCAGCATGCCCCGCACCAGCTCGAGCTCCACGTCGAGCTCGAGACCGGCCTCGGACGAGGCGGCATCCCGACCGAGGCGCTGGCGGCCGTGAGCGCCCGGATCGCCAGCTCGCCGGGCGTCCGCCTGGCCGGGATCTGGTCCCACCTGCAGGCCCCTGCCGACCGGCGACGGACCGCCGGGCAGGCCGACCGCCTGAGCTCGGCGATCGAGCTGCTCGGGACCGACCTCGTCCGGATCCCGCGCCGCCACCTGGCGGCCAGCGGCGGGCTGCTGGCCGGCAGCAGCCCCCTCCTCGACGGTGTCCGGATCGGGCTGGCCCTGTACGGGCTGCTTCCCGACGACCTGCCGGCCGACGCCCAGCGCGGCTCGGTCGCCACCGCCCTCCAGCCGGTGCTCTCGCTCCACGCCCGGCCGATCCGGGTCCTCGACCTGCCGGCGGGCAGCGGGATCAGCTACGGGCCGTCGTTCACGACCCGCCGCCCCAGCCGGATCGCGACCTTGCCCCTTGGCTACGGTGACGGCTGGGCGCGGGCCAGCTCGAACCGGGCGGAGGCCCTCGTCCGGGGCGAGCGGGTGCCGCTGGTCGGGACGGTGGCCATGGACGCCGTGATGGCCGACGTGACCGATGTGCCCGGGCCGATCGTCACCGTCGACGACGAGTTCGTGCTGATCGGGGAGCAGGGCGACGAGCGGATCACGGCCCTCGACGTGGCGCGGGCCCGCACCACGATCTCGTGGGAAGTGGTTACCGCGATGTCCCGCCGATTGCCCCGGGTGTACCATGCCGGGCTGGTACCGCTGGGCGCTCGGACGCTCGCGGGGTGGAGGAATCGTGGCTCGGATTCAGCTCTGGAACGGGGACATCTGCGACCTGGAAGTGGACGCGATCGTGAATCCCGCAAACCCCAGCCTGTGGATGGCGACCGGCGTCGGCGGGGCGATCAAGCGGGCGGGCGGTGACGCGATCGAGTTCGCCGCCGTGCGCCAGGGGCCGCTCGGCCTGGGCGATGCCGTGGTCACGCCTGCCGGCCAGCTGGCCGCCCGGATGGTGATCCATGCGGTCTCGCTCGACCGCGATCGACGGACGAGCGCCTTCGCCATCCGGAGTGCCGTCGAGAACGCGATGGCCCGGGCGCGCGAGAATGACGTCCGTACGATTGCCTTCCCGGCGCTGGGCACCGGGGTCGGCGGCTATCCCCTTGACGAGGCCGCCCAGATCACCCTGGCCGCCTTGCGCTCCGAGCTGCCCCGCTCGCCCTCGGTCGAGGTGGTGACCTTCGCCCTGCGCGGGGCGGCCGCCTACGCCGCCTTCCAGGCCGCCATGCACGCGGAAGAGGCCGTCCAGGCGACCGCCCTCGAAGGTGCTGGCGTCCGATGATGCTCCCGCCCGAGCGGACCGAGGAGCAGCGTGACGAGCTGG
>PNAZ01000140.1:7962-30323 GCA_003169655.1 Chloroflexota bacterium
TCGAGGAGTGGGACGAGGACGATTCGCTCGACGCCTGAGGCCCGTCCGGCGCGCTCGCCGCGGCGGGCCGCGGTGCGTTCGGACACCGGGCCCGGGTCGGCCGGGTAGCATGGGCGGGTGACGACCGACCAGCGCGCCACCTTTGCGCTCGACCTCGGGACGGCAACTTCCGCCGCCGCCCTGTTCGGCCGAGTCAATGGCCGGCAGCGCCTGCTGGCCGCCGAGTCGACCCCGGCCGGCCCCGATCCCGAGGCCCTGCTGGCCCGGATCGCGGCCCGGCTGGNNGCCGGCTGGCCGAGGCCGATCCCGCCCTCTGTGCGGACCTGGGCCTCGGATCGACGGCCCTCGCCGACGTGCCCCGCCTGGTCGCCCGGACGGCCGACCTGCCCCGCCTCGTGATCCTGGCCACCAGCGAGCGCGAACGGGCGGCCGCCGAACGGTTGGCGGCGACCGCCGGCTGGCGCGCCGCGGGCCTCAGCCTCGAGCTGTCCGATCCGGTGGCGATGACCCGCCTGGCCCTCGAGCGCGACGTCGCCGCGGTCCTGCTGGCGGCCGGTGAGTCGGCCGCTCTCGACCCCCGGCCGGCGGTCACCGGCCTGGCCACGATCGGTGCCGCCCTGGCCGGCCGCGAACAGGCCCGGCCGATCGTGCTGGCCGGCCTTATGCGCACCGAGGCTGGCCGGTTCGCGGCCGACGGCGACGGAGCCCCGCTGCCCTACGGCCCGGCCGCCACGGCCGGCGACCCACCGGGATCCGGCCTCCGCCGGCTGCTCGACGCGATCCACCCCGGATCGGCGGATGGCCGCCATGCACTCGTCCGGGCGATCGTTGACCTGGCCGCGATCCTCGACCGGCGGATCGAGGTGGTCGAGATCGGGTTGGGCGGCGGAACTCGGGCACTGGCCGGCCCGGAGGGTCTCGAGGTGCCGGCGGCCCACGTCGGCCAGGCCGCCCTGGCGCCGGCCGGCGAGCCGGACGACGCCCTCGTCGATGGCGTCCTGGCCTGGTCGTCGATCCCGCTCGACCGGCACCGGATGCGAGATCGGCTGCGCGAGCTGCACCTCACCCCGTGGGGCGAGGCGTACGGGGCCGGCGCGGTCGTCCGCTATGCGGCCGCCCGGGCGGCCCTCGCCCGGCTGGTCGAAGCGACGCCGGAGATCAGCGAGCTGCCCGCCCCGGACCTGATCGTGGTCGCCGGTGGTGCGTGGGCGGTGGCGCCCGGTCCCGCGATCGCCCTCGCCCTGGCCGACCTCGTCCGTCGGCCGGGCGCCAGCCAGCTGGCCTGGGACCACGCCCGGCTGCTCGCTCCGCTGGGCACGATCGCCGACCGGTTCGAGCGCCAGACGCTCCTGGCGGAGCTGGCCGAGGACCTCCTCGTGCCGCTTGGCTCGGTCGTCACCCCGGCCGGCCTGCGTGCCGGCAAGAGCGCCGGGCGGCTGGTGATCCACGGCGAGACCGGCACCAGCGAGGTCGATCTGCTGCCGGGCGGGCTGCAGCTGATCGACCTGCCGCCGGGCCAGCTCGGGATCGCCGAGTTCCACTTCCGCGACCAGGTCGACCTTGGCCGCCGGGCCAGGCATGCCCGGATCGAGGTCTGCGGGGGACTGGGCGGCCTGTTGATCGACCTGCGCGATGTCCCATTGCGCCTGCCCGACCGGCTCGAGCGGCGGCGGGCGCTGCTCGGCGCCTGGCAGGCGGCCCTCTGGCCGGGCCTCGATGTCTGAGTTCGCGACGATCTCGGCGGCGGTTCCCAGCCGGGCCCTGGTCGTCCTCGCCCCGACGACCTGGTTTGAGCTGAATCCGGGCGACCGGATCCTGGTCGGAGCCGGCGAGCCAGTCACCGCGGGTCTCGGCCTGGCCGAACGGCGGCGGGATCCCCGCCTGGAGGTTGGGCCACCGACGGTGCCCGACGAGGGTGATGCGGCGACCGGCCTGACGCCGGGCGACTGGTGGGCCGGCGACGGCCATGAATCGGGAGTGATGCTCCGCCGGCGCCGGCCGCGGACGTCGGCCGGCGAGGTGCTGCTGGCCGAGGCGGGCCGCTGGCGGGTCGTCAGCGGCGAGCACATCGAGCTCCTCGAGGCGCCCGCTGCCGGGATCGTCCGCGAGGTGGTGGCCGGGCGGGGGATCGGGATCTCGTTGGCGGGCTACGGTGTCCCCGGCGCCTTTGCCGCCGGTGGCCCGACCCGCGGCCGGCTCGAGCTGGTGCCCGGCGAGGCCGGCCTGCGCGGCAGCCTCGATGTCGGCCGGGCCGGCTCGATCCTGGTCGTTGGTGGCCGGCTCGACTCTGAGACGATCAGCCGGGCCCGGGCGATGGGCGTCCGGGGCATCGTCGTGCCGGGCCTGGCCGGCAAGGACCTGCGTGACCTGGTCGCCTCGGAGGCCCGCCAGCGGGCGAGCCTGCAGGCGATCGCCCCGTTCG
Organism: Chloroflexota bacterium; assembly: GCA_003169655.1. Classification (GTDB taxonomy): domain Bacteria; phylum Chloroflexota; class Limnocylindria; order Limnocylindrales; family CSP1-4; genus Palsa-1033. Next base: position 10,385 of record PNAZ01000140.1, read on the forward strand.
CCGTGCTCGTCCTCGATGGGACCTTCCGACGCCCGATTCCGAGCCCCCTGGTACGCCTCTTCGAGTCGCTCGAAGGCCGCGAAGTGGGGATCGTCTCCGACCCACCCCTGCTCGTCGTGGACCCGCCCCTCGAACGGCCGGAGGTGGCCGCCGACTGGGTCCGGATCCGCCATGGTGAGCTCGCCGGGCGGGAAGGCCGCTGGCACGCGCCGGCCGGCCGGCGCCGCTTCGCGGCCGGCGTCCAGCTCGATGCGGCCACGATCGAGCTCGACGATGGCTCGCTCGCCGTGGTCCCGCTGCCCGACCTCGAACGCTTCAGCTGAGCGGACCAGCCGCCGGCGGTTCGGGTACCCTCGGGCCATGCCCGCCACCCAGCCGCGCGTGCTCGTCCGCCTGATCCACTCGGATTCGCCGGAGGCCACCCGCGCCATCGCTGCCGCCCTCGCCAGCGTCGCCCGGCCGGGCGACCTGATCGCCCTGCATGGCGAGCTCGGCGCCGGCAAGACCCAGTTCGCCAAGGGCTTCGGCCAGGGCCTCGGGGTGACGGCCACGATCAACTCGCCGAGCTACGTGCTGATGGCCGAGTACGAGGGCCGGCTACCGCTCTTCCACCTCGACCTGTACCGGCTCGACGACGCCACCGACGCGCTCGACGGCGGCCTGCTCGACGAGCGCCAGGCGGCTGGCGTCACCCTGGTCGAGTGGGCCGAGCGCCTCGGCCCGGCTCTCCCGGCTGACCGCCTCGACATCGAGTTCACGGGGTCCGCTGACGAGCCGCGGACGCTCCAGCTGACCGCCACCGAGGCCGGCCTCGAGCGCTACGTGGCGGCGATCTCGTGATCCTCGCGTCGCGCGGGCCGCTGCTCGCGCTCGATACGGCGACGAGCCGGGCGGTCGTCGCCCTCGAACGACAGCCAGGTCCGCCCGTCGTCGCCAGCTGGCCGGCCGGGCAGCGCCACGGCGAGGAGCTCCTGGCCGCGATCGACCGGCTGCTGCACGGCGCCGGCCTCGGGCCGGCGGCACTGGGCGGGATCGTGGTCGGCACCGGGCCAGGCGCCTTCACCGGCCTGCGAGTCGGCCTGGCGACGGCCAAGGGCCTGGCCCATGCGCTCGCCATCCCGATCGTCGGGGTCCCGACCGCGATCGCCCTGCTGACCGCGTCCGACGACCTGACGACTGCGGGGCGAGCCCTGCTCCTGCCGGCCGGCCCGCGCGACCGGGTCCTGGTCGACGACCAGGGCAGCCGGCTGCTGCCGGCCGGGACCGAGCCGGTGATCGCGCCGGGCACCGAGCTGCTGGCGGTCGACCTCGACGGCCGGGCCCCGGCCGACGCCCTGGCCCGGGGGCTGGTGGCCCAGGCGCGCCTGGGCTCCAGCCTGCTTCGCCTGGCCGCGGCCCGGCTGGCCGCCGGCGACTCGGACGACCTCGCCCGCCTCGTCCCGGAGTACGCCAGCCTGCCGCGCGGCGTTGCGGCCCTGAGTGGATCGATCGAGTGGTCGCGCGACCCCCACTGAGGGTGGCCGTCGGACCGATGGTCCTCGACGACCTGTCCGCGATCCAGGCGATCGAGCGGGCGGCCTTCTCGGCGCCCTGGCCGACCAATGCCTACCGGACCGAGCTCGAGACCAACAAGCTGGCCCACTACCTCGTCGTCCGCGTCGGCGAGGAGATCGCGGGCTTCGCCGGCCTGTGGCTGATGGTCGACGAGGCCCACGTCACGACCTTCGCAATCGCCCCGGCGTGGCGGCGGAACCACCTCGCCGAACGGCTCCTCGTCGCGCTCCTCGACGTCGCCCTCGACCGGCGGGCGACCGAGGCGACCCTCGAGGTCCGCCTGTCGAACCTGCCTGCCCGGCGGCTGTACGAGAAGTTCGGGTTCCGGCCGGTGGGCCTCCGACCGCGCTACTACACCGACAACAACGAGGACGCCCTGATCATGACCACCGAGCCCCTCCGCTCACCGGAGATGGTCGCCCGGCTGGCCGCCCGGCGGGCCGCCCTCGAAGCCGCCCCGGACCCGGTCAAGCTGGCCGTGCCGGGCACCGACACGGTACGCGGCCGATGAGCGGTCCGCTGGTCCTGGCGATCGAATCGAGCTGCGACGAGACGGGCATCGCACTCGTCGAGAATGGCCGGCGCATCCTGGCCAACGTCGTCGCCAGCCAGGTGGCCCTCCATGCCGCGACCGGCGGGATCGTGCCCGAGATTGCCGCCCGGGCCCACCTGCGCTGGATCGTGCCCGTCCTGGACGCCGCCTGGCAGGATGCCGGGCTGGCCTGGTCCGACATCGATGCCGTCGCGGTGACCTACGGACCGGGCCTGGCCGGCTCGCTGCTCGTCGGGGTGAACTTCGCCAAGGCGCTGGCCTATGTCGAGGGCAAGCCGCTGATCGGGGTGAACCACCTCGACGGCCACGTCGAGGCCGCCTGGCTGCTCGATCCGGGCGAAGGCGAGCGTCCCGAGCCGGAGTTTCCGCTGGTGGCCCTGGTCGTCTCCGGCGGCCACACGTTCCTGGCCGAAATGGGCGGCCACGGCAGCTACCGGTTGCTCGGCGAGACGGTCGATGACGCGGCCGGCGAGGCATTCGACAAGGTCGGCCGGCTGCTTGGCCTGTCCTACCCGGGCGGGCCGGCGATCATGGCCGCGGCGGCCGACGCGACGCGCCGGGACGTGGCCTTTCCGCGGGCCTGGCTGGGGGACAGCTACGACTTCAGCTTCAGCGGCCTGAAGACGGCCGCCCGGCGAATCATCGACGCCGCCCGGAAGGACGCCGGCCTGCCGCTCGCCGAGCCGGCGGTCGCCTTGCCGGCGGCCGTCGTCGCCGAGCTCGCCTGGGGCTTCCAGGACGCCGTGATCGACGTCCTCGCCCGCAAGACAGCGCGGGCCGCCAAGGCGATTGGCGCCCGCTCGATCGTCGTTGGCGGCGGGGTGGCGGCCAACCGCGTCCTGGCCGACCGGCTGGGGGCCGAGGCCGCGACGCTCGGCCTGCCGCTCCACATCCCGCGGCCCGGCCTGTGCACGGACAACGGGGCGATGATCGGGGCCGCCGGTGGCCGCGGCTTCCTGGCCGGGGCGCGGGCCGGCCTCGACCTTGACGCCCGGCCGAACCTGCCGCTGGCCGCTCGATGAGCCCGGCCGGCCCGGTCCGGGTCGATCCGGCGGCGATCCGGCGGACGCTTCGTCAGTCGGGCCTCCATGCCCGCCACTCGCTCAGTCAGAACTTCCTGGTCGACGTCGACGTCCTCGAGGCGATCCTGGCCGAGGCGGCCCCCGAGCCAGGTGGCAACGTCCTCGAGATCGGCCCCGGTCTCGGCTTCCTGACCGGTGGCCTGCTCGACGCCGGTGCGACGGTGACGGCCGTCGAGCTCGACCCGGGCCTGGCCGGCGTCCTCCGCGAGCGGTTCGCTGCGGAGCTCGGGCGTCCGCCGGGAGCGGGCTCGCTCCGGTTGATCGAAGGCGACGCCCTCGACCAGCCGCTGACCCGCCTCCTGCCCCAGCCGTACGACGTCGTGGCCAACCTGCCCTATCACATCACCAGCCCGATCCTCCACCGGCTCCTCGGTGAGCCGCCCCGGCCGCGGCGGCTGGTGCTGATGGTCCAGCGCGAGGTGGCCGAGCGGATCGNNAGCTACCTGTCGGTCTTCGTCCAGTACCACGCCGCGGTCCGGATCGTCCGGCGCGTCCCGCCGGCCGCCTTCGAGCCCGCGCCGGCGGTCGAGTCGGCGGTGATCGTGGTCGAGCCGTACGCCGAAGACGACCGACTCGACCCGGCCGCCGAGGACGCCCTCTGGCGGCTGGTCCAGGCCGCCTTCCGGGAGCGCCGGAAGATGATCCACAACGTCCTCACCCGGCAGCTGCCCGTCTCCGCGGAGCGGATGGCCGCGGCCCTCGAGCAGGCGGCGATCGACCCGGACCGGCGGCCGCAGACCCTCGCCGTGGGGGAGTGGCTGCGCCTGCTCGAGGNNCCCGGCCCGCCGGTCCGCCGGCCCGGGACGACGGGTGAGCGAACCGGAGCGGCGGCTGGGGCCGGTCGTCCGGCTGGCGCCGGCGAAGGTGAACCTGACCCTGGCGATCTTCGGCCGGCGGCCCGACGGCTTCCATGCCCTGCACTCGATCATGGCGCCCCTCGGCCTGGCCGACCGCCTGTCGCTCGCGCCGGCAGCGGGGGCCACGGACACCCTCCATGTCGTGGGCGAGGGCCTCGACCAGGCGGACCTCGGGCCGGTCGCCGATAACCTCGTCCTGCGCGCGATCGCTGCGGCCCGCGTCGCGATCGGCGGTGCGTNNCCCGACGCCGGCCCTGGCCGCCCGCCTCGACAAGCGGATCCCGGTGGCCGCCGGCCTGGCCGGCGGGAGCAGCGATGCGGCCGCCGCGCTTGACGGCGCGCTCGAGGCGTGGGACGCCGGCGGCGACGCGGTCCTGTCGGGCGACGAACGCCGGCGCCTTGCCAGCCGGCTGGGCTCCGACGTCGCCTTCTTCCTGGCCGGTGGCCTGGCCCTGGTCGAGGGCCGCGGCGAGCGGGTCACGGCGTTGCCCGCGGCGATTCGCGGCGAGCCGCCGGGAATCCTGCTCGTTGTGCCCCGGATCGCCCTGCCCACGACCGCCGTCTTCGCGGCCTACGCGGCCAGTGGCGCGCCGATCAACGGCGCCACCCGACAGACCTCCGAGCATCTCGCCGGCGAGCTCCAGCGCGGGCTGACGGCGAGGACGCTCCGCGACCGGGCCGGGATCCTCGCCTCGGCCAACGACCTGCTGCCGGCGGCCGCCTCGATCGAGCCTGCCCTGGTGCCCTTCCGGCGGGCCCTGGCCCGGCTCACGGGGCGGCCGGTCGGGCTGTCCGGCTCGGGCCCCAGCCTGTGGGTCCTCTATCCTTCGCTCGAAGCAGCGCAGGCCGCCGAGCTGAGCGTCAAGGCGGCGATCGAGGCCGGCGCTTTGGTCGCGCCGGGGGCGGGTCGGCCGTTCAGCGCGGCGACGACCATCGCCGGCCAGCCAACCAGCCGGTCGCCCAGCCAGCCGTAGCCCGCCAAGAGGAGTCAGGTCCATGGATCGCCAGGCATTCGCCACTACCGCCGCGCCGGCCGCGGTCGGGCCGTACAGCCAGGCCGTCGCCGCCGGCGACTTCCTGTTCTGCTCGGGCCAGGTCCACCTCGAGCCGGCGACCGGGGCCCTGGTCGAGGGCGACATCACGACCCAGACCGAGCGCGTGCTCGACAACCTGGCCGCCGTCCTGGCCAGCGCCGGGCGGACGATGGCCGACGTCGTCAAGATGACGGTCTTCCTGGTCGACATCAACGACTTTGCGGCGATGAACGCGGTCTACGGCCGGTACATGCCCGATCCACCCCCGGCACGCACGACGATCGGCGTCCTCGCCCTGCCCAAGGGCGCCCGGGTCGAGATCGAGCTGATCGCCACCAGGGCCGGCTGACCGACGTTGACACCGCCGCGCGGCGGCCCCTACGCTCCGCCCAACGCATGACACCCCAACCGAAGCTCGCGCGCACACGGGCGATCGTCCTGGCCGCGGGGCTCGGCACGCGTATGAAGTCACGCCTGCCCAAGGTGCTCCATCCGATCTGTGGCCGGCCCCTGATCGACTACGTCCTCGACGCCGCGGAGGCCGCCACCGGCGGCCGGCCGCTCGTCATCTGGTCGCCGCCGGTCGAGGCGGTCCGCGACGCGGTCGCGAACCGCGCCGACACCGCTCGCCAGGCCGAGCCGCGCGGGACGGGCGACGCGCTGGCTGCTGGCCTGGCCGGCCTGGCGTCGCTGGCCGGTCCGCCGCCGGCTGAGCTCCTGGTCCTGTCCGGCGACGTGCCCCTCGTCGAGGCAGACCTGCTCGACGCCCTGCTTGCCGCTCACCGCGCCTCGGCTGCGGCCGTCTCGCTGATCAGCGTGATCACCGCCGATCCGGGACGGCTGGGGCGGGTCGTCCGCGACGATGACGGCGAGATCGAGCGGATCGTCGAGGCCCGGGACGCCTCCCAGGACGAGCTCGAGATCGAGGAGGTCAACAGCGGGCTGTATGCCTTCGACGCGGCCTGGGTCGGGGCCCGGCTCGCCGACCTGCTGCCGTCGGCGGTGACCGGCGAGATCTACATCACCGACCTGGTGGCCCTCGCCCGGGCCGACGGCCGGCCGGTGGGCTCGATCCAGGTCCCCGACGACGGAACCCTGGACGGGATCAATCACCGGGCCGAGCTGGCCGAGGCCACCTTCGCGCTGCAGGCCCGGATCAACGAACGGCACTTGCTGGCCGGGGTCACGATGCACGATCCGACGACGGCCTATGTCGACGCCTCGGTCGTCCTCGAGGCCGATGTCACCCTCGAGCCGAACGTCCGCCTGCGCGGCTCGACCCGGGTTGGCGGGGGCACGGTCATCGGCATGGGCAGCCAGCTCGTGGACACCCAGGTCGGCCGGGATTGCCGGATCCTGGCCAGCATCCTCGAATCGTCCGAGGTCGAGGATTCTGTCCAGATCGGGCCGTTTGCCCATCTCCGGCCGGGCAGCTCGATCGGCACCGGGTCCAAGCTCGGGAACTATGCCGAGGTCAAGAACAGCCGGCTCGACCCGGGCGTCCAGCAGCACCACATGAGCTACATCGGCGACGCCCAGGTCGGTGCCCGTACGAACATCGGGGCGGGCACGATCACCGCCAACTTCGACGGCAGGCGCAAGAAGCGGACGACGATCGGGGCCGATGCGTTCATCGGCGTCGACACGATGCTGATCGCGCCGGTCGAGATCGGTCCCGGCGCCCGGACCGGCGCCGGCGCGGTCGTCAACCGCGACGTGCCGGCCGGCAAGCTGGCGGTCGGGGTGCCCGCCCGCCTGCGTGATCCGCGGCCCGAGCCCGAGGACCTGCCGCCCGGATGACGAACCTGCCCGAGCTCCTGGTCATCGTCGTCCTCACCATCCTGGAGGGCTTCTTCGTGTCGGCCGAGATCGCGATCATCTCGGTCCGCCGCAGCCGGCTGGACCAGTTGGCCGAGGACGGCAATCGGCGCGCCCGGCGAGTCCGCCGGTTGAAGGACGATCCTGGGCGCTTCCTGGCGGTCGTCCAGCTCGGGCTGACCGTGCTCGGTTTCTTCGCCTCGGCCTATGCCGCGGTCAACCTCAGCACCAAGCTGGCCGATGGCCTGAAGACGGCCTTCCCCGCGATCGGCGACGGAGCCAACGGGCTCGCCCTGCTGATCGTGACCGTCCTGCTCGCCCTGTTCACGATCGTCTTCGGCGAGCTGGTCCCGAAGTCGATCGGCCTGGCCTACGCCGAGCGCCTGGCGATGCTGGTCGCCGGACCGGTCGAATGGATCGCCCGAGTCCTCGGCCCGATCGTGTGGTTCCTGACCCGGCTCACCAGCGGGATCACGAGGCTCCTCGGGGTACAGGCATCGAGCGATGCCGATATGACCGCCGAGGAGCTCAAGCTGATCGTCGAGCGCGGCGGAGAGCAGGGCATCCTCGAGGCCGAAGAGGAGCAGATGATCAACGCCGTGATCGAGCTCGGCGATCGCCGCCTGCACGAGGTGATGGTCCCCCGGATCGCGATCGTGGCCCTGCCCGTCTCGGCGACCCTCGACGAGGCGATCGACCTGATCGTGGAGGGGGGCCACAGCCGGGTGCCGGTCTACGAGGATTCGATCGACGGGGTCATCGGGATCGTCTACGCCAAGGACCTGTTGCCGGTCCTGAAGGTCGAGGCGAACGCCCGGCCGACCGTCAAGGCGTTGCTCCGGACGCCGCTCTTCGTGCCCGAATCGATGTCGATCGACGACCTCCTCCACGAGTTCCAGCGGCGCAAGGTCCACATCGCGATCGTCCTCGACGAGTACGGCGGGACCGCCGGCCTGCTCACGATCGAGGACCTCCTCGAAGAGATCGTCGGTGAGATCCAGGACGAGTACGACGTCGAGGAGCCGATGATCGTCCGGCTGTCGCCCGACGAGGCCCGGATCGACGGCCGAGTGGACGTCGACGAGCTGGGCGAGACGTTCGATATCTCGATCCCGCTCGAGGACGAGGACGAGTACGACACCGTCGGCGGGCTGATCTTCCACCGCCTGGGACACGTCCCCCGGCCGGGCGACGAGGTCCGCCTCGAAGGGCTGAAGCTGACCGTGGAGACGACGGACGGCCGGCGGGTGGGCAAGGTGCTCGCCGTCAGGCAGCGCGACCCGGACGATGATTCGGCGGGCGACGAGGACGATCGCTGAGGGTTGGACCTCAGGTCGCCCAAGGACCGTCCGGCGAAGGTGTCGCGGCGGGCTGCTGGAGGTCCAGGCTGAGCACGATCTCGCCGTGGGCGATCGCGGCGGTCGGCCGGAAGCCGAAGCGTTCGTAGAACGGCCACGGCTCGCCCTCGCCGGGATGGTAGCTCGTCAGCAGCTCGGTGGCGCCCTCGGCCCGGATCAGGTCCACGACCAGCTTGAGGGCCGCCCGGCCGAGCCCCCGGCGCTGCTGGCGCTGGTCGATGAGCAGCCGCCACAGGAACCACGGCCCGATGATGTCCTCCGTCGGGGTCACCGCCCAGCTAAGCATCACGAAGCCGACCGGCTCGTCGCCGGCGTAGATCGCGCGGAACCAGGGGTTGCCTTCGGGCGTCCTGGCGGCCTCCTCGATCGACCGGGCGACTGGCGCGACGAACTGATCCTGGCCGGGTGCGACGTGGACTGCCACGACTGCCTCGCGATTCGCGTCCGTGATCTCCCGGAGATGGACCGCTCCCGGGCTGATCGGCTCTGTCACGCCAGGCCTAGGCGCTGATGACCCGGACGATGATCGACTCGAGGGCCGCCCGGGCCTCGGGCAGGACGACGCCGGCCGCGTCGAGCTCGGCCAGGGCCTCGTCCCGATAGCGGTGGGCCTGGTCGCGGGTGTAGTCGCGGGCGCCGGTCCGTTCGAGGATCGCGACGGCCTCGGCGACCTCGGCCAGGCTGGGCGCGGACGTGGCGTACAGGGTCATGAGCCGGTTGTGCTCCTCGGCCGATCCATTCTGGAGGGCGTACAGCACCGGCAGCGTCTTCTTGTGGCGGGCCAGGTCGGACGGCTCCTTGCCGGTCGCCTGCTGGGCGCCCCAGATACCGAGCAGGTCGTCGTTGAGCTGGAAGGCCAGGCCGAGGGCCCAGCCGAAGGCCCGGTAGCGGGCGATCACGCCCTCGTCGTCGGTCGCCAGGAGGGCGCCGGCCTCGATCGCCGCCGAGATCAGGGCGGCGGTCTTCCGCCCGATCATGTCGAAGTACAGTTCGACGGTCATCGGGTCGTCGTGGCCGGAGGTCCGGATGTCGATGTACTGGCCCTCACACAGGGCCAGGCAGGTCTCGTCGTACAGGCGCATCAGGCGGAGGACCTTGGTGTCGCTGAAGCCGAGCTCGGTCAGCCGGTGAAGGGCGATTCGGCTGAGGACGAAGACGGCGTCGCCGGTGTTGATCGCCTGGGGGATGCCGTGCAGCGACCAGAGCGTGGGCCGATGGCGACGCTCGATGTCGGCGTCCTCGATGTCGTCGTGGATCAGGCTGAAGTTGTGGCCGAGCTCGACGGCCGCCGCGCCGGGCAGGGCCGGCTCGTACTCACCGGTGATCGAGGCATACGCCAGCAATCCGAGGAGGGGTCGCATCCGCTTGCCGGCCGAGCCGCTGCCGTCGAGGCCGAGGTGGTAGCGGACCATCTCGTAGAGCCCCCGGGTGGACTCGTCCTGGTCGCCGACCAGGCGCAGGATCTCGTCCTCGGTGGCGGCGATCAGGATGGCCGGATCGAGCTCTGGGCTGGTCGCTCTCATCGCCCAACGAGTGTACACGCAAACCTGCACGTTCCCGGTAGCGGGTTGGGCGCCGGCCGTCGCTCGAGGGCCGCCGATGCTACCGTGATGGCATGCCCATCAAGCGCCTGTGGTCGACCGACGCGATCGTCCTGTCGCGCTTCGACCTCGGTGAGGCCGACCGGGTCCTGACCCTGATCACGCCCAACGAAGGCAAGGTCAAGGTGATCGCCAAGGGCGTCCGCCGGCCGACCAGCCGGCTGGGCGGCAGCGTCGAGCCGTTCGCCGAGCTGCGCCTGCAGCTGGCCCATGGGCGGACATTCGACGTCGTCACCCAGGTCAGCGTCGGGCACGCCTGGCTGGCTCTGCGCGACTCGCTCGAGTCCACCGCGACCGCCTGGTACCTGGCCGAGCTGGCCGACCGGTCGCTCGAGGAACGCCATCCCGCCGAGCCGATCTATACCATCCTCAAGCGGGCCTACGAGCTGCTCGACGCGGGCATGCAACCCGGCCGGGTGGCCCGCTGGTTCGAGATGCACCTGACCGACGAGCTGGGGATGCGGCCCGAGGTGGACCGCTGCGTCGAATGCGACAGGATGCTCGAGCTGGCCGACTCGTTCCGCTGGGTGCCGCCCCTGGGTGGTGTCCTGTGCCAGCGCGAGCAGGGCCCGCCGGCCGACCGGGCGGGCCTCAGCCTCGATGCCCTCAAGCTGCTCAAGGCCTACCAGCGCCTCGACATCGCCGCGCTCGCCGCCCTGCGGGTCCCGCTCCTCGTCGAGCGCGAGGTCGAGGCGGCGATGCGCGACTTCGTCCGGGTCAGTCTCGAGCGCGACGCCCGATCGCTGCCCTTCCTGGACCTGGTCCGGGCCGGCCCCGGCCCGCGGCTGGCACGCCGGGTCCCCGACGCGCCACAGCCCGTTGAGACGCACCGATGACAACGTCCGGCCCGCTGCCCGATCCGGCGACCGAGGCGGGCCGGGCCGTCCTCGGCCGCCTTGAGACCGAGCTGATCGCCTGGCTGACCACGGTCACCGCCGATGGCCGCCCGCAAAGCTCGGCCGTCTGGTTCCTGTGGACCGAGGGCGAGTTCGTCGTCTACAGCCGGGCCGGTGCGCCACGGGCGCGCAACGTCGCGGCCAACGGCCACGTCTCGATCCACCTGAACAGTGATCGGACGGGCGACGACATCGTCACGTTCGAGGCGCTCGCCCGGCTCGAGCCCGGCTCGCCACCGGCGTCCGCGGTGCCGGCCTACCTGGCTAAGTACGGTGGGCTGATCAAGGCCAACGGCTGGACGCCCGAATCGTTCTCGCGCGACTATCCCGACCCGATCCGGATCCGGCCGACCCGCCTGCGGCTCGGCTAGACTCGAGGGGTGACCGAGACCGCGGACGTGCAGGCGTCAAACCCGAACGACGTCGCCCCGTCGATCGCCAGCCTCGAGACGATCGTCTCGCTCAGCAAGCGGCGCGGCTTCGTCTTCCCCAGCTCGGAGATCTATGGCGGGATCAACGCCGTGTGGGACTACGGGCCGCTGGGGGTCGAGCTCAAGAACAACGTCAAGCGAGCCTGGTGGCGGGCGATGGTCCAGGAGCGGGACGACATCGTGGGGCTGGATGCCGGGATCCTGATGCACCCTCAGGTGTGGGTCACCTCCGGTCACGTCGGCTCCTTCTCCGACCCACTCGTCGAGTGCGCGACCTGCCACCGGCGCTACCGCCTCGATGAGCTGCCCGGGGCCGAGGCGCTGACCGTGGCCGACCTGTCAGATCCGGCCGTGATCGAGCGCTACCACCTGATCTGCCCCAACGACGGCGGTCCGCTCTCGGCGCCGCGCCAGTTCAACCTGATGTTCCAGACGAACATGGGTCCGGTCCAGGACGAGTCGTCGGTCATCTACTTTCGGCCGGAGACGGCCCAGGGCTCGTACGTCAACTTCAAGAACGTCCGCGAATCGAGCCGCAAGAAGATCCCGTTCGGGATCGCCCAGATCGGCAAGAGCTTCCGGAACGAGATCAGCCCGGGCAACTTCGTCTTCCGGATGCGCGAGTTCGAGCAGATGGAGATGCAGTACTTCGTGGCCCCCGGCGGCCCGCCAGCGGCAGCCGCGTTCGACGACTGGCTGCCCCGCCGCCGGGCGTGGTACGAGGCGTATGGCGTGACCCCGGCCCGGTTGCGCTACCGGGAGCACGCCCCGGACGAGCTGGCTCACTACGCCAGGAAGGCGATCGACATCGAATACCGCTTCCCGTTCGGCTGGAAGGAGCTCGAGGGTATCCACAACCGGGGCGACTTCGACCTGTCGCGCCATGCTGCCGCGTCGGGCCAGAACCTCGAGTACTTCGACCCGGCGACCGAGGAACACTACATCCCGTGGATCGTCGAGACCGCGGCCGGTGCCGACCGGGCCGCGTTCACGTTCCTGATCGACGCCTATCGCGAGGAGCAGGTCAAGGGCGAGACCCGCGTCTCGCTCGCCCTCCATCCCGACCTGGCGCCGTACAAGGTGGCCGTCCTGCCGCTGCTCAAGAAGCGGCCCGAGATCGTCGAGCTGTGCCACCGGATCAAGGACGACCTGAAGCGCGACGTGATGGCCGTCTACGACGACACGGCCGCGATCGGCAAGCTCTACCGCCGCCAGGACGAGATCGGCACGCCATTCTGTGTCACCGTCGACGTCGACTCGCTCGAGGACGGCGCAGTCACGATCCGCGACCGCGACTCGATGACCCAGGAGCGGGTGGGCGTGGACCAGGTCAAGCGGGTGGTCCTCGACCGGCTGGCCGCGGCCCGGCCATGAGCAGCGGACAACGATGATCACGACGCCGGCCCGCTACGCGCCGCCCTGGCTGGCGATCGCCGGATTCCTGGTCGGGACGGCCGGGATCGTCGGCTCGATCACCGTCGTGTTCCTGGGCATGCGCTCGGTCCCCGATGACCGACGAGGAGTTCGCCGCGGCGCCTGGCTGCTCGTCCTGGCCGCCCTGGCGATCGTCCTCGGGATCGTCGCCGGCGCCTGGGTCTACGCCGCCGCGGCCGGCGGCTGACGTGCTCGACGTGATCGATCCGGGCCAGGTCGAGGCCGACGCGCCGCAGTACAACGCGACCCTCGTCGCCCGCTCGGACGAGACGTCCAGCCTGGCCTATTTCACGATCCGCTTCGACGGGGAGCCGGTGCCCTTCGAGCCCGGCCAGTACATGACGATCGGGGTCCTCGTCGGCGGCCGGATGGTCCAGCGGCCGTACTCGGTCGCCTCGTCGCCGCGAACCGCCGCCGAGGGCTACGAGCTCTACGTTCGCCTCGTCGAGGGCGGCCTGTTCACGCCGCTGCTGTGGGAGCTGCCCCTCGGCCACCGGATGCGGATGATTGGCCCGAAGGGCAAGTTCATGCTCCAGCCGAACGACCAGCGGACCCACCTGTTCATCTCGTCGGGCACGGGCAACGCGCCATTCGTGTCGATGATCCGGACCCTGATCATCGACGGCGCGTCGCGACCGGCCCTCTTCCTGAACGGGGTCTCGTACCAGGACGAGCTCGGCTATCGCGATCTGGTCGAGGGCTGGCAGCGCGACGGAACGTTCCCGGTGACCTACCTGCCGAGCGTGTCGCGGGCCGCCGACCCGCGCAATGCGGACTGGACCGGCCGCCTCGGCCGGGTCGAGGCGATCGTCGAGCCGGTCTGCCGCGAGTTCGGGCTGACGCCTGATAACGCCATCGCCTACATCTGCGGCAACCCGGACATGATCCTGAACGCCGAAGCCACGTTCCGGGCCCTGGGCTTCGCCGAGGAGGCGATCCGCAAGGAGCTGTACTGGCCGAAGGGCAAGGAGCCCAAGCTGGCCGCCGCCGAGGGCATCGATCCCGCCGTCAACGACGACGAATAGCGATGACCAGGTTCGTCGTCGACGCGAGCGCCGTCCTGGAGCTGGCGAGCACCGGGCTCGAGGTGCCTGCCGCGCATCAGCTCCTCGCTCCGACGCTCCTTCGATCCCAGGTGCTGTCGGTTCTGCACGAGGCCGTCCAGCGTGGCGAGATCCCGGCCGGCGTCGCGCGTGAACGCCTGGCCTGGATCGGGAAGCTGCCGATCCGGCTGCTCGGCGATGGCGTGCTCCAGCGCCGTGCCTGGGAGATCGCCGACCAGCTCGGCTGGGCCTCGACGTACGACGCTGAGTACGTCGCCCTCACCCAGCTCCAAGCCGATGCGCTGGTGACCCTCGACGCGGAGCTCGCGCGCAGCGTGAAGGGGGTCGTCGCGACCGCCTCGATCGACGAGTTGCTCCGCCCCGTGGGCTGACCGCGCGAATATCGCCACCATCCTTAGCTGACGGCTGGAACCGCCCGAAAAGGCATTCGGCGGCGCGCTTTCGCCGCCTCGGTCGGCCTGCTCAGCGGATTTCGTGCTCAGACGCGGCTTCGGCCAGGCCGAATGCGGACCAGGGACCGCATTACAGAGCGTGCAATCTGTTCGCTAAGAATGGTGGCGATATTTGGCGCCTGGAGGCTCGAAACGGGCGCCTTGAGGCCAAGGCCCGGGGCCTGGGCACGTGCCGTGTGGCCCGCGATATCTGGGACGCCGAGCGGCCGGCGACGCCGCCGCCGGGCCGCGCACGGAGCCACCGGAACCCCGCAACCGATCCACAACCGGAGGTGCGGAAGGCCCACGGGTACAATCCGCTGAACACGCCCCGCACGACCTGAGCGTCGATACAAGGAGCTTCACCCCCGATGACCGAGACTGCCACGACCGACCGTCCTCACGTCGCCGCCAGGCGCTACATCTATGCCTGGGGCGGCGGACGGGCCGAGGGCAGCGCGGCGATGCGCGACCTGCTCGGTGGCAAAGGCGCGGGGCTGGCCGAGATGACGATCGCGGGCCTGCCGGTGCCGCCCGGCTTCACGATCACGACCGAGGCCTGCAACGACTACTTCGCAGCCGGCGAGCAGCTGCCAGAAGGCCTCTGGCAGGACGTCCTCGAGGCGGTCCATGAGGTCGAGGGGCTGAGCGGCAAGGGCTTCGGCGACCCGGCCAACCCGCTCCTCGTCTCGGTCCGCTCCGGCGCCAAGTTCTCGATGCCCGGGATGATGGACACCGTCCTCAACCTGGGCCTGAACGAGCACACCCTGCACGGCCTGATCGCGCTGACCGGCAACGAGCGCTTCGGCTGGGACGCCTATCGGCGCTTCATCCAGATGTTCGGCCGGATCGTGATGGGCGTCGATGCCGAGAAGTTCGACGAGGCGCTCGACCGGGCCAAGGAGGTCCACGGCGCGAAGCAGGACACCGATCTCGACGCGGCGGCCCTCCAGCAGGTCAGCGACGCGTTCAGGGCCATCGTCAAGGCCGAGACCGGGCGCGACTTCCCGAGCGATCCGCTCGACCAGCTCGACCTGGCGATCAAGGCTGTCTTCGAGTCGTGGTTCGGCAAGCGCGCCCACGACTACCGCGAGAACCAGAAGATCCGCCACGACCTNNCGCGACCCGAACACCGGCGAGAAGGTCCTCTACGGCGAGTACCTCACCAACGCCCAGGGCGAAGATGTCGTGGCCGGCATCCGGACGCCCCAGGAGATCAGCAACCTGGCCCGCGACCTGCCCCAGGCCTACGCCGAGTTCCAGCAGATCGCCGAGCGGCTCGAACGCCACTACCGCGACGTCCAGGACCTCGAGTTCACGATCGAGCGCGGACGCCTGTTCATGCTCCAGACCCGGAGCGCGAAGCGCACGGCCGCGGCCGCCGTGAAGATCGCCGTCGACATGGTCGGCGAGGGCGTGATCACGAAGGAGGAGGCGATCGGCCGGATTGAGCCGGCCCATGTCGACCAGCTCCTGCGCGACCAGTACGATCCGGCCGCACGGGCCTCCGCAACCCGGATCGCTCGCGGCCTGAACGCTTCGCCTGGCGCGGCCGTCGGCCGGGCCGTCTTCTCGGCTGACGATGCCGTCGCCTGGGTCGGCCGGGGCGAGAAAGTGGTCCTTGTCCGGATCGAGACCTCGCCGGACGACTTCCATGGGATGGCCGTCGCCCAGGGCATCCTGACCGCCCGCGGCGGCGCGACGTCCCATGCCGCGGTGGTCGCCCGCCAGATCGGCAAGCCGTGTGTGGCCGGCTGCGCCGAGCTCGTCGTTGACTACGCCGCCGGCTCTGCCCGCAGCATCGAGACCGGGGTCACGTTCTCGGAAGGCGACTGGATCAGCGTCGACGGCTCGACCGGCGAGGTCTTCCTGGGCTCGATGCCGACCGTCTCGGCCCGCTTCGAGGACCAGCCCAACCTGCGCACGATCCTGGACTGGGCCGACGGCTTCCGGCGGATGGGCGTATGGACCAACGCCGACAAGCCCGAGGAGGCGGCTCTCGCCCGGACGTACGGCGCGCAGGGGATCGGCCTGTGCCGGACCGAGCACATGTTCCGCGAGGGTGAGCGCCTCGAGATCGTGCGTGGCGCGATCCTCGTCGCGAACGCCGCCACCCGGGCGAAGGCCCGCCGGGATGCCGGCGAGGAGCTAAGCGCCGAGGAGCTGGCCATCGTCGCCCGCTTCGACGCCGCGATGGGGGCGCTCGAAGTGCTCCAGCAAGGCGACTTCGAGGGCATCTTCAAGGCGATGGACGGCCTGCCGGTCGTCGTCCGGTTGATCGATCCGCCGCTCCACGAGTTCCTGCCCAACCACGATGACCTGCTCGTCGAGGTGACCGAGCTGCGCGAGCGGGGCACGCCCGAGAACGATCCCGAGTACGCCCGGGCCCGCGAAGTGCTGGCGGTCGTCGATTCGATGCGCGAGCAGAACCCGATGCTCGGGCTGCGCGGCTGCCGCCTGGGCCTGATGATCCCCGACTTCGTGAAGATCCAGACCCGGGCGATCCTCAATGCCCAGATCGCGGTCACCCGGGCGGGCGGCCATCCGATCGCCAAGATCATGATCCCGCTCGTCGGCCACGTGAACGAGCTGTCGGCCACGAAGCGGATCCTCGAAGCCGAGGCGCAGGCCGTGGCCGGAGCCGCCGGCGTCGCCCTCGACTACAAGTTCGGGACGATGATCGAGGTCCCGCGGGGCGCCCTGACTGCCGACCTGATCGCGGCCGACGCGGCCTTCTTCAGCTTCGGCACCAANNCGGCACCAACGACCTGACCCAGATGACGTTCGGCTACAGCCGGGACGATGCCGAGGGCGGCTTCCTGCTCAAGTACGTCGAGGACAAGATCCTGCCGGCCAACCCCTTCCAGACCCTCGACGACGCCGTCGTCGGGTTGATGAAGATCGCCGTCGACAAGGGCCGGGCAACCCGGCCCGATCTCGAGCTGGGGATCTGCGGCGAGCATGGTGGCGACCCTGAGTCGATCGCCAAGTGCGAGCGGATCGGCCTCGACTACGTCTCCTGCTCGCCGTTCCGGGTGCCGGTCGCCCGGCTGGCCGCCGCCCAGGCCGCCTTGGCTTCAGCCGCCGAGCGTGAGCGCTAGGGCCAGCTGACCGTTCCGTCGAGGACCAGGTCGTTGGTCGAGTTGCGGCTGGTCAGGGTCAGGTCGTAGGCGTTCGGTGGCAGCATGAAGTTGGACGGCGCCGTCGCGCTGGTGGCCCCATCGCCCGATGACGTGATCGGGGTCCCGGGCTGGGCGACGTTCAGGAAGCGCAGGTCATACGAGCTGAACGGTGAGAGGACCACGTTCGGGTCGGGCCGAGTGACGCCCCAGCTGGCATTGAGCGTCAGCGCCCCCGAGCCCGTGGCGACCATCGTCAGGTCGAGCCCGGTCTTGGCCATCGAGCCGGCGAACGGGATGCCGCTGATCTCGAGCGAGGGCGACGCGGCCGGATAGGTCAGCTCGAAGTCGACCGTCGACGAGTTGCCATTGCTGGCCCCGACCAGGCTGACCGTCCACGTCCCGGCCGCGGTCGTCGCCTTCTTGACCAGCAGGCCGGTGGCGCCCGATCCGCAGGTCGGCGTATGACCCTGCTGGCCGATGCAGATCTTGAGCGGGCCGCTGGCGATCAATGCCTTGGCGCTGATCGTCCCGCCACCGTCAACGTGAAGGCCGAAGGTCGCCGCCGGATTGCCGTCGCCGGCCGGGTCGAACAGGCCCAGACCGCGGAAGGTCGCGTCGGCCAGCGGGATGACCGGGGTCGGGCTGGGGCTCGAGCCGGGCGTTGTGCTGGGCGCCGGGGTCGGACTGGGGCTCGGGGCGGGCGTCGGCGTGGGGCTGGGCGTGGCCAGCGCGATCAACGACGGACTGGGGCTGGCATTCGCCTTGGTCACGTTGTCGATGACCGTCTTGGCAATGAAGGCAACGATGAGCAGGGGCACGATCGCGATCAGGACCTGGCCCAGGCCCGACGGCAGGACGGCCCGCTGGCTGAGCGATCCGTCGAGCATGACCGGGGCGGCCCCGGCCGGCGAGACGACGACCTGGAACGGGATCGTCACCGGGCTGCCCTGGAGCATCCGCTTGCGCGCCTTGACCTTGACCCGGACCAGGCTGCTGCCGCCGGCGGGCACCACCACCCGGGCCTGGTCGGGCTGGACCGTGAGCCGCTCGTCGGGGTCGCCGCCGGTCACGTCGACCGTGGCCGGCAGGTTGCCTGCGTTGTCGATCTCGATCCTGTGCGTGCCGCTGCGTGACAGGCGGCCGCCACTCGAGGTGCGGGGTGTCATCCGGGCAGTCACCGCAAGGAGCGGCTGGACCTGGATCCGGCCCTCGGCGACGTACGAGAACGCGGCATCCTCGCGCGAGCGAACCCGCACGGCAAAGGGATACGAGCCGGCGGCCGGCGTGCTGCCGCGGGGCGGCTGGAAGGTGACCCGGACCTCGCCGGAGGCATCGGGGAAGAGCGGCAAGCTGGCCGGTTCGACCGTCATCCAGGGCGCAAACTCGCCAACCGGGACGAGGCTGAACTCGTCCACGATCCGGCCCGTGTTGCGCAGCCGGATCGTGGCGCTGACGGTGCTCCCCGGTCCGACGCTGAGCGCCGCGTTGACCAGCTCGACGGTGGCCGGCATCAGCTGTTCACCACCAGGCGGCGTCGAACGCGTTGTGCTTGGAGTCCGGATTCAGGTCGATGGGGGCCTTCGAACCGTCTGCCGGGATGATGTACAGGTCATCGTCCGTGCCCTTGATGCCCTGGAAGACGATCTGCTTGCCGTCGGGCGACCAGACCGGCCACGAAGCAACCAGGGTCTTCGGTGTGATCGCATGGGGTGCCGAGCCATCGGCGTTGATGATCCAGATCCGGTCCGTGCCGTCCATCGTGCTGTCGAAGGCGACCTGCGTCCCGTCGGGTGACCAGGCCGGGGAGCGACTTGCACCAGCCGCGCTCGAGATCAGCAGGGTCGGTGCCGCGGCCGGGTTGGTGGGGTCGGCGAACCACAGGCTGGATCCACCCACGTAGACGATCGAACGGCCATCCGGTGACCAGCTCGGCTCGAGCGCACCGGTGCCTGCGGCGAACGTCACCTGGGTCGCGGCTCCCCCCGCCGCCGGGATGATCCAGATCTGGCTCGAGCTCTGCGCGAACGAGGCCGTCAACGCGATCTGCTTGCCATCCGGCGACCACGACGGGGCCTTGCTGGTATGGGCGTTCGTGGTCACGGCATGGGCGCCGCTGCCGTTCGCGTTCATCACCCACATCTCTTCCGTCGTCGATGGCGGGAGCCGGCGCATCCAGGCGATCTGGGTGGCGTCCCGCGTCCAGGCCGGTCCGCTGTTCGTGCCCGCCTTGGTCAGCTGGGTCGCCTTGCCGCCCGTCGCTGGGATGACCCAGATGTTGGTGCTGCCGACCGTCCCCGCGTATGCGATCGACCGGTTGGGGATCGGCAGCGGGACCGCTGTGGGCGACGACGAGGGAGCCGCCGACAGGCTCGGGCTGGGGTTGGCCGTGGGCAGGACGACTGCGACGCTGGGGGCGGCCGTGGGCGAAGCCGACGGAGACGGTGAGCCGCCCTTGAGGGCCAGGAACGCGGCGACGGCTACGACGAGGACCACCGCTCCGGCCACCAGGGCCGCGGCGGGGATCCGGCGGCCGGTTGCCGGTGGCGGCGGCGGCGGCGCGGCGACTGCGGCCCGCAGCTCTTCGCCGCAGTAGACGCAGTAGACCCGTCCCGGCTCATTCGAGGTGCCGCACTTGGCGCAGGTGATCCCGCCCGGGATCGGGGCCGCGGCCGGCGGCCCGCTCGAGGCGGCCACCGGCCTGGCG
>PNAZ01000057.1:0-514 GCA_003169655.1 Chloroflexota bacterium
TCAGCGACGGATCGTGCTCGTGGCCGGACGCGCCGCGCAGACTCGCCGTCGATTGGCGGCCGGGTGCCAGCGGCCGCTCGGTGACGTGCCGCTCGCGGGCCCACGCGCCGCTCAGCTGGACGAGGGTCCAGTCGGAATCGGGCAGGTCGAGCGACGCGCTCATCGCCGTCGTGATCCGGACCGCGGCCGAGCCGCCGTTTCGGATGCTGACGTGGCGGGCGACGACCGGCTGGTCCCGGAAGATGGAATAGGAAAGGGTTACCACGATCCGGCTCGGGCGATCGACGAGCTGGATCTCGACGCTGGTCGCCTCGCCCGCGGATTCGACGTAGGTCGCCGGNNCGGGGAAGCCCGCCCGGCCGAGGTGGCGATAGGAGCGTCCGTCGGCCAGCGGCGGACCGAAGTGGAGCTGGCCGAGCGAGCCATCCTCGAGGATCCGGACGAGGTAGCTGACCTGCCCGTTGTAGAGGTGGAGCTGGCGCACCCCGGCGTCCCATTCGATCGGCATCGTCAG
>PNAZ01000057.1:537-2625 GCA_003169655.1 Chloroflexota bacterium
GCATCCAGGTGGACGACGGTCGAGGCGACCGGCTTGAGCTCCGCATCGTGGCGCGCCGCGTCGAGGTCCGCCGCCCGGAAGTGGGTCGCCGAGGCGTGGCCTGGGACGTCCAAGACCAGCCGGAGGCCGTTGCCTGCGGCGTTCCGGAGCTCGAGCCAGCGGACATCGGCGTGGCCGCCGTTCTCCTGCGGCCGGGCATAGCGGACCGCTTGCTCGTCCACGCTGCCCTGCCAGCGACCCAGCAGGCCGCCCCGCTTGCGATCGGGGTACGTCTCGTGCGGTCCGGCGCCGAACCAGGCGAGCTGCTCCAGGCCGGGCACCGTTTCAAGGACCATGCCGACCCGGGCCAGGTCGGTCAGCTCGGCCGGGATCTCGGCCTGCTCCTCGACCCGGACACCCCCGCCGGGGAGCGGGCTGAGGCGCTGGACGTGGGCGATCGCGACGCCGGCGCTGCCCCGATACGTGCTCCGGACGACAACANNGCCCGCCACAGGCTGAGCGTCGGCGGAGCGGCGATGAGCGGATGGACGAGGAGGCCGGCGGCGTCGACCTGGACGGCCCCGCCGGCGGCCGGGTTGGCGGCCCGGGCCATGGCCCCCGTTTCATCGCGCGCGGCCGGTGCCGAACCCACCGGGAGCTGGGCGGCGCAGACCTCGAAGCCGGCTGGGGCCCAGGCGAGCTCGACCGGCGTCCGGAAGCGCAGCGTCAGCCAGGCCTCGGTGCCGGCCAGGCGCCCGGCATCCGGCCAGCCCGCCATGGTCACGACTGCACTCGCGCCGGGACCGATGTCCGGGAGCTCGACCTCGCCCGATGCGAGCGTGCCCGACTCGGTCGCCAGCTCCCAGGTGGCAGCCAGCCAGCCCAGGTCGCGGATGTACTGGCGGTTCGTGATCGTGACTCGGCCGGCAACCAGGTCGGCCGATGAGCCAGAAATGCGCACCGGGGCGGCCAGGTGACGGTGCTCCCACAGGGCCGGCTTCGGGCTGCGATCCGGGAAGACGAGGCCGTCCAGGCAGAAGTTGCCGTCGTTCGGCTCGTCGCCGAAGTCGCCGCCGTAGGCCCAGCGCTGGCTGCCGTCGGGCAGCCTCTGGACCAGGCCGTGGTCCCACCACTCCCAGATGAAGCCGCCCTGCAGCCCGGGCGTCGACTCGATCGCGTCCCAGTACTCGGCCAGGGTGCCGTTGCTGTTGCCCATCGCGTGGGAGTACTCGCACATGATCAGCGGGTGGAGCTGGGTCCCGTTCGTGGCGTGGGCGACGATCCCCTCGATCGGCGGATACATCGGGCAGGTGATGTCGCTGACGGTCTGCTTCGACCACCACTCGAAGCGCAACGCGCCCTCGTAGTGGAGCCGGCGGCTCGGGTCGTAGCGCCGGAGCCAGCCGGCCGCGGCGTCGTGGTTCGGGCCATAGCCCGACTCGTTGCCCAGCGACCAGAGGATGATCGAGGGGTGGTTCTTGTCGCGGATCGCCATCCGCGAGACGCGCGAGACCCAGGCGCCGAGATAGCGAGGGTCGTCGCACAGCGATGCCCAGAAGGCGTGCGATTCGATATCCGCCTCGCTGATCACGTACAGCCCGAGCTCGTCGCACAGCTCGACGAGGACCGGATCGTTGGGGTAGTGCGAGGTGCGCACGGCGTTGAAGCCGAACTGCTTCATCTGGACCAGGTCGGCGCGGATCGACTCCCGGCTGGGGCTGCGCCCGTTGAACTGGTCGAAGTCGTGCCGGTTCACGCCGTGCAGCAAGATGGCCTGGCCGTTCAGGAGCAGCTCGAGCCCTCGGACCTCGACCCGCCGGAAGCCGATCCGCAGGCGGACCTGCTCGACGACGTCGCCGTTCGGGGAGCGGAGGACGACGGTCAGGGGGTAGAGCGAGGGGACCTCGGCCGACCAGGGCCGCACGTCGGGGATCTCGATCTGCCAGCTGACCAGGCCGTCGAGCGGGCGGGCGACCCGCCGCTCGAGGGCCGGCCACTGGACTGTCGCCTCGTCCTCGGTCAGCTGGCCCCCGTACGCGTGGCGGGCGATCACCTCGCGCTGGGCCAGGTTCGTGCCGTCGGGGCCGTGGTCGGTGACCAGTGCCTCGG
>PNAZ01000031.1:0-831 GCA_003169655.1 Chloroflexota bacterium
GCCTCGCGCCCGGCCAGGGCGGCGGCATAGCCGTCATCGCCGGTGACGTGGACGACGTGGACGCGCTCCACCAGCCGGCTCAGCGCCCCGGCGACCGCGCCGTTGAACCGGCGCACGGCCTGCGACCCGCCAAAGACGAGAAGCAGCCGGCCGCCCGGCGGCACGCCGAAGCGCTCGCGGGCGGCCAGCGGATCGATCCCCTCGAGATCCCGGATCGGCGTGCCGGTCTCGAAGCAGCGGCCGGCCGGCTCTGCGCATTCGCGTCGAGCCAAGCGCGCTAAGGTTCGCTACGGTCCGCGGTGCCAAGGCGGCGCGGTGCCGACGGCAAACTTTGCCGCTGCCGGATTCGCGCCGCATCCATCAACATGCGTCCGGCCCATCGATACACATTGTTCTCTTTGACNNACGTAGCCGCCGGTGGTGAAGATCGCGTCCGGGCGGCGGCGGGCCAGGATCGCCGTGGCCTGGGGCACCGAGAGAGCCAGCCTGGCCGGGTCGAGGACGAGGTGAACCGAGCGGTCCGTGCTGCGCAGGGACCGCACAGCCAGCCGCCGGAGCGGAATCCCGGCAGCCGGGACGATCCCTGCCTCGAGGCCGCGGTGGCCGCCGAGCCAGGTGATCTCCGGTTCGGCCAGGCTAGCGCGAAGCGACCGGGCGACGGCCAGTGCGGGGTAGATGTGCCCGCCCGTTCCGCCGCCCGCGATCAGCAGACGCATGCTCGAAGGTGCCTCGTTCCACGGTTTCTCGCGAGATGGACAGCAGGATGCCGACGGCCGCCAGGCTGATCGACAGCGATGAGCCGCCGGCGCTGATGAACGGCAAGGTAATCCC
>PNAZ01000031.1:927-11019 GCA_003169655.1 Chloroflexota bacterium
TTGCTGGCGTTCGGCAGGGCGATCCCGCCGGCGATCTGGCTCTGGCCCAGGCCCGCCCCCAAGATCCCGCCGAGGCCCAGCGCGAGCAGCCCCTGGATCGCGTGATAGCCGGCCCCCGACGTGTCCTGCCAGGGGTTCAGCCAGATCCGGATCCGTTCGAGCTGGTAGCCGTGGAGCATGAACGCCGCCACCCCGCTCACCCCCAGGGCCGACAGCCCGGCGAGGTGGCCCAGCCGGGCGCCGGCGATGAAGACCATCAGCAGCCCGGTCAGGGCAAGGACCGAGGCGGTGCCCAGGTCGGGCTCGGCGATCACCAGCAGGACGAGTGGCACGTAGATCAGCAGGAACGGCACGAAGCCCCGCCAGAACGACTTGACCTCGGTCCCCCGTCGGGTGAGCCAGTGGGCCAGGTAGACGACGAGGGCCAGCTTGCCGACCTCCGCCGGGTGGATCGCCGGCAGCGGGCCGATCTGGAGGAAGCGGGCCGAGCCGCCGACCACCCGGTTGAACGAGGGCACGAAGACAAGGATGAGCAGGACGACCGCCAGGATGTACAGCGGCACGGACAGCAGGCGCAGCCGGCGGTAGTCGACCCGGGTCATCGCCATCAGGGCGACCAGGCCGAGGGCGCCCCACACGACCTGCGGCCCGACAACTGCGAACGAGTTCGCCGAACCGGCGTAGGACTGCATCGCCGAGGAGGAGTAGACGACCAGGACCCCGATCGCGGTCAGGGCGACGACGGCGACCAGGACGACGAAGTCGGGCGCATGCGTCTCCCGCCGGAGCACGTTGGGCGTGCTGCCGCGCGCGCTCGATCGGCTCCGGACCGTTGGCTTGAGCAGGCTGGTGACGACGCTCATCGCTCCTCCGTCCGGCTGGTTGCGTGATCCCGTCGCGCGATCAGGGCGGCGACCGCCGCCTTGAACGCCCGGCCGCGGGCCTCGAAGTCGGCGAACATGTCAAAGCTGGTGGCAGCCGGCGAGAGGAGCACGGTCGCCCGGGGCACACCCTCGGGATCCTCGGGCCGGCTGGCGGCCAGGC
Organism: Chloroflexota bacterium; assembly: GCA_003169655.1. Classification (GTDB taxonomy): domain Bacteria; phylum Chloroflexota; class Limnocylindria; order Limnocylindrales; family CSP1-4; genus Palsa-1033. Next base: position 1,972 of record PNAZ01000031.1, read on the forward strand.
CGGCCCGGATCTCGCGGGCGATGGCGTCCGCCCGGCCGACGGCGGCCTCCAGGCTCGCCGCGCGCTCCGTGCGGGCCAGGCCGGCGGCGTTGAACAGGCGCTCGAGGGCCGGCCCGCTCTCGCCGATCAGGACGGCCGCAGCGGCGCGCTCGGCGACGACCGACGCCAGCCCGGACAGGTCGATCCCCTTGTCCCGGCCGCCGGCAATCAGCACGACCGGCGCCGGATAGGCTCGCAACGCCGCGATCACCGCGTCGGGCTGGGTGCCCTGGGAGTCATTGACGTAGCGCACGCCGGCCAGCTCGCCGACCGGCTCGAGGCGATGCTCGACGCCGCGGAACGAGGCGATCGCGGTGCGGATCACATCGGGGGCGAGGCCAAGGAGGAGGCCGACAGAGATCGCGGCCATCGCGTTCGAGACGTTGTGGCGACCGGGCAGGGGCAGCTCGGCGACCGGCAGGATCCGGCCGCCCGGCCCGCTGGCGGCGGTCCCGCCACCGGCCAGGGCGAGGCGCTCGACGGCGTCGGCCACGATCCAGTCGGCCATGATCCCGACGCCGCCGATCATCGGCCGCTCGACTCGGTACATGACCGCCGGCGCCGTCCCCAGGCCGGCGTAGGCCGCCACGGTCGGGTCGTCGGCATTGAGGACCAGCGCGCCATCCCGGTCGACGAGCTCGGCCAGGCGGCGCTTGACCGCGCGATAGGCGGCCAGGCTGCCGTGCCGGTCGAGGTGGTCGGAGGTCACGTTGGTGTACACCGCGACGTGCGTCCCGCGTGACAGGGTCGGCAGCTGCAGCTCGGACAGCTCGACCACGACTCGGTCGTCGGGCCGCAGGTCGGCCAGGCGCTCGACCAGCGGCCGGCCGATGTTCCCGCCGAGGAACACCCGGTGGCCGGGAGCGGCGCCGAGGAGGTGGGCGATCAGGGCGGAGGTCGTGGTCTTGCCCTTCGTCCCGGTGACCCCGATCGTCGGCGCCGGGCAGAGGCGCAGGAAGAGGTCGATCTCCGAGACGATCGGCGCCGCCGCAGGATCGCCGGCCGCCCGCGCCCGGACGAGGTCCTGGAGGGCGCCACGCAGGCGATCCTCGGTGGTCGGAAAGTCAGCCGAGATCGCCGGCGAGGTCGTCACCAGGGCCATCCCCCGGAGGGCGAGCCGGGGATCGATCTCGGGGCCCAGCAGCAGGCGGACCGGCCGCCCCTCGAGCTGGGCGATCGCCCCGTCGAGCTCGCTCGCCGGTCGCCCGTCATAGACCGTCACGAGCGCCCCGGCATCGACCAGGAAGCGGGCCAGGGCCAGCCCGCTGCGGGCCAGGCCGAGGACCGCGATCGGGCTGCCGCGGAGCGCTCCGCCACGGACGTCGGCCAGGGTCAGGGCATCGAGGTCGATCGTCATGCTGATCATGCCAGGGCGTGGATCGAGGCCAGGAAGAGGGTCACCCCGATCAGCCCGGCCAGGACACCCACGATCCAGAAGCGGACGGTGATCTTCTCCTCGTCCCAGCCGGCCAGCTCGAAGTGGTGGTGGATCGGGCTCATCCGGAAGATCCGCTTGCCGCCGGTTGCCTTGAAGTAGGCCACCTGGAGGATCACCGAGCCGGTCTCCACGACGAAGACCAGCCCGATCAGGGGCAGCACGACAATCTGACCGGTGATCAGGGCGATGACCGCCAGACACGCCCCCAACGACAGGGATCCCGAGTCGCCCATCAGGACCTGGGCGGGGTGGACGTTGAACCACAGGTAGCCGACCGTCGCGCCGATGATGATCGCGCACAGGAGGGCCAGGTTCGGCTGGTGGGGCACGTTGAGCAGGGCGATGATCATGTAGGCCACGAAGGCGAAGGCGGTCGTCCCGCCGGCCAGCCCGTCCAGTCCGTCGGTGATATTCACCCCGTTGCTGGTGGCCACGATCGCGAAGGCCGCGAAGATGATCCACAGCGGCGCGCCGATCACCACGTCGCCCTCGAACGGGACCCGGATCGCGTCGATGTTGAAGTGGCGCTGGATGTAGAGCGCGGCCAGGACGGCCACCACGATCTGCCAGATCAGCTTGTGCCGGGCCCGGATCCCGTCGCCGGTGCGCACGTTGAGGTAGTCGTCGAAGGCGCCCAGGGCGGCGACCCCGAGCAGGGCCGCCAGGGGTGAGTAGGTGTCCGGCGTGTTCGTCCCGACGGCACCCAGCAGGACGGCCACGGCGGCGACGACCAGGACGATCAGGATCCCGGCCCCGGTCGGCGTGCCCTCCTTGAGGTAGTGGCTCTCGGGCCCCTCTTCCCGGATGTGCTTGCCGAAGCGGATCGAGCGCGCGAAGCGGATGTATGGCGGCATGAGGACGACGACGAGCAGGAAGGCGATCAACAGGCCCTGGATGAGCTCGATCGTGCCGATCGTCACAGCTCGAGCTCCAGCCGCAGCTCGTCGATCAGCTGATCGAGGGCGATCCCGCGCGAGGCCTTGACCAGCACGACGTCGTTGTCGGCCAGTCGCGGCAGGAGGGCGTCGAGGGCCGCCTGCCGGTCGGCCACCTCGATCACCCGGCTCGGGCTCAGGCCGGCCGCCCGGGCCGCCCGGCCGATCGGCTCGGCGCCCGGCCCGACCACGATCAGCAGGTCGGCGACGGCCGCCGCTGCGGCCCCGACCTCGAGGTGGCCGGCCTCGTGACCGGTCCCCAGCTCGAGCATCTCGCCGAGGACCGCAACCCGCCGGCCGGGCAGGCTGGCCAGGACCGCCAGGGCGGCGCGCATCGAGGCCGGGGCCGCGTTGTAGCTGTCGTCGAAGATCGTCACCTCGCCCAGACGGATCAGGTCGCCCCGATGCGTCGCCGGCGGCCGGACGGCCAGGCCGGTTGTGATCTCGTCGAGGTCGAGGCCGGCCGCGCCGCCGACCGCTGCCGCGGCCAGGGCATTGTGGACGGCGTGGCGGCCGAGACTGGGCAGGCCGATCGCCCGCTCGCCGGCCGGCGTCCGCAGGACGAAGCGCATGCCATCGACCCCGGCCGATTCAATCGACCCGGCGGTGACCTCCGCGCCGGATCCGAAGCCGTAGGTCACGACCCGGGCGGAGGTCCGGCCGGCCATCCGGGCAACCCGCTCGTCGTCGGCGTTGAGGACCGCCGTGCCGTTGGCCGGCAGCGCCTCGACCAGCTCCGCCTTGGCCGCCTCGACGGCCTCGATCGTACCGATCCGCGCAAGGTGGACCGGCTGGACCGCCGTCACGACCCCGATCCTGGGCTGGCCGATCCGGGCCAGCTCGGCGATCTCCCCACCGACGTACATGCCCATCTCCAGGACCAGCGCCCCGACGCCCCGGTCGAGGCGCAGGACGGTCAATGGCAGGCCGATCTCGTTGTTCTCGTTGCCCTCGCTGTAGAGGGTCCGGAAGTGGACCGCCAGGACGGCCGCGACGGCCTCCTTGGTGGATGTCTTGGCGAGACTCCCGGTGATTCCCACGGTGAGCGGCTCGAACCGCCGTCGCCAACCCGCCGCGATCGCCCCCAGGCCATCGACCGGACGGACGACCCGGATCACGCTGACCGAGCCGGTGACGTCGGCGGGCAGGCCCGGCCGGCTGACGAGCAGGGCGGCCGCCCCGTGCGCAACGGCCTCGGCGAGGTGCTCGTGGCCGTCCGTTCGCTCGCCCGGCAGGGCCACGAACAGGTTGCCGGGTTGCACCCGGCGGGAGTCGACGGCGGCGCCCCTGATCGGCCGCCCTGCGTCGTGGACCAGGTGTCCCCCGCTCAGCCGAGCGATCTCGCCGGCGTCGAACGAGTCGTTCCCCGGGGGCGGCAGTGGGCCGGACGGCTCGGTCACGGCGGCCAGTGTGGCATGCCCCGCGATCACGGATGCGGACTGGCGAGAGGCGCCGCGCCGGTTGGGTTGAGATCGAGCATCTTCATCGAGTCGGTGGCGATCCGCCGGAACAACTCGTATGACTCGACCGCGAGGGGCAGGTCGCCCTGCCGGATCACGAGCGGCTTGCCCTCGTGGATCTCGACGGCGATCACCAGGTCGGGCGCGTTCCGCCCGATGTAGCCGATGAACGTGTTGTTGTAGCGGTTCGTCAGCCAGCCGCCCCGGCCATGGTTGGCGTGGGGATCCCAGATCTGGGCCGTCCCGGTCTTGCCCCCGATCGTGTAGCCCTTGACCAGCGTGCCCGCCGCGTACCAGGGCACGGTGTGGACGACATACGACATCAGGTTGGTGAGGGTCGCCGCGATCGTCGGCGAGATGACCTGCGCCCCGGGCGTCGGCGCGACCGGCTGGTTGCCGATCGCGGCAACCACGTGGGGGGTCACCAGCGTGCCGCCGTTGACCATCGCCGAGTAGGCAGTTGCCAGCTGGACGAGGGTCACCGCGACGCCCTGACCGAACGCCGCATTGGCCAGGTCGATCTGGTGCCAGGGCTGGATGGCCGGATCGTGGACAGTCCCCCGGGCCTCGTTGGCGACGTCGATCCCGGTCGGCTGGCCGAAGCCGAGCCGGTCCCAGGTTGCCTTGAGGATCGAGGCGGCGCCGTTCGTCGTGGAGGCCAGGCCGAGGGCAACCCGCGCGGCGCCCACGTTGCGCGAGTAGGCCAGCACCTTCTCGAAGGTGATCTTGCCCATCGGCTTCTTGTCCGAGTCGTAGATCCGGGCGGTGCCGTGGTCGAGCGACAACGAGCCTGAGTCGTTGACGATGCTGGTCGGGGTGATCGTGCCCTGCTGGAGGGCGGCCAGGGCGGTCAGCATCTTGAACACCGAGCCCGGTTCATAGGGCACGCTGACGACCGGATCGACGAACAGGCCCGACGGTGTCTGGGCGTAGTTGTTCGCGTCGTACGAGGGGTAGCTGGCCTCGGCGTACACCTGGCCGGTCTTGGGGTCGATCACGATCGCCGAGACCGACAGGGCCCGATCGGCAACCGAGGCGGCCATCACCTCCTGCTCAACTGCCAGCTGCAGGTTGTCGTCGATGGTCAGGGTGATGTCCTGGCCGGGCATGCCCGGATCGACGACCTGGGCAGTGTCGATCAACGGCCGGCCGTTGATCGAACGGGCAGCCAGGACGACCTTCGGATGGCCGGCCAGGATGTCCTGGTAGTACTGCTCGACACCGTACTGGCCGACGCCATCATGATTGACGAAGCCGAGCAGCTGGGCGGCCAGGGAGGTCTTCGGGGCGCCACCAACCTGCGGATCGACCCGGGCGGCCTCGGTCGCCAGGTCCACCCCGTCGGCGCCGCCATCGGCGGTGATCGCGGCCTGCAGTCGATCGGCGGTGGCCTGGTCCAGGCCATGGGCGAGGATCACGTAGGGCCGATTCGAGTTGATCTTCTGGCTGAAGGCGGCGGCATCCGTCGGATCGAGGCCCATGATCAGGATCAGGTCATTGGCCAGCTGCGTCCGGGCCACGGCATTCGAGCTGAGGAGGTTGGGATTGGCCTCCAGCATGTACTGGTCGACAGTCGTCGCCAGGACCACCGTCCCGCTCCGGTCGTAGATCGTCCCCCGCCGGCTCGGGATCGAGACCTGGGTCAGGGTCTGGGCCTGGGCCCGGGCGGCGAGCATCGGCTGCTGGGCCACCTGCCACCAGGCCAGGCGCGCCGTAAGGCCCGCGCCAGTCACCACGAAGACGAGCAGGACGAGGAGCAGGCGCCGCCGTGAGTCGGTCCGACCAAGCATCGATCGATCCGGTCTACCGGGCCGGGACGACGAGTGGATTACCGAGCTGGTTGAGGCCCAGGTCGATCCCTTCCTTGCGGATCGCCGAGGCTCCGCCGAGCCGATTCAGGTCGCTGATCACCTGCTGACGCTGGCCCTGCAGGGCCGCCTGCTCGTTCGTCAGGCGGTCGATGTCGACCGCTGTCGTCGAGACCTGGACGGTCTGCGAGAGCGAGAAGAAGCCGAGCACGAAGATGACCGCGATGCCGCCCAGCAGGATGCCCACCCGGTTGGCCCGGCGGCCGGCGCGGACCGCCGTCCGCGCCCGGCGACGGGCGATCGCCGGAGCGCTCTCGATCCGCGGCCGGGGCTGCACGGCCGGCCCGCTGCGCGGCAGGGCAATCGAACCGGACGCGCTGCGCAGCCCGGATCGTCCCGCCAGGCGGCCGGCCTGGACCGCCATCAGTCGCCCACCGAGAAGGTCAGCCGGCGCTGGACGGGTTCGAGCTCGAGGCGCAGTCCGGCCTGCTCCCGGGCATCGCGGCCGGCGCCGTCCAGGTCGACCTGCTGCGGGTTGTTCGGCTCGACCTGGCGCTCGTGCAGCTCATGCTGGCGTCGGCCGTAGGACCGGCGGCGATGGGACTGGTGGTGCTTGCTCATGAGTCTCCTTCCTCCGGCTGACAGTCAGGCTGCGAGACGCTCGGCGGCCCGCAGGCGGGCGCTCCGGGCGCGTGGATTGGCGGCGATCTCGGCCGCGCTCGCGGTGAGCGACGGCCGGGTGACCAGGCGCAGGCGCGGCGCGCGGCCGCAGACGCAGATCGGCAGGCTGGGCGGGCAGACGCAGCCGCGTCGCTCGGCCTGCAGGAAGCGCTTGACGATCCGGTCCTCGAGCGAGTGATAGCTGAGGACGACCAGCCGACCGCCCGGCCGAAGGAGGTCGACGGCGGCCGCGAGGGCGGCTTCGAGCGCGTCGAGCTCGGCGTTGACCGCGATCCGGAGGGCCTGGAAGACGCGCGTCGCGGGATGGATCCGGCGCCGGCCCGGAGGCCCGCCGGGCGCCACCCGGACGACCAGCCCGGCCAGCTCCTCGGCTGTCTGGATCGGGGCAGCCGCCCGGCCGGCGACGATGGCCCGGGCGATCCGGACCGCCTGGGGCTCCTCGCCGTAGCGCCGGAAGAGAGCAGTCAGCTCGAGCACGTCGAGCGTTGCCAGGAGCTCCGCGGCGGGCACGCCCTGGCTCGGGTCGAAGCGCATGTCGAGCGGTCCGCCGGTCCGGATCCCGAAGCCACGATCGTGGTCGGCCAGCTGGTCACTCGACAGGCCAAGGTCGAAGAGCAGGCCGTCGACCAGGCCGAAGCCGGCCTCCGGCGCGACCGTCGCCAGCTGCCGGAAGTTCACCTGGCGAAGGACGAGGCGGTCGCCGAAGCGGGCCCGGAGTCGCAGCTCGACCCGGGCAATCGCCCTGGGATCGGCGTCCAGGCCGAGCAGCCGGCCGTCGGGCGTCGACGCGTCGAGGATCCGTTCCGCATGGCCGCCGCCACCCAGGGTGGCATCGACCTGGAGACTGCCCGGAGCCGGGGCGAGCATCGTCAGGACCTCGTCGAGGAGGACCGGCAGGTGGCCGGTCCCGGACGGTTCCGGGTCGCGCGCGGAGCGCCCGGCGGGGCTCAGATCCCGAGCCCGCTGAGGTGTTCGGCCATCGCGTCGGGGGCGTCCATCGCCTGGCGATAGAGGTCCCAGCGCTCGGGAGCCCAGATCTCGGCGTGGTCGCGGGCACCAACGACGACCGCGTCGGTCGTCAGGCCGGCCGCCTCGCGCAGGCTCGCCGGCAGGACGATCCGGCCCTGCCGGTCAGGCTCGACCTCGTAGGCGCTGGCAAACAGAGTCCGGCTGAAGGTCCGGGCATTCGAGTCGCCGATGGGCAGGCCGCCGACCTTGCCGGCCAGCTCGTCCCACGCCGCTCGCGGGAAGATCGCCAGGCAGGCGTCGAGCCAGCGGGCGACATATGCGCCGCCATCGAGCTGGACGCGGAACTTCGCGGGGACCGCGACTCGTCCCTTGTCGTCCACCGAGTGCCGGTACTCGCCGGTGAACACCGTTTGGGTTCCCCTGTCGTCTGGGCTGCGAAGGCGGGGGCCTGGTGGCTTGCCTTGTCGCTTGCGGGGAGCGCTCCCGATTCTATGGGATTGTTCCCCACTTGACACCACTTTGTGCCACTTCGGCGTACTATAGCGCCTGGCGGGGATCCGTCAATGCGGGCTGCGACAGGGCGGGACCACGGCCGGCGGGCAGTACTTTCCACTTGTTGAACGGGGGGCCCGGGCGATGCTAGGGTCAGCTCCAGGCGGGCCGAATGGCCGGCCGGGGCAGCGGCAATTGAGGGATGACGAGCTCAGATGGCGATCCAGCTGCCGATGGCGCCGCTCCAGCCCGCGGGTGACACCGAGCTGACACACCTGGCCAAGGCTCGCATCCGGCGCTGCACGTACCGCCGGCTGATCGCCGTGACCGCCGGTGACGAGCGGATCTACGAGGTCGAGTGCCTCTTTCCCGAGCGCAAGGTGCCGATCCCCCTGGGCGACCTCGAATCGGCCATGCCGATCTGCAACGCGTGCACGGCGCCCCATATCTTCCGGCCCGACGAAGACTGACGCCGGAGGCTGAGGGAAGGCGCCAGCGAGGCGCCCTGTAAGCCGAGTTCTGTCCCGCGATCACTCGCGGGGACGGTCATCCATCTCGACCGGCGGTTGCCCGCCGGTTCATGCGGCCGACCCGAGGGCTGGGCAGCGCACCTCTCCCCCGCCAACGGTTGCCCGACGGCGGGTTGCGCCCTCCTATTTGGCCTTGCTCCGGGTAGAGTTTGCCCCGTTTCACCCCGCCGGCCGAAGCCGCCGGGCTCGTCTCTGTGGCACTGGTCCTCGCCTCGCGGCGGGCGGGCGTTACCCGCTACCCTGCGCTGGGGAGCTCGGACTTTCCTCGAGGTGCGTCCCGGAGGACCCACCGCGCGACCATCCGGACGCCTCGCTGGCCCGNNCCCGCCGGCCCGGACCCGATCGATCGCTTCATTGGCGAGGGCGTCGGCCGCCGAGTTCTGGGCTCGTGGCACGTGGCCGGCCGACCAGCGCCGGAAGCGGGCCAGCGAAGCCCGGACCTCGGCGTAGAGCGGGGCGATCTTGAGGTCCTTGACCCGCCAGCGGCCGTTCACCTGCTCGACGATCAGCTTCGAGTCGAGCAGCAGGTCGACCTCGGTCGCCCCCAGCTCGAGGGCCAGGGCAAGGGCCCGCACCACGCCCACGTACTCGGCCACGTTGTTGGTCCGGATCCCGAGGTACTCACTGATCGTGGCCAACGGCCGGGCCAGCGGCGCGCCCGAGCCAGGCTGCGCGGCGTCGATGAGGACCGCCCCC
>PNAZ01000028.1:0-368 GCA_003169655.1 Chloroflexota bacterium
GCCGCGGCAATCCTCGTCGCCGGGCTGGTCATCGTGGTCGACATCGCCCTGCCCGGGAAGCGGCTGCCGGCGCTGATCGTCGCGTTCGTGGGGCTTGGGCTGGTGGCCGTCCTGACGATCGCCGTCGGAGCCAAGGCCGCCACCGCGTTCGGGGGCGCCTACCGGGTCGACGACCTGACGACCTACCTCGACCTGCTGTTCGTGGCGATCATCGCCGTGGTCCTGATGTTCGCGCCCGATTACCTCGAGGCGCGCGACCTGCCCCTGCCCGAGTTCGCGGCGGTCCTGATCTTCGCCCTGAGCGGGGCGATGCTGATCTCGGCCTCGGCCGACCTGCTGGTCCTCTTCCTGGGCCTCGAGCTGATGGT
>PNAZ01000028.1:407-8809 GCA_003169655.1 Chloroflexota bacterium
ACCCGGATCGACGGGGTGGCCACGGCGCTCAAGGCGATCGCCAGCGGATCGGACCCGCTCAGCCCGGGCCTGGCGATGGGCCTCGCCTTCCTGACGACCGGCGTCGCGTTCAAGATCGCCGCGGTCCCCTTCCACTACTGGACACCCGACGCGTACCAGGGCTCGCCGACGCCGGTCACGGGCTACCTGTCGGTGGTGCCCAAGGTGGGCGCCTTCGCCCTGATCCTGCGCCTGTTCGTCGGCGCGCTGGGGCCGATCAGCGCCGACTGGAACATCGTGATCGTGGTCCTTGCCGCAACGACGATGACCCTGGGCAACCTGGTCGCCCTGACCCAGGACAGCGTCAAACGGATGCTGGCCTATTCGTCGATCGCCCATACCGGCTACATGCTGATCGGGCTGGCCGCCTGGTCGAGCCCGAACTCGCGGATCGAGGGGCTCGAGGGCCTGCTCTTCTACGGCGCTGCCTACGCCGCGATGAACCTCGGCGCGTTCGGGGTGATCGCCGCGCTCCAGCGCCGGACCGGCATCTCGAGCCAGCTCGAGTCGTTCGCCGGGCTGGGCCGCCGGGAGCCGTTCCTGGCGATCCTGATGACCCTCTTCCTGCTGTCATTGACCGGGATCCCGCCGACGGCCGGCTTCTTCGCCAAGGCGTACATCATCCTGGCCGCGGTCCAGGCCGGCGGCCCGGCCGGGATCCTGGCCGTGATCGCGGTGCTGAACGCAGCGGCCGCCGCGTTCTACTACCTGCGGGTCGTGGTCTACATGTTCATGCGCGACCCACGCGGCGAGCCGGCCCCGATCGTGGTCGGCCGCCTGATGCGCACCGGCCTGATCGTGTCGGCTTTGCTCACGGTTGTGCTCGGCCTGGTCCCCGGCCTCCTGCTTACGCTCGTCGGCAACGCCGCGAGGGCCCTGACGCTCTAGAGGTTCTGAGGCGGGTCCGCCGGGGAGTGGCGGCGGCCGGTCTCGTCCATCGCGGTCCGCACCCGGCCGTTTCCGGGCTCAACTGGGGCCATGGGCTAGGCGATTCCGCGTGCATGGTCGCTCTGAGCACAAGGCCCACCCTTAAGGCCCAGTCGAGCTCCTATTCGGCTCGGGCGGGGCGGTCCTCGGGCGTCGCGCAAGCGTGCGTCACGGATGAATCGGGGCTCCGCCAGCCCGATTGAGGGGGCTCCGGCCCCTTATCGACCTGCCTTACGCTCGCAGCGACCATGCACGAGGAATCGATCGAGCCAAGGCCCGGCCCGCGGAGGTCACGCGTCGGCCCGACCGCGCCGCCCCGACCGCCCTGGAACAAGGGTGGGCCGCAGACGCTCGAGGCGATCGTGGCCGACTACAGCCCGGGCCCGACGCTCGTCGCGCCGATCCTGGGCGGCTTCCTCTCGCCCTGCCCATCGAACGCATGCAGCGATCCGTCGCGCGGCCCATGTGACACCGTGGTCTATGTCCGGATCGGCGAGGACGCTTACGTCGGATATGCGCTCTCCGGCGGTCCCTAGTCGCGCTCCAGCACCGTGGCCAATGCGCTGAGGAGGCGCGCGGCGTCGTGCGGCGCAGCGAGCATCACGTCGGCGGCTTCGACCAGCTCGGGCGGCGAAGCGGTCCGATCGTGGATCCCGACGTTCAGGGCGGCCAGCCGACCCGCGGCCCGTGCCTGCGCCAAGAGAACGAAGCCTTCAGCGTCGCTGCGGTCGTCGCCGAGCGAGAGGACGGACCGCGGCGCCAGCTCGGCCAGGAGCCGCCCGACAGCCTCGCCCTTGCCGCCGGCACCAGCCGGACGGAGCTCGACGATCAGCCGGCCGTCGAACCGCTCGAGGTCGAATCGGCCCGTGGCCAGCGCCAGGTCAACCGCCTCGCCGATCACCCGGCCGGCGTCGTCGGGGTCGGGCGCCCGGCGGTAGTGGAGGGCGACCGAGCCGCCCTTGACCTCGACGAACAGCCAGTCGGGATGGCCGAGGGCCCCGGCGACGTTCCGACCAAGCTTCGCAGCGGGGCTCTCCGGTCCGGACGCAGCGGCACGTGCGACAAGGGCTCGAACGTTGCCCCGGCGTGGCAGCCAGTCGGCGTCGAGGCCGTGATTGCCGAGATAGCGCGCCCCGCCGACACGGGCCCGGCCAACCACGTCGGACACCGCCCGGCCGGTCAGGATCGCGAGCGCCAGGCGATCCGGCCGTGATTCGGCAATCCGACCGAGGCGGCGCAGGGCGCGCCGGGCGAGGGGGTCGATCCGGGCGCCCATCGGGTCGGGGTCGATCTCGGAGATCGTGCCGTCGAAGTCGGTGATCACGAGGATTCGGCCCTCGAGTGCCGCCACCCGGGCGGCCAGGGCACGAGCCGAGGTCAAGGGGCCGGCGAGGGCACGAACGGCCGTCACGGACCGGGCGAGACGCTCGGTGAGGGGCTCGGCGTCTGCCCGACGGTCGGCGTTGGCGATGCGCTCGGCCTCGGCGTCGTCGCCGGCGTCTTCGTCGGCACGGGCGTGGGAATCGGCACGGGCGTGGGAATCGGTGGGCCCGACGGCGCCCCGGATGGCGAGGCCGACGGGCTCGGGCTGGGCGTCGGCGATGGCGACGGGCTCGGCGATGGCGACGGCGAGGGCGTCACGCTGGGCAGTGCCGGAGTCGCCGCCACGTGGTTCTGGACGGGGGCCAGGACGACGACCAGGCTCAACGCGACCAGCCCCGTCACGAGGCCGGCCACGAGGGCGATCGTGACGAGAATCCGGGTCGACATCGCGCGGAGCGTACCAGTACCACGGCCCCGCAGCGGGTCGTCCGGTTCCACGCTAGGATCGGCCGTCGATGGAGAACTTCGGAATCCTCGCGCGACGGATCACCTCGGCGCTCCTCACCGCGGTCGGTGTCGTCCTCCTCGCCGCCGGCCTGCTGACCTACACCCAGCCGGTCGCCGCCGCGCCGGTCAGCTCGGCCGGACCCATCGCGTCGTCCGGCTCAGACGGCCTGCAGACGCTCGAGCCACTGCTCACGCCGTCACCCGGCGCCTCGGCAGCGGCCGCCCGGGTGGCGACCCGTGTCGTCGTCGCAGCCCTGGGCATCGACCTGCCGGTGATCCGCCAGCCGGGCTCGGCCGACTCGTTCCCGCCGTGCAACGTGGCGATGTACATCACCCAGCTCCACCAGCCGGGCCAGCCCGGCGCGACCTACCTCTACGCCCACGCCCGGACGGGGATGTTCCTGCCGATCCTGACCGCCTCCCTGAAGAACAACGGACAGTCGATGATCGGGATGCTGATCCAGGTCTACACCAGCGACAACATGGAGTTCCTGTACGAGGCCGTCGCCGTCCGCCGCCACATCACGAGTCTCGATTCGGCCTTCGCCACGACCGACGAGACGCTCTGGCTGCAGACCTCGGAAGGCCCGGTGGGCACCGTCCAGAAGGTCCAGCTGATCGCCAAGCCGCTCAGCTCGGGTCCGGCAGACCCCGTGGCGGCGCATCCGACACCACATCCCGTGAACTGCTCGTAGGGCTCGGGCCCAGGGCCAGGCCGGGCAGGATCGAGATCAGCACGAGCACGGCCGCCACGAGGAACAGGCCGACCATGATCCGGGCTGCTTCGCCCGAGGCCCACGTCTCGAGCGCCCCGACGACCAGGGGATCGTGCAGGTCGCGACCCTGGAGAGCGACCGGGATGTACTGGAGGTAGCCGCCCGGCGTGTTGTAGATCTGGTCGTGGAGGCGATCGATCGTGGTCGAGCCATAGGCGGTCAGGACGGCCAGCCCGACGGCCATCCCGATCATCCGGGCGACCGTCACCGTGGCCGAGGCAACGCCAAAGGCTGCCGCGCCGGCTCGCTCGACGGCGGCGGTTGACCGGGCGGTGACGGTCAGGCCGAAGCCGAGGCCGAAGACGGCCATCGCCAGGCCGACCATCGTCAGCGAGGTCGACGACGTCCAGCCCGACATCGCCACCAGGGCGAGGCCGCCGATGACGAGCCCGAAGACGGTCACCAGGCGAAGCGACAGGACCCGCACGATGAAGCCCGAGGCCAGGGCACCGATCGCCGTCGCGCCGGCCAGCGAGCCGAGGGCTACCTGTTGGTCGGCCGGACCGCCGTACAGCACCCGGTCGACGAAGACCGCGCCGCCGATGATCGCCGTCGCGAAGGCATAGCCGGTCAGCAGCGAGACGAGCGCGGCCGAGGCGAAGATCCGGTCGCGGAACAGGCGCACGTCCAGGAACGGCTCCGGACGGCGCAGGCCGAGCACGATCGCCAGGAGCAGGCCGAGCAGGCCAATGACGACGAGGACGATCGGAGCCACGTCGAGACCGCTGCCGACCAGGGTCACCCCGATCAGCAGCGAGCCGAGGCCGACGCAGAAGGCGACGCCACCGGGCAGGTCGATGCCCGTCGAGCGGCGCGGCGTGTCCCAATCGCCGGTCGCGGCCCAGGCGAGGACGAGGGCGACCAGGCCGATCGGGGCGTTGACGTAAAAGACGTAGCGCCAGGCCGGGGCGAAGAGCGCCAGGAGCGGCCCGCTGTCGATCCCCCGGTCCGCCAGGGCCGTGGCCGGATGGAGCGAGGCGAGGATCGTCGCCCCGGCAAACGGCCCGGCGGCCATCCCCAGGAAGGTGAGCGCGCCCACCACGCCCAGCGCCCGGGGACGGCTGGCTTCGGCGTACAGGTGGGCCGCGGCGGCTGTCGCCACCGGAACCACGATCCCCCCGCCGAAGGCCTGGATCAGGCGGGCGGCAATCAGCTCGCCGAGGTTCTGGCTGGCCCCGGCCAGGGCCGACCCAACGGTGAAGGCGGCCAGGCCCAGGAGGAGCAACCGCCGAGCGCCCCACAGGTCGGCCAGCCGACCGGCCAGGGGCATCGTGGCCACGTAGACGAGGAGATAGCCGTTGACGACCCACGAGGCGGTCCGCAGCTGGGTCCAGTCAGCCAGTCCGGTCACGATCGTCGGCAGGGCAACCGCTGTGATCATCAGCTCGAGGCCGGTCAGGAAGACTGCGATCCCCAGGACCAGCAGCAGGACCATCCGGGCGCGGCCGTTCATCGCCCGAGTGTAGACGGCCGGCTCGCCCCCTCAGGTCGGCCCGCCGCCTGAGCCGACGTAGCCCGGGTGGGCCCTCTGGGTCAGGGCGCGAGGGCGTGCCACGTCGCGCCGCCGTCGGTGGTCCCGACGATCTGCGCAGTGCCCAGGGGATCGGTCCACTCCGCCCAGCCGTTCTCCAGGTCCACGAACCGTGCGTCCTGGAGACCCTTGATGGTCGGCTTGCTCGTTACATGGATCCAGCTCGTCGCGCCGTTCGTCATGTGAACGACGTCCGACCCATCCGTGGCAATCCACCGTCGCTGGTCGACGATCGAGACTGCCAGGACCCCGGTTCCGGGGATGTGCGTGACGAAGGACCAGGTAGCTCCGACGTCTAACGTTCGATAGATCCTCGTGACATTCCCGCCGGCCGCCTGGAACATGACCGGGACGAGTGCCTCTTGCGGATCGAACCACACCGGGCGACCGAAGACGCGAAGATCACCGGACATGCCCGACGGGGCCGAGAGCTCCGCCCTTGCCCACGTCTTGCCGCCGTCCCGGGTGAAGGACACGCCGGAGCCCTCGGGACCGCCGACGATCACTCCGTCGGAGGCGGAGCCAAATGCCACGGTTCCTTCGACGCCATCCGAACCTGAACCGGATGGGCGGTCGGCCGACCAGGTCTGCCCACCATCCGCGGTCCAGTACAGATCGCTGTCATGGGCCTCGGTGGCGGAGCCGCCGGTAATGTACGCGTACCCGTGACTCAGATCGAGGAAGTCGAATCCGACGTCCCCGAGCGTGTCGCCCTGGTTGTGGAGGACGGCGGGTGGGAGCTCGGTCTTCGCCCAGGTCTGGCCACCATCGCTCGTGCGCCACACGTCGACCCGGCCGAAGCCCGGGTCGGTCCCGAGCTTGAATGGCTCGGCGAAGGCCACCCAGCCATGGGCCGGATCCACGAACTTGACGGCGAGCAGGTTGGCCGGGGTCGTTCCCTCCTGCGCAGCAGGCGGGGTCGCGTCACGCCAGGTCGAGCCACCGTCGGCGGTCAGCAGGAGCCGCTGATCGCCGACCGCCCAGCCGTGCTCGGGATCGATCAGGGCGGCGGGACCGGAATTCGCGGCTGGAACCGGGTACGGCGGGTTCGGATTTGGGTTGCTGGGCGCTGGCGTTGGTGGCACCGACGGCTCGACAGATGAGCTCGGGGCGGTTGACGCCGAGGGCTCCGTGGATGGGCCGTTGAGCGCCGGCAGCGATGGCGCGGGCGAGGTCACCGGTGGAACCTTTGGCGAGCCGCCGGCGACGGCAACCACGGCCAGGAGCAACACGCCGAGCACGGCGGCCAGGCCGAGCACCAGCCGGAACGAGCCGAGGACCGGTCGCGCGTGCCGCACCGGCAGGTCATCGAGCGTGCGCAGCAGGTTGACCGGGGCGCCGGGCAGCTGCCGAGCGTGGAATGCGTTCCGGATGTCGCGGTCGAAGTCGTCCATGTCAGCCTCGCTTCCCGTCGGCCGACCGGGCGGCCGACGCGCGCATGTGTTCGCGACCCTCGTGGAGCCGGGATTTCACCGTGCCAAGGGGCAGGCCCAGGCGGGCCCCGATCTCATTGAGGGGCAGGTCCGCCCAGTAGTGGAGGACCACCACCTGGCGGCATTCATCGCGCATCCCCTTCATCGCCCCGAGGATCGCGTCACGTTCGATGAAGGCGCCGAATGGATCGCCGCTTGCGCTCGGCTCGGGCGAGCCCTCGAGGTCGATGAACCTGATTCGGCCGCGCCGGCGCCTCCGGTCGCGGCAGACGTTGACCAGGATCCGGTCGAACCAGCCCTGGAAGCCGGCCGGGTCGCGCAGCGAGCTCAGCGCGCTCCAGGCTCGCAGGAGCGCCTCCTGCGTTGCGTCCTCGGCCTCATTGGCGTCACCAAGCAACAGGCCGGCGAGGCGATAGGCCCGATCCATCTCGCCGATCGCGAGCGCCCGGAAGCGCGCCTCGGCCGTCTCGCCGCCACGCGCCGATCGCGCCGGTCGCGCGGGCCTTGGACTGGATTCCACCGCACCCTCGCTGATTGCTTTCATCCCCCGTACAGACGAACGGGATCGCCAGAAGGTTCGCTCAGATCGCCGTCACGCATCGCTTGGTTGCGTCGCCGCACCGCGCCCGGCTCGGTGCAGCCCGGAAGGCCGCGCCACTCGACCCTTGACACGAAGCAAGGCGCGGGCCTAGGATCAACAACGCTTTATATAAATGGGCGTTGAGCCTTCGACTGCGACGGAACGCGGGAGAGGATCAAGCCCAGAACCCGGGAGCACCTTCCTGAGCCCGTCACCCGCCCGAATCCGCTCGACGATCGCCTCGGTGGTCGACCAGCCCGACGACCTGCGCCAGATCCGCTCCTTCCACAAGGCGCTGGCCGACGTCAACCGGCTGCGGATCGTCCAGCGCCTCGCGAATGCCTCGGCCACCGTCACCGAGCTGATCGATCACGTCGGGCTGAGCCAGCCGCTCGTCAGCTGGCACCTCGGCAAGCTGCGTGCCGCCGGAATCGTCACCACCCGCCGGATCGGGCGCGAGACCATCTGCAGCCTGCGCCCCGAGGCCTTTTCGGAAGCTGCCGTCCACGAGCGCGAGCTCCTCGGCATGGTGCCCGGCTGATGAGCGCACGGCTCCTCGGCATGGTTCCCGGTTGATGACCGCCCCGCTGCCGGGCGCCGCAGCCAGCCAGGGCTTGCGGGCCAGGGTCCGCCGCCTGGGCGAGCCCGTGGCCCTCTTCTTCGGCCGCCTGGGCCTGACGCCCAACGCACTGACCCTGCTCGGCTTCCTGATCACGGTAGCCGGCGCCGCCCTCGCGGCCGCCGGCCTGTGGCTGGCCGCCGGGATCGTCGTCTTCCTGGGCGGCGCCTTCGACCTGTTCGACGGCGCGCTGGCCCGGGCAACCGGCCGGGCGAGCAAGGCCGGCGCCTTCCTCGACTCGGTCTTCGACCGCTGGGGCGAGTCGGTCGTCTACATCGGGATCGTGATCGGCTGCCTCAATGCCTGGTTCCTCCTCGGCGCAGGGCTGGCCGCGGTCGCGATGTCCGAGGCGTTCCTGGTCAGCTACGCCCGCGCCCGGGCGGAGGGCCTCGGCTTGAGCACGGGCAGCGGAATGGCGGCCGTGGGCCTGGCGCCACGGGAAGTCCGCCTCGTGATCCTCAGCCTCGGCCTGCTGATCGCAGGGCTCCTCGGCGGAGTCCAGGCCGCCGCGATCACGATCAACGCACCTGGCGTCAGCTTTGGCGCCTGGTGGCTGCCCGCAGACAGCAACGGCGCCATCGTCCTGGCGGCAGCCCTCGGGCTGATCGCCGTCCTCGCCACGATCACCGTCATCCAGCGCATCATCCATGTCACGAAGCAGGCCGCC
>PNAZ01000028.1:8815-12694 GCA_003169655.1 Chloroflexota bacterium
CGGGCCGGCTACGGCCGCAACGACGGCAAGATCCGGGTGGCGATCGTGGGCGTGGGCAACTGCGCCAGCAGCCTGGTCCAGGGCCGCTATTACTACGAGAACGCCAAGAAGGACGACTTCGTCCCGGGCCTGATGCACGTCGACCTGGGTGGCTATCACATCCGCGACATCGAGTTCGTGGCCGCCTTCGACATCGACAAGAACAAGGTCGGCAAGGACCTGTCCGAGGCGATCTACACCAAGCCCAACAACACCTACGTCTTCCAGCAGGTGCCCCACATCGGGGTCAAGGTCGAGCGCGGGATGACCCACGACGGCCTGGGCAAGTACCTCAGCCAGATCATCGAGAAGGCGCCCGGACCGACGGCCGACGTGGTCGGCATCCTCAAGGAGCGCCAGGTCGACGTCGTCGTGTCGTACCTGCCGGTCGGCTCGGAAGAGGCGACCAANNGCTTCGCCGAGGAAGGCCTGCCGGTGATCGGTGACGACATCAAGAGCCAGGTCGGGGCGACGATCACCCACCGGGTGCTCACCCGCCTGTTCATGGATCGCGGCGTCCGCCTGGACCGGACCTACCAGCTCAACTTCGGCGGCAACACCGACTTCCTGAACATGCTCGAGCGCGAGCGCCTCGAGAGCAAGAAGATCAGCAAGACGAACGCCGTCACCTCGATGCTCGACTACGAGCTCGATCCGGACGACATCCACGTCGGCCCGAGCGACCACGTGCCGTGGCTGCTCGACCGGAAGTGGTGCTACATCCGGATGGAGGGCACGACCTACGGCGACGTGCCCATCAACGCCGAGCTCAAGCTCGAGGTCTGGGACAGCCCCAACAGCGCCGGCGTGATCACCGACGCGATCCGCTGCCTGAAGCTGGGCCTTGACCGCGGCCTGAAGGGCACCCTCGTGGCGCCCTCGAGCTACTTCATGAAGAGCCCGCCGATCCAGATCCACGACGACATCGCCTTCAATCGGGTCGAGGCCTTCATCCGGGGCGAGGATAACGAGACCCTGGTGGGCACCGAGGCGCCGATCAAGAAGACGTATCGGCGGATGGCCGGATCGAAGGCGAAGGTCGCCGCGTCCGCCGGCTAGGCAGGCGATGACCGACGAGGGGCGGTCGCGAGCTGGCGCCAAGCCGGCCACCGACCGCCTGGAGGCTCCCCACCGCCGGACGAGCGAAGGCCCCCGGGTCGTCGAGCGAACGAGCGTCCTGCTCTTTCGCGGCGGCTCGTGGCTGCTCGCCCGACTGCCCGCGCGCCCGGCGTGGACGGTCATCGGCTGGTTCACCCGGGTCTCGTACCTGCTCTGGCCCACGAAGCGACGCTGGTCGAACACGAACTTCGGGCACGTGATCGGCCAGCCGCCGGACAGCCCGGCGGTCCGCCGCCTGGCCCTTCGGGCGTACGCCACGTATGCCCGCTACCTGGTCGAGCTGATGCGCCTGCCGCGCCTCAGCCAGGCCCAGGCCGCAACCCTCGTCGACGGCGACGGGCTGGACGGGGTCGAGCGCTACTGGCGCTCGTCGAACGGCGTGGTCCTGGTCGTCTGCCACGTCGGCAACAACGAGGTGGTGGCGGCCGGCGTGGCCAACCGGGGCTGGCCGATCTCGGTCGTCGCCGACGACTCGGCGTTCCCCGAGCTGTTCGAGATCCTCCGCCGCCAGCGCGAGTCGTGGGGGGTCCACGTGATCCCCTGGCGCAATCTGCGTGAGGTCTACGGCGTCCTCCGCCGGCACGAATTGCTGGCCCTGCTCGTTGACTGGGGCTATCGCGACGACGGCGTCCCGGTGAAGCTCTTCGGGGCCTGGACCACCCTGCCCGCCGGGCCGGCCGCGCTGGCGGCCAAGACCGGGGCTACGATCCTGCCGATCGCCATCCGTCGCCAGCCGAACGACCACTTCCTGGTCGAGCTCGACGAGCCGATCAGCGTGCCGACCAGCAAGCCAGCCGACCTCCAGGCGGCATCACAGGCGGTCGCCGCGGCCCTCGAGCGGATCATCAGTGCCGCTCCGGACCAGTGGTACAGCTTCAAGCCGATGTGGCCGGCGACGGCCGCCGAGGCCGACGCGCTGGCCGCGCGCGCCGAGCGCATGGCGGCCAACCGCAAGTGACGACCGGCAACCTGAAGTGACGAGCGGGCAGCAACGGACGGGCAGCTGGCGGGGCCGCGTCGCGGCGCGGCTGCTGGGCGGCGCGTCGTGGGTCGCCTGCCACCTGCCCGAGCGACTCGCCATCTCGCTGGCCGAGTTCGCCGGCGACCTGTGGTACCGGTTCGCGCCCGCCAAGCGCCGGCTCGCCCGCGAGAACCTGCGCCGGGTGGTGACCTGGATGGCGGCCGAGCGGGCCGGTGATCCGGCGGCCTGGCCGGCGGCCAGCGATCCGGTCGAGCTCGATCGGCTCCTCCATTCGGCGTTCCGGCACTACGCCCGCAACTACCTCGAGACGATGCGCGCCCCGACGATGGGCGGTGCCTATGTCACCGAGCGGACCACGATCGAGGACCCGGCCGTCGTCGATGCCGCTTTCGCCGAGAAGGGTCCGGTCATCTTCGTCGGCCTCCATTTCGGGTCGCTCGAGCTGCCCGGCTTGTACCTCGTTGAACGGTCAGGGCGGCCGGTCACCACGCCGATGGAGGTGATCGACG
This sequence comes from Chloroflexota bacterium, assembly GCA_003169655.1. GTDB lineage: Bacteria > Chloroflexota > Limnocylindria > Limnocylindrales > CSP1-4 > Palsa-1033. The sequence goes on from PNAZ01000028.1 coordinate 11,465, forward strand.
AGCCGGCGATCCAGGACTGGTTCGTGCGCACGCGGAACGTCGTGGGGATCCGCCTGGTCGACCTGAAGCTGGCCCGCAGCGAGCTGGCCGGGGCGCTCGAGCGGGGCGAGATCGCCGGCCTCGTGGCCGACCGGGATATCAGCGGTGGCGGAGTGAAGGTCTCGTTCTTCGGCGCCCAGGCGCCGATCCCGATCGGGCCGGGCCTGCTGGCGCAGCAATCGCACGTGCCGGCCTTCGTCGCCGGCGCCTGGCGCACGACACCCGGCCGCTACCGGGGCAGCCTCGAACGGATCGACGTGCCGGCCGGGGGCTCGCGGCGCGAGCAGATCACCGCCTTCCTGACCGCCGAGGTGGCCGCCTTCGAGCGGCTGATCGCCAAGGCGCCCGACCAGTGGTGGGCCGTCTTCTTCCCGATCTGGCGCGACGAGGCGGCGGCGTGAGCACGGACGTGAGCACCGACGCCGGCGCGAGCGCGACCGGTCGGGCCGACCTCCACCTCCACAGCCTGGCCTCCGACGGCACGGCAGGGATCGACGAGATCCTGGCCGCCGCCGGCCTGGCGGACCTGCAGGTGATCGCGATCACCGACCACGATCGGATCGACGCGGCCCTGGCCGGTCGAGCGCTGGCCCTCCGCCGCGGGCTGGCGATCGAGGTCGTGATCGGCGAGGAGATCTCGACCCGCGGCGGCCACCTCCTCGGCCTGTGGCTGACCGAGCCGATCAAGCCCTGGCGATCATTGCGCCACTCGATTGCCGAGGTCCACGAGCAGGGCGGTCTGGCGATCCCGGCCCACCCCCTCTTCCCATATCCGCTGTGCGCCCAGGGAATCCTCCTCCGGCGGCTGCTGGCCGACCCGGATCCGCGCTGCCGGCCCGACGCGATCGAGGTCTTCAACCCGACCACGTTCGGCCGCCCGGTCCATCGCCGGGTCGTGCGCTTCGCCGAGGTCCACGGCCTGGGCGCGATCGGCAGCAGCGATGCCCATGCGGCCGAGGCGATCGGCCGCGGCTCGACCACCTTCCCGGGACGCTCGGCCGACGACCTGCGGGCGGCGATCCTGGCCCGCGAGAGCGGCTGGCAGGGCACGTTCCATGCCACCGCCGGCCAGCTTGGCACGTTCGGGAAGCAGCTCCGCAAATACACCCGGGACATCCGCGACGAGGCCCGCGGCAGGGTCCGCAAGGACGGCACGGGCCGCGACCATGGCTATCCCGGTGGCCGCCAGCG
>PNAZ01000090.1 GCA_003169655.1 Chloroflexota bacterium
GTCCCGCAGCCGTCCGACTTCACACTCAGCGGCACGTCAGCGGGCACGATGGCTTGGCCGGCCAAGTGGCAGCTACCGTCGTTGAGGATCGGCCCAGAGGTCTGGTCAGCCCACTTGACGTAGAGATAGTGCTCTTCGGGGTCGCCACACTTCGGGTCGCAGATCCAGCTCTCAGGAGCCTGGAATGTGGCCGTCCGAATGTCGCCACTGGTCGAGAACGTCACATGGAAGGGGATGTCGGTATAGCCACCGGTGTCGGCGGGCAGCGATCCGTCGTACGCGCTCGTCTGGTCGGGCACGGTCGCATAGTTCACCTCGTCCGGCGACAGCGTGAACGAGTAGTCGGTCGCTGACAGCGTGCCGGCAAGCGGCACGAGAGCGCCCGTTGCAAGCACGATGGCCAGCCCGATCCGAATCATTTGTCCCCCAGCAGGGCGGAACCGGAACATACCAGAAAGCTGTGCAGGGACCTCCGCAGATCCAGTCCCTCGCCGTCGATCCCGTCGATCATAAGCGGGGCTCCAAGGCTGGGCTGAGGCGAGGGAGCTGGTCGAAGAGCGCGGGTACGGCTCCAAAACGAGAGGCCCTCGGCACTACGCCGGGGCCTCATTCGAGCTCAGAGTAGTGGTCGGGGCGGAGCGATTCGAACGCTCGGCCTCCTGAACCCCATTCAGGTGCGCTACCAGGCTGCGCCACGCCCCGACAGGCCCCGAGTCTAGCACCGCAAGCCGTCCAGTCCGGTGGCCGGCTGCCGCGGAGTTCGCCTAGCGTCGTCGAGATTAGCCGGGTGATTACCGATGCCACTTCGGGCGGTTGGCGATCTGGATTCCCCCCTGAACGTCGGGCTCAACGCGCCGGAGCGGATCCGCGCTTCGTGGCAACGGCCTTCCGGGCGACTGGCGCCATCGCGCTCGGCGGCTTGCCGGCCGGGGCTCGACCACCGGCTGACTTCCGGGCGCGGCCGCTCCGGCGGGGCAGCTCGATCGCGCTCCGCTCACGGAAGAAGATCCGGATCGGGGTTCCGTCGAAGCCGTACGCCTCGCGGATCTGGTTCTCGAGGTAGCGCTGATAGCTGAAGTGGACGCTGCCGGCGTCCTTGGCGAAGAAGACGAAGGTCGGTGGGGCGACCGCGACCTGGGTCGCATAGAAGATCTTCGGCCGGCGGCCCTTGACCATCGATGGCGACTGGCGCCGGAGCGCCTCGGCGACCAGCCGGTTGAGCTCGCCGGTGCCGATCCGCCGGCGCCGCTCGCCCCAGATGTCGACCGCCGCCTCGAGCACCCGGCCGACCCGCTGGCCGGTCTTGGCGCTGATCGAGATGACCGGTGCCAGGTCGATGAACGGCGCCTCGCGGCGGAGGGCGATCACGTACTGGTCGAAGGTCTTGTCGGTCTTCTCGGTCAGCAGGTCCCACTTGTTGACCGCGATGACCAGGCCCTTACCCTCCTCGACGACGTAGCCGGCCACGTGGGCGTCCTGGGCGGTCAGGCCGTCCTCGGCGTCGATCACCACGATCGCCACGTCAGCCCTCGAGATCGCCTTCATCGAGCGCAGGGCCGCGTAGCGCTCGGCGGCCGGCCCATTGGCCACCTTGCCTCGCCGGCGGATGCCCGCGGTGTCGATCAGGACCACCTCGCTCCGGCCGTAGGCGAGGGTCGTGTCGATCGCGTCACGGGTCGTGCCCGGGATGTCGCTGACGATCACCCGCTCTTCGCCGAGCAGGGCGTTGACCAGGCTCGACTTGCCGACATTNNTGATCCGAATCGGCGGCCATCGCCGCGTCCCAGCGGGCGGCCTCGGGATCGGGCGACCGGTCGGCGTCCTCGTCGTCATCGGAGCCGTCCTCGTCGCCGAGCGCCGACCCGGTGCTGATGTCGGGCAGGATGAAGCCCGCGGCGACGTCCCGCTCCCACTCCCGAGCCTCGACCTCGCGTGCCTTCCGGGCGATCTCCTCGGGCGTCTCGGGCGGCAGGGCCCACACGATCGCATCGAGCAGGTCGCCCGTTCCCCGGCCATGGGCAGCGCTGATCGCGAACATCTCCTCCCAGCCGAGGACGTGGAACTCGGCCGCCTCGAGGTCGCGCTTCTCGTTGTCGGCCTTGTTGACCGCGACCAGGATCGGCGACTTCGCTCGGCGCAGGAGGGCGGCCGCCTCGAGGTCGGCCGGCGTCGGACCGCTGGCCGCGTCGACCAGCAGGACGATCACATCGGCCTCGTTGATCGCCAGGCGAGCCTGCTCCTGGACCCGCTCCTCGATCGGGTCGTTGGGGTCGATCTCCAGGCCGCCGGTGTCGACCACGACGAACCGCCGGCCGTTCCATTCGGCGCTGCCGTACAGCCGGTCACGGGTGGTCCGGGCGCGGTCCTCGACGATCGCCCGGCGACTGCCGAGGATCCGGTTGAAAAGCGTGCTCTTGCCGACGTTGGGCCGCCCGACCAGGGCGACGACTGGCAGTCCGGCGGCCACGCTCAGGCGGCGCCGGCGGCCGTCGAAGGCAGCGACGTGGTCCGGCCGGCGGGGGTGGCGGCAAGAGCCAGGGCGGCCATCGCCAGGTCGTGGGCGGTGCCGGCCGCCGACGGGGTGCCGGCCATCTCGAGGATCCGCTCGGCCACGGCCTGGAGGTCTTCGATCGGGGTCGAGGTCCCGCCGGTGATCCCGACGACCTTCGTCGCCTCGAACGCCGCGCCGTCGGTCAGGTCGGCGACCGACTCGATCTGGATCGCCCGGGTTCCGACGATCTCGCACAACCGGGTCAGTTCCTTGGTGTTCGCGCTCGACCGGCCGCCGACGACGACCATCAGGTCCACCTCGCGGGCCGTTTCGAGGGTGTCCTGCTGGCGGCGGATCGTGACCGGGCAGACCGTGTTCACGATCTTGAGCTCATGGCTGCGGCCGACCATGAACGCGGCCAGCTTCTCGAACTTCCAGGGCGGCTGGGTGCTCTGCGAGATCAGCGCCATCTTCTTCTTGCGCGGGATCTGCTCCCATTCGGGCTCGTCGTCGACGACGATCGCGTCCGGCGCGAAGCCGAGCAGGCCGACCACCTCGGGGTGGCGTGGGGTGCCGAGGAGGACGATCGTGTAGCCCTCCTCGACGAGCTTCATCAGCTCCTTCTGCTCCTGGATCACCCAGGTGCAGGTGCCGTCGATCACGTCAAGGCCGCGAGCCTCGGCGCGGGCCATCACGTCCGGCCGGACGCCGTGGGCCCGGATCACGATCGCGGCCCCGCGATCCACGTCGTCGAGCGACTCGACCGTCTGGACGCCCACCCGCTGGAGCTCGGCGATCACGCCCTCGTTGTGGACCACCTGGCCGAGGGTGTGGGTCACCCGTCCGGTCGAGGCCGACTCCTTGGCCTTGTCGATCGCCTCCCGGACGCCGTAGCAGAAGCCGGTCCTCTTGGCGATGCGTACTTCCTGAACAGTGCCCATATCGGCTCGATTATCGCACTGGTGGTGCCGAAACCCGCGGTTCACCCGCAATGGGCGCCGCTGCGGCGGGCGAGGATGGGCCGTCCGGCTGGCCATAGACCCCCTGCTGGCGGACGGGCAGCAGCGCGGCGATCCGACGCATGATCAGGTCCGTGGCCGCGGCCTTGGCGGCTCGCCGGTCGAGGCCGGGCGGCAGGACATCGGCCAGCTTGAACGGTTCGCCGACCCGCATCTCCACCCGCTTGCCCAGCCTGGGCAGCTTGCCCTTCGGCCAGAAGCGGTCGGTGTCGATCACCCCGACGGGCAGGATCTGGGCATCGGAGCGGAGGGCGAGCATCGCCACTCCATCCTTGGCGGCCTGCATCTCGCCCGCTGCGCTGCGCGTCCCTTCGGGGAAGACGACGATCACGTTGCCGGCCTCCAGGATCCGGAGCAGCAGCCGGAAGACGTCGACGTCAACGTTGTCCCGATCGACCGGATGGACCGAGCCGGCCAGGACGAACGGCCCGACGATCGGCCACTCGGTCATCTCGCGCTTGCCCAGCCAGTGGATCCGGCGGCCGAGCCGGGGGGTCAGCCAGGCGCCGACCAGGAGCCCGTCCGCGTTCGACGCGTGGTTGGAGACGATGATCAGCGGCCCCTGGCGCGGGACGGCGTCCAGGGCGCCGCTGACCCGCACCCGGGCCAGGCAGCGGGTGATCGTCCGGGCGACGAACGCCGTGTCCCGGATGAACCAGTTGGCATCGCTGCGCATCGAGCCGGTACCGTTCCCGGCCATCAGGCCCTTCCCCCGTCATCCGCGGCCGGGGCCGTCGCCACCCGCGCCGGGATGTCGCCGGCCCGATGGATCGCCGCGACCACCGCGGCCACCGTCTGCTCGAAGGTGTTGCCGTCGGTGACGATGTGGATCGCGTCGGGCGCCGGCCGCAGCGGCGCGACCGGCCGGTTGCGGTCCAGGTCGTCGCGCCGCTGCAGCTCGGCCAGGACCGCCCGGGCCTCGGGCCCGTCGGGATCGAGGTCACGCTCCTCGGCTCGCCGCCGGCCGCGCTCCTCGGCCGACGCGTCCAGGAAGACCTTCAGGCCGGCATGGGGCAGGACGACCGTGCCGATGTCGCGTCCGGCCACCACGATCCGGCCGCCGCTCGCGATCGCACGCTGGCGCTGGAGGAGCGCCGCCCGCAGCTCGCCGACCCGGGCGACCTCGCTCACGCGTCGGTCGACCTCGGGCGCGTGGACAAGGTCGGTCACGTCCTGCCCGTCGACGAGCACCCGGGCCAGGCGCCCGAACTCGTCGGCTGCCAGCTCCACCTCCCCGACGAGCGCCACCAGCCCGACCGGATCGGCTGGGTCGATCCCGCGCAGGAGGACGAGCCAGGTGATCGCCCGGTAGAGCAGCCCGGTGTCGCAGAACCGGAAGCCCACCGCCTGGGCCGCGGCGGCTCCGACGCTGCTCTTGCCCGACGAGGCCGGTCCATCGAGGGCGACCACGAGCGGCAGGAGGGTCATCTTCCGGGATCCAGCCGGCCGGCGCCCAGCGAACGGACCTCGGGCGCGGTCAGCCGCCGGCAGCGGCCGCTGGCCAGGTCCTCGAGCCGAAGCGTCCCGAGCCGGACCCGGACAAGGCGATCGACCGGGGCGCCGACGGCACCGAACATCCGCCGCAGCTGGCGCCTCCAGCCGTGCTGGAGGGTGGCCCGATACCAGGTCAGCTCGGGCGGCACGGGCACGAGCACGGCCTCGAGCTTGCGAACCTCGACGGTCGTCATCAGCCGGAGATGGGTCAGGGTGGCGAGGCCCTCCTCGAGCCGGATCCCGGCGCGCAACGTCTCCTGCTGGGGCGGATCGAGCGGGCGGAGCAGGCCGAGGGCGTATTCGCGCTCGACGCCGAAGCGGGGATGGAGGACCCGTTCGGCCCACGGACCGTCATTGGTGAGCAGGATCAGGCCCTCGGAATCCTGGTCGAGCCGGCCGACCGGGTAGAGCCGGGCGCCCGAAGCGAGCGCCGTCGGGACGAGGTCGATGATCGTTCGCTCGGCGTGCCGGTCGCGAACGGTCGAGACCACGCCGCTCGGCTTGTGGATCACGAGATGGACGGCACTGGCCGCCTCCCCGATCGCCCGCCCGTCGACGAGGATCGCCGAGGTCGCCGGGTCGACCGCCTGGCCGAGGCCGGCGACCTTGCCGTCGACGTGGACCCGTCCGGCGGCAATCATCCGCTCCGCCTCGCGCCGCGAGGCAACGCCGGCCGCCGCCAGGACCTTCTGGAGCCGTTCAGTGGGCATCAGCCGGCCTGCCGGCCCGGGCCGACCGAGCGCGGCTCGATCAGCGGCTCGTCGACGTCCAAGGCCGCCTCGGCGTCGATG
>PNAZ01000106.1 GCA_003169655.1 Chloroflexota bacterium
CTGGGCACGACTGACGGCTGGGCCGGCCGGCGCAGCTCGCGGTCGGCGGTCAGGCCGGCTGCGGGGCGATGACAACCTTCATGAAGCGCCGCTCGTGCTGCGCCGCGAAGGCCTCGGCGTACGCGGCGAGCGGGAAGACGCCGGGCTTGATCACATGGAGCGGGAGCTGTGACAGGAGCCCAACGGCCCGCAGGTGGGTGAACGGATTGAGGGCCGTGCCCAGGATCGTCAGCTCCTTGGCGTAGACGTCGTAGGGCGGGATGGCCGCCGTCTCGCCGGGTCGGGCGACGCCATAGACGAGGAGCCGCGCCCGGCGGGCGGAGAGTGCCACCGCCGTCTCAAGCCCTGCCGTCGTGCCGGCCGCCTCGATCACGAAGTCAAAGCCTGCCCCGCCCGTGTTGTCCAGCGCCGCGGCCCGCCAGTCGGGCAGCGCTGGATCGATCGTCGCGACCGCGCCCATCGCCAGGGCGGCCGCCCGGCGCTCCGGGTCGAACTCGGCGACCGTCACGATCAAACCGGCCGCGTGGGCGAGCGCGGTCAGGAGCAGGCCCGCGGGACCGGCCCCGATCACGAGCGCCGGCAGCCCCGAACGGGGCTCAAGGCGGTCGAGCGCGTGGATAGCGCACGCCAGGGGCTCGGTCAAGCAGCCGATCACCGGATCAAGATCGGCCGGCAGGCGGTAGGCGAGCCGGGCAGGGATGACGAGCTGCTCGGCCATCCCGCCATCGAGGTGGACGCCGAAGGCCCGCTTCTCGGGACAGAGATGCTCGTGGCCGAGCCGGCAGTAGCGGCACGTGCCGCAGTACAGGTGGGGTTCGACGGTGACCAGGTCGCCGACGGCCAGGTCCCTCACGTCCTTGCCCAGGGCATCGATCCGGCCGCAGATCTCGTGGCCCAGGACGACACCCGACCGAGCCGGGAAGGATCCGTCCAGGATATGGGCGTCGGTGCCGCAGATTCCGACCGCCAGGGGTGCCAACCGGACCTCGGCGGGACCCGGCTCGGGAACCCGCAAATCAACGAGTTCGAGCACGCCCGGTCGTTCGAATCGAACGGCTTTCAAGCGCGGGACGCCATACGATACATCGTATCTCATGGTACATTCGGTCGATGCGCGAGAGCAACCAGCAGCTCCCTCCGCGTGTGGTTTGCATCGGCTCGGCTGCCCTCGACATGGTCCTCGAGGTCGACGCTCCAGCGGCCCGCGACGAGCGCGTCCCGGCCTCGGCGGGGATCCTCGCAGGCGGCGGTCCGGCGGCCACCGCGGCCGTGACCCTGAGCCGGCTCGGCGTCTCGGTGACGTTCGTGGGTCGAGTCGGCGCGGACCCGGCGGGCACCCTGATCCGGGAAGGGCTCGAGCGCGAGGGCGTCGGCGTCGATCTGCTCAGCACCGAAACCCGGCTCGCCTCATCGCTGTCGTCGTGCCTCGTCCAGGCCGATGGATCACGGGCGATGGCGGCATACGGCGACAGCCGCGGGCCCGCCCTAGCGATCACCCCGGCGATCGAGGCAGCCTGCCGGGCGGCAACCTGGATCCACGTCGATCACGCCGGCTGGCCGGCCGCCGTCCAGCTCCGCCATCGCGGTGTGCGCACGAACCTGTCGGTTGATGGCGGCAATCCGATCCCGGAGCTGGACCTGGCGCTCGTGACGCTCTACGCGCCGAGCCGCCGCGAGATCTGCCGCTGGACCGACCAACCGGACCTGGCCCAGGCGATGCGCAGCGCGCTCGAGGCAGGCACCTCGATCGTGGTCGCCACCGATGGCGGCAACGGATCGGCCGCCCTGTCAGCGCTGCCGCCAGCCGCCACCCACCTGACCGCAGCACTCGCCGCCGGCCTCCCGCCGGCCCGCGACTCCCAGCCCCATGCGATCCAGCAGGCCGCCTATCCGGCGGCGGGCCGCAGCACCCTGGGCGCCGGCGACGTCTACCACGGCGCGCTGCTGGCTGCCCTGCTCGACGGCCGGGCGCTGGCCGGGGCGATGGCCTTCGCCTCGGCCGCCGCGGCGATCTCGTGCCGGGGCACNNCCCGGGCGGATGAGCGGCTTGCCGAGCGCCACACAGCGGAAGCTCTTCGAGGGGCTCGCCCGGCCCGGTGGCGCCTTCGCGATGGTCGCCCTGGACCAGCGCGGCTCGCTCGAGAACATGCTCCGGGCGTCCGGCCGGCCCGTCGACCAGGCCGAGATCGATCAATTCCGCTCGTCCACGGTGGAGGCCCTCACCCCGTTGGCGTCGGCGATCCTGCTCGAGAAGGGCTTCCTCAGCCGGACCCAGCCGAGCGGGCGATGGACCGGATCGTGTGGCTTGATCGTGGCCGCCGACGAGCTCGTCCAGCCGCCCGACCTGCCGGTCGAGGACAGCCAGATCGACCCGGCCGGGGCGACCCTCGCAGTCGAGCTCGGGGCCCAGGCGCTCAAGCTCCTCGTGCTGTGGTTCGCCGGCGAAGCGAACGAGGCGCAGGGGGCGCTCGTCGATGATTTCGTCCGGCTGGCCCACGACCACGGGATGCTGGCCCTCGTCGAAGGGCTGGTCCGGCCCGCCCGGCATGGCGGCGCGGGTGCGCCGAGCGGTCGCGACCTGATCGCGGCGGCCGAGCGCTTCTCCGTTGGGGCCGACATCTACAAAGGGCAGGTGCCCACCCAGGACGGCGATTCGCCCGAGGCGGTCGAGCAGCTGAGCCGGGAGCTGACGTCGCGGCTGGAGTGCCCGTGGGTCGTCCTGTCGACCGGCATCCCGGCCGAGCGCTTCCCGAGCCTGGTGGGCGCGGCCTGTCGGGGGGGCGCCTCCGGGTTCCTCGCCGGCCGGGCGATCTGGTCGCACTCACTGACGTCGGCCGATCCGTCGGTCGACCTCAAGGGTCCGGCGGCCAACGGCCTGCTCGAGCTCGTCGCGATCGTCGACGCTGAGGCGCGCCCGTGGTGGGAAGGCCTTCCGGCGTGACCCAGCCGGAGGGCAGGGTGGCCGGCGTGCAGGGCGCGATTCCGGGCGACCAGCTTGGCTTCACGCTGATCCACGAGCACGTGGCCTGCGGTTCGGCCGGCGTCCTGCGCAGCTGGCCATCGCTGTACGGCGGCCACGAGCACCTGGTCAGCGAGGCAGCTCGGGTCCTGGTCGACGCTCGCGCAGCGGGCGTGCGCACGATCGTCGATGCGACCACCTTCGACCTCGGCCGTGATATCGGGATCCTGCGCGAAGTCGCCCAGCGATCCGGCGTCCAGATCCTGGCCTGTACCGGCCATTGGCTCTTCCCGGCCCCGACGATGCTGGCTCGGACCACCGACCAGCTGGCCGAGCTGTTCACCCACGACCTCGTCGAGGGCGCCGACGGGACGGAGATCCGGGTGGCCGTGATCAAGGTTGCCAGCGAGGAGACGGTCCTGCCGTTCGAGGAGCGAGTCCTCGTCGCCGCGGCCCGGGCGAGCAAGGCCACCGGCGCCCCGATCCTGACCCATTCGGCCACCCGCAACCGGGTCGGCGAAGCCCAGGCCGCGATCCTCGAGCGGGAAGGCGTCGATCCCGCCCGGGTGGTGATCGGTCACTCCGACGACAGCACCGAGTTCGACTACCTCGATGGCCTCGCCCGGCGGGGCTACGGCCTGGGGATGGACCGCCTGCCGAACGGGGCGATGCCCGAATACGGCAGCCAGGGCGTCGACGACCGGCTGGACATGATCGTGCGCCTCGTCGATGCCGGCCACGCCGACAAGCTGATGGTGGCCCACGACGACCCGATCTGGGCCCTCCTCCTGACCGATGAGGACCAGCGGCGGCACGTCGTTGCCAACCCGGATCGGCTGGCGTTCGTCTCGCGGGTCGCCCTGCCCGGGCTCCAGCGCCGCGGCCTGACCGACGCCGTGATCCGCCAGATCACCGTCGACAACCCGCGCGCCTGGCTCGCCGGCGCTTGAGCCCGGGTCGGGCGGCAGGGCCCGCCATCGAGGCGTTCGTCCTGGGCCGGCTGCACGCCGACCTCTATCCGCTGCAGGTCGGGGTCAGCCTCGATCGAGTCGAGACATTCCAGCGCTTCCTCGGTGGCTTCGCCGGCAATGTCGCGGTGGGGCTGGCGCGCCTCGGTGTTCGGAGCGCGGTCCTGTCGGGGGTGGGCGACGACGGCCTCGGGCGGTACATCCTCCGAACCCTGGCCGAGGAAGGCGTCGACACGAGCGGGATCAGGACCGATCCGGTCCTGCGCACCGCGCTCACGTTCTGCGAGCTCCACCCGCCCGATTACTTCCCGCTCACCGCCTATCGCCTGCCGACCTGCCCGGACTGGGAGCTACGGCCCGAGGACCTGCCCCTGGATCGGATCGCCGGATCGCCACTCCTGTACGTCGGCGGCACGGCCCTTGCCCGCCAGCCGAGCCGGAGCGCCATGTTCGCGGCCATGGAGGCCCACCGATCCGCCGACAGGCTCGACCGGATGACGATCCTGGACCTCGACTGGCGACCGTCGTACTGGGCCCACCCCGGTGCCTACCCGGGCCAGATCGGGCGCGCCAGCCGGCTGGCCGACGTCATCATCGGTGGTGATTCGGAGTTCGCCGCCGCCCGGCTGGATCCGGAGCGTCTCCGCCGCCAGGGGGTCCAGCGGGTCTTCGTCAAGCACGGAGCTGACGGGGCCAGCCTGCTCCTGCCGGGCACCACGATCAGGGTCCCGGGCACGCCGGTCACCGTCGTCAACGGGCTGGGGTCGGGCGATGCGTTCGCGGCGGCGATCGGCTACGGCCTGCTCGGCGGCCGTCCTCCGCACGACCTGCTGCGCCTGGCCAACCTCGCAGGTGCGTTCGTGGCGGCACGCCTCGCCTGCAGTGACGCGATGCCCACGGTGGCCGAGCTCGAGGCCTTGGCTGCCGCCTGACGGTCGCCTGACTGCCGCTTGACGGCCGGTCGTTGCGTTGACGGTGACCCCGAACCGGATAGCCTTGCATGGTCATGATTCAGCAACAGCTCCCCCGCTACCGGAGCATCGCGGCTGAGCTGGCCCGCCGGATCGCCACCCACGAGCTGCCGCCGGGCTCGCTGCTGCCCAGCGAGTCGGAGCTGGCGAGCGAGTTCGACGTCACCCGAATGACCGTGCGCCAGGCCCTCGCCGGGCTGGCTGCCCAGGGGATCATCGAGCGGCGCCACGGTCGGGGCACGCTCGTCGTACCGATCAAGCTCCAGCGCGAGACGCGCCGGCCGGTGGGCCTGGGCGAGGAGCTGGCCGCGCGCGGGCTCAAGCCGGGCAGCCATGTCCTCGACTTTACCGAGGTCCGGCCCACGCCCCAGGATCGAGCCGTCCTGTGGGTGGGCCCGCGGGGCACCGTCTTCCGGCTCCGGCGCCTGCGCTACGCCGACGGAATCCTGATCGGCGTCCAGGAGACCCTGATCCCGGCCAAGCACGCCGGCGGCCTCGGCGCCGACTCGTTTGAGGACGACAGCCTGATGCGGGTCCTACGCGAGCGGCACGGCCTGATCGCGAGCTACGCCGATCTCGAGATCGAAGCCGTGGCCGCCGATACGGACGTCGCCGCGGCCCTCGACGTCGACCCGGGAACGCCGCTCCTGCGCTGTACCAGCGTCACCTACCTGGAAGGCGGGCGGCCGCTCGAGCGAACCATCGGCTGGTTCCTCGGCAGCCGCTACTCCTACCACATCGACCAGGACGATCAGGGCCTCTGATCAGACCGGATCGGGCTCAGGCGCCGACCCCGATGCGATCCCGTCGGAAGATGCCCAGGATCCACAGCACGATCGCTTCGATCACGGTCCAGC
>PNAZ01000112.1 GCA_003169655.1 Chloroflexota bacterium
GGCGTGTAGCCCGGGTTCTCGGCCCGGGTCGAGTCGGACAGGAGGCAGATCACGCCCTCCTCGCCGAGCCGGGCCAGGATGTGGAAGTCGGACAGCTTGCCGTCGACCGGGGTGTGGTCGANNTCGAACTTGAAGTCGCCGGTGTGGACGACCACGCCGACCGGCGTCCGCAGGGCGATGCCCATCGCGTCGGGGATCGAATGGCCGATCCGGAAGGGGATGACGGTGAACGGCCCGATCTGGAGCTCGTCGCCGGGGTTGAGCGGCCGAAGCTCGTTGTTGTGGAGGCGGTGCTCCTTGATCTTGTTGCCGAGCAGGCCGCGGGCCAGGGTCGAGGCATACACGGGTACGCCGGGGAACTCGGGCAGGATGTAGGGCAGGCCGCCGACGTGGTCTTCGTGGGCGTGGGTGATCAGGAAGGCGCGCACGTTGGCGCGGCGTTCCTTGAGGTAGGTGATATCGGGGATGACCAGGTCGATCCCGAACATCTCCTCGTCGGGGAACATCAGGCCGCAGTCGATCACGACGATGTCGTCGCCGTACTCGAAGACGTACATGTTCTTGCCGATCTCGCCGACCCCGCCGAGCGGGATGATGCGAAGCGGCTTCGTTTCAGATGCCATGGGTTGGGTAGTTCTTTCTCTCAGAAGAGGGTGAGCTGATCCTCGGGCGCGGCCGGGTCGGTCGCTGCCTCGAAGAGTGATTCGCTGAATGATTCGAGGGTTGGGGCCGGCGCCGCGGCGGGCCCGTCGATGGTGTGGAGCTCCGCGGCGGGCGCAGGAGCACCGGCGGCAGCTGCGCTCATGGCGCTGGACGCCGATGCCCGACGGGCACGTGCCTCGAGCAGGGCGCCGGGGATCCGGGCCATGTCCTCGTAGCTGGTCCGCTCGATCTCCGCTGCGCGGAGGGCGGCGGCCGGGTGGTAGAGGGCGAAGGCCAGGGCGTTGGCTGCCCCGGTCGCCGGGTCGACCGGCCGGATCGTGCCATGGGCCTGCGAGATCCGCTCGCCGGGCATGAATCGTCCGAGCGAATGACGCCCAAGGGTCACCACGAGCGCCGGGTCGAGGATCTCGAGCTGGCGACGCAGGTACGGCGCGCAAGCCGCGATCTCGTCAGGCTCGGGATCCCGGTTCTCCGGTGGCCGGCATTTGACGATGTTGGTGATGAACACGTCCTCGCGCCGCCAGTCGAGGCTGCCCAGGAACTTGCCGAGCAGCGCTCCGGCCCGGCCGACGAACGGTCGCCCCTGGCGATCCTCGTTGAAGCCGGGGCCTTCGCCGACGAAGACGACCTCGGTATCAGGGCTGCCCTCCCCCGGCACGGCCAGCGTCCGGGTCTGATGGAGGCGGCAGTTGGTGCAGCCTCGAACCTCGCGGGCGATCGCCTCGAGACTGGCCGCCCGATCGACCTCTCGTTCGGTCTCGATCATGCCGGCCGGCTGGCCGCGACCGGTCCACGCTCGACCACCGGCCGGATCCAGTCGTGTTCGACCAGCAGCTCTGCGATCTCGACCGCGTTGGTCGCCGCGCCCTTGCGCAGGTTGTCGCTGACCACCCAGAACGCCAGGCCGCGGCCATCGGCGATCGAGGGATCCTGACGGATCCGGCCGACGAAGACCTCGTCTCGACCGGCCGCCTCGGTGGCGGTCGGATAGACGTGCTTGGTGGGATCGTCCTGGACCACGACCCCAGGCACCGCCGCGAACAGGCGCCGGGCACGATCCGGGCTGATCGGCCGGCTGGTCTCGACGTGGACGGCCTCCGAGTGGCTGACGAAGACCGGCACCCGGACGGCCGTGCAGCTGATCCGCAGCTCGGGCAGGTGCAGGATCTTGCGGCTCTCCGTGACGACCTTCCACTCCTCCTTGGTGTAGCCGTTGGCGAGGAAGGTGTCGATCTCGGGCAGGGCATTGAAGGCGATCGGATGAGGATAGACCGAGGCCGTCAGCGGCTCGCCGGCAACGTGGGCGACGACCTGCGCCTCGAGCTCAGCCTGGGCGTCGGCACCGGTCCCCGAGACCGACTGATAGGTATCGACCACAACCCGCTCGATCCCGACGCTGTCGCGGAGGGCCATCAGCACCGGCGCGAGCTGCATCGTCGAACAGTTCGGGTTGGCGATCAAGCCGGCATGGCCGGCGGCATCGGTCGGGTTGACCTGGCTGACGACGAGCGGCACGTTGGGGTCCATCCGCCAGGCGCTCGAGTTGTCGATCACGGTCGCCCCCTTGGCAACGACCGCCGGGGCGAGCTCGAGCGAGACGGAGGCACCGGCCGAGAAGAGGGCGATGTCGACGCCGTCGAATGCGTCGGGCGTGGCCTCGATCACCGGGCAGGACACACCGCCGACAGTGACCGACCGGCCGGCCGAGCGGCCCGACGCCATGAGTCGGAGCTCACCGATCGGGAAGTCGCGCTCCCGGAGGACCCGGATCATCGTCCCCCCGACGAGTCCAGTGGCACCGACAACGGCGACGGTGAGTGGTTGGCGCGTCATGCGAGGCACGCCTCCACTACGTGGGTCAAGGGCACTTCTCGAGTATAGCAGCGAGACCCGCGCCTCCCGGACAAACGCCCCGGCATGGAATCCAGGGGTGATATGCGAGGAACCCATCCGCCGGGGGACGACGGATGGGTTCCCCTGAAAGGCGATTGATCCGCAGGCAGCGCGCCTGCCGGCTTGGGTCAGACGGGTTCCTTGGCGAGGTGGCGCTGCATGGCCGCCTTGCGTGACAGGTTGACCCGGCCCTGGCGGTCGACTTCGGTGACGACCACCATCACCTCGTCGCCGACGGACACCACGTCCTCGACGGTCGGCACGTGGTAGTCGGCCAGCTCGCCGATTCGGACGAGGCCCTCCTTGCCCGGCAGGATCTCGACGAACGCGCCGAAGCCCATGATCCGGGTGACCTTGCCCAGGTACAGCGCGCCGATCTCGACCTCGCGGGTCAGCGACTCGATCCACTGGATCGCCTTGCGGCTGTTCTCGCCCGAGATCGCGGCGATCTCGACCGAGCCGTCATCCTCGACATTGATCTCGGTGCCGGTCTCTTCCTGGATCTTGCGGATCATCGAACCACCCTTGCCGATGATCTCGCGGATCTTCTCGGGGTTGATCTTGATCGTGACGATCCGGGGGGCGAACTCGCTCATCTCGTCGCGGGCGGTCGGCAGGACGCCAACCATCTTGTCGAGGATCTCGAGCCGGGCATCGAGCGCCTTGGCGAGGCCACCGCGGATGATCGCCTCGTTGATGCCCTTGACCTTGATGTCCATCTGGAGGGCGGTGATCCCGTCCCGGGTGCCGGTGACCTTGAAGTCCATGTCACCGAAGGAGTCTTCCTTGCCCAGGATGTCGGTCAGGACCGCGAAGCGGCCATCCGGCTCCGAGATCAGGCCCATCGCCGCGCCGGCAACCGGCGCCTTGATCGGCACGCCCGCGTCCATCAGGGCGAGGGTCGAGCCGCAGGTCGAGGCCATCGAGGTCGAACCATTGGAGGTAACGCACTCGCTGACCAGGCGGATGACGTACGGGAACTCGTCCTGGCTCGGCAGGACCGGCAGCAGCGCCCGCTCGGCGAGGTGGCCGTGGCCAATCTCGCGCCGGCCGGGTCCGCGCATCATCTTGTTCTCGCCGGTGCTGTACGGCGGCATGTTGTAGTGGTGGATGTAGCGCTTGGAGACCTCCGGGCCGATCGTGTCGATCCGCTGGACGTCACTTGACGGTCCGAGGGTCGCGACGGTCAGGGCCTGGGTGTCGCCCCGCGTGAAGAGGCCCGAACCGTGGGCGCGGGGCAGGAGGCCGACTTCGACGGTGATCGGGCGGATCTCGTCGAGGCCGCGGCCATCCATTCGGATGCCGTCGCTGAGGACGAGCTGCCGGACGGTCTTCTTGTGGACCAGGCCGAACAAGCTCTTCGAGACGCGCGCCTGGCGGCGGGCCAGCTCGAGCAGGCCCTTGGCGTCGCCGCCGGTGCGGGTTGACCGAACTGAGGCCTCGATCCCCTCGGCGAGGGTCTCCAGGCGGTTGGGCAGGTCGCCGGCGAAGGTCAGGACCAGCTCCGCGGTGGCCTCGGCATCGGGCAGGGCACGGTGGGCGTCCTTNNCGGGCGAGGACGAGCGTGTCGAGGTACCTGCCGGATTCAAAGCGGAAGCCGTCGCCGAGGGCCTCTTCGAGGAAGCCCAGGTCGAAGCCCACGTTGTGGCCAACGAGGATGGAGTCGCCGGCGAACTTGAGGAGCTGCTTGGCAGCGTCCTTGGGCGTCGGCGCGCCCTTGATCTCCTTGTCCGTGATGCCGTGCATCTGGTGGCCGACGATCGAGCGGCCCGGATCGACCAGGGTCGACCAGCGGTCGGTGATCTTGCCGGCCTTGATCTTGACTGCGCCGATCTCGAGAAGGTCGGCCATTTTCGGGTCGCGACCGGTGGTCTCAACGTCGACCACGACGAACTCTGCCTTGGCCTTGGCCAGCTTGACGAAATCGAGGACCGACTCGGTCAGGGGCTCGAGGTAGGGCAGGCGCTTGGGCTTGCCGACGGCCTCGCGGAGCTGGTCCTGCAGCTCGACGATCGGCTGGAGGGCGCGGTGTCCGAACAGGATCGCCTCGGCCATCACGTCTTCGGGCAGCAGGTTCGCGCCGGCCTCGACCATCATGATNNTGGGTTGGGTTGACCACGAACTCACCGTTGATCCGGCCGATGCGCACGGCGCCGATCGGACCCTGGAACGGGACCTCGCTGATCGTCAGGGCGGCGGACGCGGCGATCGTGCCGAGGACGTCGGGGTTGTTCTCCTGATCAGTCGAGAAGACGGTGATCACGAGCTGGACGTCGTCCTTGTAACCCTCGGGGAAGAGCGGCCGGATCGGCCGGTCGGTCAGCCGGGCGGCCAGGATGGCGGCTTCCGACGGGCGCGACTCACGCTTGATGAAGCCGCCCGGNNAAGAAGTCGAGGCCGGGTCGCGGCTCCGAGCGGTTGGCGGTCCCGAGGACCATGGTGTCGCCGTAGCGAACGGTGACCGAGCCGCCGGCGAGGCGGGCCATCCGGCCGGTTTCGATGGTCAGGGTTCGACCACCAAGCTGAGTTTCAAATGTCTGAGGTTCTTGAGGCATGGAAATCTGATTCCTCCTTGACGTGCGGAGGAGGGACCTGCGGGCGCGTGACCCGGATCGACGCTTGCGTCTGACGCGAGAGGACCCCGGGATTGACCCGAGGTCCGGAGCGGCGTGCGCCTAGCGGCGGAGTCCGAGCCGTCCGATGACGGTCCGGTAGCGCGTGTTGTCCTTCTTGATCAAATAGGCAAGAAGGCGACGGCGCTGACCGACGAGCTTGAGGAGGCCGCGGCGCGAATGGTTATCCTTGGGAAAGCTTCGCAGGTGCTCCGTGAGGGTCTTGATCCGCTCGGTCAGGAGCGCGACCTGGACTTCCGGGCTGCCGGTGTCGCCGTCGACGACGGCGTACTCCCCGATCACCTGTTGCTTCATCTCCCGCGCGAGCGGCACTCGGTCCTCCGAACACGAATTCGTTGATTGTTCATCTGTTTGACCGGCGGATGGTACCACAGGCCTGCGTGCGGGCCCTGGTTCCGTGCTTGGCTCCCCCGCCCCGCCCATCGGGCCGGTCATGAGCCGTGCCCGGTTTCGCGCCCGGACCCGGCCCGCGCGAGGGCGCCTCGGCGCCTCGATTATTCCGGATTATCAACCGGGGTAGTGCAACGGAAAGAAACCGGTGCCCGATCGGGCGGTTCGGGTCATCCAACCCAGAAGGTCGTGCGTGGATCCTGTGGCGGGCGGGCCGGCAGGCGCGTTGAGCGGGTCAACTTTCTTCCGTATCACTACCGGGGTTGATATCCCGGAAGGACCCAGGTTCATTCGCCAGTCCGGCCTCTGCCCGAGTCACGGCACGCCCCGGGCTACTTGCCGCGCAGGGCGTCGAGGAGGCGGGCGCGGGCGCCGAGGCGCAGGATCGAGTTCGAGTAGATCCGGCCGGCCAGCCAGATCAGGCCGGCGATGCTGACCACGATCAGGACGATCGCCAGGCCGACCTGCCATGCCGTTGCGTCGCCGGTCGCCATGCGGACCGACATGAGGATCGGCGCGAACGGCGGCAGGATCGAAACGACCGTGCTCACCGTGCCACCCGGATCGGGCACCACGATGCTCACCAGCACGTAGGCCGCGATCAGGAAGATGTAGATCGGCGCGGTGGCGCTCGAGACGTCCTCCTGGCGCGAGACGAGCGAGGCGACCCCGGCATACGCCGTGGCATAGAACAGGAAGCCGAGAACGAACCAGACGAGGTAGACCAGCACCGAGCCCGCGCTCACCGCCGGGATCGACACGATGTGGGTCTGCTGGACCAGGACGAGCGTGGCAGCTCCGATGATCGACAGCTGCAGCACCCCGGCCAGCCCGATCCCGATGATCTTGCCCGCCAGCAGCTGGCTCGGGCGGATCGTCCCGAGCAGGATCTCGACGATCCGGGTTGCCTTTTCTTCGACCACGCCCTGGGCCACGAAGCTGCCGTACAGGGCGATCGACAGGTACAGCAGGAACGCGACGAAGATCGCCGCGGCCAGCTTGCCGGAGCGCTCCGGGTCGGCCGGCGATGCGGGCGCCAGGCTCTGGACGTCGACGTGAGTACCGGCAAGGGCGGCGGCCACCGACGCCGGGGTGAGGCCCGCCGCGGTCAGGCGTGCTTCCAGCACCGCGACGCTAAGGGCCGACTGGACGTCCGTGTCGAGGGTGTCCTTGACCACGGCCACCGGAGCCGAGGGCGACCCGGTCACGAGCACGTCGAGCGTCCCGGCGGTTACCTGGGCCGTGCCGGCAGCGGCATCCGCAACGTCGCTCACGCTGACCAGGGTCCCCGCTCCCGTCGCCCAGGAGCTGAACGCCGGCTCAAGGGTCGCGGTCGTGCTCGTAAACCCCACCCGGATCGCCGATGGTGCGCTGCTTCCTCCGGCGACCTTGGCGATCGTGATCCCGATTGCAATGAGCACAATCATCGCCAGCGTGCCGACCCTGAACACGCGGCCGCCCAGGCGTTTCTGGAGCTCCCGCCGGGCGACGAGGTAGATGATCGACCGGCCACCGCCGGTCACGTCCCGTCCTCCTCGAGCACGGTCCGGAAGATCTCGCCCAGGCTGGGCTCGACCCGATGGAACTCACGCACCGGACCGGTCGCGAGGGCAGCCTGGAGCAACGCCTGGTCGTCCGCACCGGGGTCGATCTCGAAGAGCATGCGCCCGTTCTCGCGACTGATCAGGTGGGTCCCGGGAATTCCTTCGCCCCAATGCACCGGCGCATTCGGAGCGCCGACCCAGCGCCGCTCGGGCGCTCCGGCGCGCAGCTCGGCCACGGTGCCGTGCGCGACGACCCGGCCCCGATCGATGATCGCGACCCGGTCGCACAGCCGCTCGACGAGCTCCAGCTCGTGGCTCGAGAAGATCACCGGCAGCCCGGCGTCGGCCTGCTCACGCAGCACGGCGCTCATCACGTCGACAGCCACCGGGTCGAGGCCGGAGAACGGTTCGTCGAGGACGAGGAGGTTCGGTCCGAAGACGAGCGCGGCGGCGAGCTGGACGCGCTGCTGATTGCCCAGGCTCAAGCCCTGGAGGTCGTCCCTGGCGCGGGCGGCGAGGCCGAAGCGCTCGAGCCAGGTCGCGGCCGCCACTCGTGCCGCCGTCGGCGCCATCCCGTGCAGCTGCGCGAGGTAGGCGAGCTGATCGGCGAGGCGCATCTTCGGGTAGAGGCCGCGCTCCTCGGGCAGGTAGCCGATCCGGCGGCGTGCCTCGAACGTCAGCGGCGTCCCGCCGAACCGGACTTCGCCGGCGTCCGCGCTCAGGACGCCGAGGATGATCCGCATCGCCGTCGTCTTGCCCGCCCCGTTCCGCCCGACGAAGCCGAACAGCTCACCGCCTGGAACCTCGAGGTCGAGTCCGCCGAGCGCCACCACATCGCCGTAGCGCTTGGTGAGGCCCTGGAGCGTCAGCGAGTCCACGGCCGCATCGTCCGTCGGGTCAGTCGCAAGCGCAACTGCTCTGCGGCCGAGTTCCATGCCTTCGGGCCGAAACCAATGTCCGCCTATCGCCTCGTCGCGCCGATGAACCGGATCCGGAGCCGATCTGTGATCGGCAGGGACACGCTGCGGCCTGCCTCGAGGGAGAGGCTGCCGCCCGGACGCACGACGGCGAACGCCGGGACGGGACGGCTGGCACGCAGCAGGCCAGGCGCCCAGGCAGGCTCGACGTCGACCCGGTACCGACCTGGCGGCGGCAAGGCGACCGGGAGCTCGAACGAGACGCTCCCCGCCTCGACCCGCCCGACCACGGCCACCGACCGGCCCAACAACCTCCGAGCCGCCTCCAGCTCGCCGGCGGCGATGTCGGAACGGATCTCGGTGCTCCGAACCGGATGGCCGTCGATCTCGAGTGGCGGGACGACGTCGACCTCGAAGCCGAGGGAGCGTCCCAGCTCGGCCAGCGCGTCGGGTGTGCCGCGCCGCTCGTGGCCGAACGCGGCGTCCGGGGTCATCAGGAAGCCGGCCAGCTCGGCTCGCCGGGCGATCGCCGCGACGAACTCGTCATACGGGGTCATCCGCGCGGCGGCGTCGAAGTGCTGGATCAGGACCACGTCAACGCCGGCCCGGCCGAAGCGAACCAGACGCTCGGCGGGATCGCACAGGACCGGTGGCGCCGCGCCGACCAGGATCTCGTCGGGGTGATGGTCGAAGGTGATCACTGCCGGTCGGGCAGCGTGGCGCGCGGCGGCGGCGCGCAACCGGGCAAGCAGGTAGAGATGGCCGCGATGGAGGCCATCGAACGCACCAACCACGAAGAACAGGCGGCCGGCTTCGCGGTCCCGCTGAGCCGACCCGGCGGATGGCCCATGATCCAGGACGCCGCCGGGGATGACCCGCGGCGCGCCGCGATCAGGCATCGACGAGGACCTTGTCGGGCATCACCCGGGTCCCATCCCAGCGCCCGAAGCCGACCAGCTCGCCAGCCGGCGAGAGGAGCCGGATCGGCCGCTCGGTGGCCGGCCCCGGCGCACCCGCGCTCGGCCGGATGAACTGGCCCCGGACGACAGCCTTGAGCTCATCGTCGGTCAGCTTGAGCGCCGCCAGGTCGAGGCCGCTGTCGATCGGCAGCAACAGCCTTGCCAGGGCGGCCGGACCCTCCTCCACGGCGGCCCGCACGATATCGAGCTGGACGGCGTCGGCCAGCCGGAACGGGCCGCTGGCAGTCCGGCTCAGGGCGCCCAGATACGCGCCGGTGCCGAGCGCCAGCCCGAGGTCGCGGGCAATCGCCCGGATGTAGGTGCCGGCCGAGCAATCGACTTCGATCACGGCGATCGGCCGCTCGGGATCGGCCCCGTCCCACTCGAGCAGCTCGAGCCGGTCGATCTCAACCGAACGTGGCGCCAGCTCGGGCTGTTGGCCCGCTCGGGCCAGCGCATACGCGCGCCGGCCGGCGACCTTGATCGCCGAATATGCCGGTGGGACCTGGACGATCGGACCGCGGAACGCACCGAGGGCTGCCTCCACGGCCGCCTGCTCCAGGACCGCGCCGGGCTCCGCAAGGGGAATCGGGGTCAGCTCACCCTCGAGGTCGTCGGTGGTCGATGAGGCTCCGAAGCAGACCGTGGCCCGGTACTGCTTGCGATCGCCCAGGTGGTATTCGACGACCCGCGTGGCACGCCCCAGGAAGATCGGCAGGACGCCTCGGGCGAATGGGTCGAGCGTGCCGCCGTGGCCGACGCGCTTCATCCCGCTCAAGCGGCGGACGAGGCCGACGATGTCGTGCGAAGTCGGTCCGGCCGGCTTGTCGACGACCAGGATTCCGTCGAGCCGGATCCCGCCGTGGTCGTGTCTGGCGGCCGTGGTCACCGGGCGACGGCTGCGGCCAGCCGGCGGGCCTCGGCCAGCACCGCGGTCCGGGCCGCATCGAGGGGCTGCTGGATCGTTGCTCCGGCCGCGCGGGCATGCCCTCCCCCGCCAAACGCACCGGTCAGGACGGTGGCGTCGACCCCGTCGGGCCGCGTCCGCACGCTGATCCGGGTCGCTCCGGCAACTTCCTTGAAGATAATCGCGACCTCGGCGTCCTCGGCCTGGGCGACCAGATCGATGATCCCCTCGGAATCGGCCGGGCTGGTGCCGGTCGCGGCGAGGTCGCTGTCGAGCAGGCTCGACCAGACCACCCGTCCGCCATCGGCCACCTGGAGCCGTCCGAGAACCCGACCGAACAGCCGGAGCTGGCCATCGGGCTTCGTCCGGTACAGCCGCCGGGAGATGTCGGCCAGCGGCGCGCCAGCCTCGACCAGGGCCGCTGCGACCTGGAGCGTGCGCGGCGTGACGTTCGAGTGGGCAAAGGTCGAGGTGTCCATGATGATCCCGGCCATCAGCGCCGCAGCCATCCCACCGTCGGCTACGTCCAGCGGGACGCCCAGTCGGGCGGCGAGCAGGACGACCATCTCGCAGGTCGCGGCGCTGCCCGCATCGACCCAGTCGGCGGCCGGGGTCGACGAGCCCGAGTTCGAGAGGTGGTGGTCGATGATCACCCGGGGCATCCGCTCGAACAGCTCGGCGTGCCGGCGTCCGATCTCGCCCACCCGGTCGAAGGTCCCACAGTCGACGACGACCAGCAGGTCGTACGTGGTGGCCGGGTCGAGCTCGGTCCGCTCGGCCTCGATCCCGGGCAGGAAGTCATAGAGCGGCGGCACCGGATCGGTGCACACCGTCGTCGCGCGACCGCCGTGGTATTCGATGATCCGGGCCACCCCGAGGGCCGCCCCCAGGGTGTCCGCGTCGGGGTTCTCGTGGCTGACGATCAGCGCCTGCCGAGCGCCGGCAATTCGCTCGGCGACCAGGTCGGGGACGGCGTCCAGGTATTCGCCGAGGGCGACGGTCACCGCCCCGG
The DNA here is from genome assembly GCA_003169655.1 of Chloroflexota bacterium. Taxonomy (GTDB): domain Bacteria; phylum Chloroflexota; class Limnocylindria; order Limnocylindrales; family CSP1-4; genus Palsa-1033. Next base: position 10,919 of record PNAZ01000112.1, read on the forward strand.
CCTTCGGCTCCCTGCCGTGCGGTTCGTCGGGCGGGCCGCCCCGCTCCCGCGGCAGCGGCGGCGGCGGGCAGCCCGGTTGACCGGGGGCACGGGCAGGATCAGGTCCGCCGGTCCGGCTGCGGCCGGGTCGGTCTGCTCGTCGGGCTCGGCATCGCCGTCCTGGTGGCGGCGGATCACCGGCGTCGGCAGCGTCTCGCCCAGCGGCGCCTCCGTCTCGGGCGTGTTGCCCCGCTCGAGCTCCTCGAGGAGGTGCAGGACCCGGGTCCCGGTCTCGGCGGTGTCGTCGAGGCGGATATGGAGGTTCGGAATTCGGCGCAGGCGGAGGCGTGAACCGAGCTCGTGGCGGACGAAGGGCATCGCGTGCTCGAGGGCCCGGACCGTCTCGGTCCGCTCGGCCGGGTTTCCGATCACGCTGACCCACACCCGAGCGTGGGCCAGGTCCGCGGTCGTCTCGACCCGGGTGACCGTCGCGAAGCCGATTCGGGGGTCCTTGACATCGCGCGACAGGAGTCCGCCGATCTCCTGCCGGAGGAGCTCGTCGACCCGATCCGTGCGGGCGGTCACTGGTCGACGCCGGCGCGGGCGACGGGCATCAGCTGGCTCGGGCCCGGCTGACGGTCTTCGAGCTGAAGCACTCGATGATGTCGCCTTCCTGGAGTTCCTGGTAGTTGGCCAGCCCGATCCCGCACTCGAGGTTCTGGGCGACCTCACGGGCATCGTCGCGGAAGCGCCGCAGCGATTCGATCCGGTCGGTGGCCACCACCTTGCCGCCCCGGAAGACCCGGGCGCCGCCGCGGATGATCCGGCCGTCAGTCACGAAGCAGCCGGCGATGACGGTCGACTTGCCGACCTTGAAGATCTGGCGGACCTCAGCCCGGCCCTCGACCACCTCGACGATCTCGGGTTCGAGCAAGCCGCCCAGGGCGGCGTCGATGTCGTCGGTCAGCTTGTAGATGATGTCGTACAGCCGGACGTCGACGCCCTCGCTCTCGGCCGCCCGGCGGGCAGTCTCGGTGATCTTGGTATTGAAGCCGACGACGATCGCGTTCGAGGCGGCAGCCAGCAGGATGTCGTTGTCGGTGATGTCGCCGGCGGCCTCGTGGAGGACGTTCAGGCGGACATCGTCGGTCGAGAGCTGGTCAAGGGCGTGGGTGATCGCACCGAGCGAGCCCGACACGTCGGCCTTGAGGATGATCCGAAGCTCCTTGGCCTGACCGGCCTGGATCTGGCGATAGAGGTCTTCGAGGGTCGCCCGGCCGCTCGCATCGCCGCTCTTGGCAGCCGCCGCCAGGTTGCGGGCCTCGACCAGGTTGCGGGCTTCCTTCTCGTCGCCGACGACGCGCAGGATGTCGCCCGGCTCGGGCACATCGGCCAGGCCGAGGATCACCGCCGCGGACGAGGGACCAGAGCTGGTCACGCGCTTGCCGAGTGCATTCTCGAGNNGCCACCGGACCGCGGCCCTTGTCGAGCTCGGCCTCGACGATCGTGCCCACGGCCGGCCGCTTGGGGTTGGCCTTGAGCTCCTGCAGGTCGGCGACCAGCAGGATCATCTCGAGCAGCTCGTCCAGCCCGACCCGGGTCTTGGCCGAGACCGGCACGAGCGGAGTATCGCCGCCGTACTCCTCGACGATCACGCCCGCCTCGGACAGCTCGTTCTTGACCCG
>PNAZ01000046.1 GCA_003169655.1 Chloroflexota bacterium
CGTCGTGCCCACATTCGCCTCGAGCATGGCCGGTCGCTCCGACGGCCGGATCCCGATCCGATACGAACCGGCCATGTGCACCAGCGCGTCGGCTCCGGCCAGCTGCTCGACGATCGCGTCGACGTCGGTCAGGTCGCCCGCGGTCAGCTCGACTCCGAGGTCGCCCAGGTCCTCGGCTAGAGCCGGATCCCGGACGATGGCGACGACCGCGTCACCGCGGGCCCGTAGCTGCCGAGCGACGACACCTCCGATGAACCCAGTCGCACCCGTAAGGACGACGCGCATCGGTGCGCCGCGCCTAGTAGATCGCCGTCTCGGGACCCACGCCCTCGAGCCAGGCCTTGATCTCGCGCAGGAGGCCCGCCCCGCCAGCGCCATCGTTGGCCCGATGGTCGAGCCCCAGGACGATGTTCATCACCGGGCGGATCGCGATCACGTCGCCGCCGGCCGTCTCGAGGACGACGGCCCGCTTGGTAATCGCCTCCATGGTCAGGATCCCGACCTCGGGCGAGTTGATGATCGGCATGGTCAGGTTCGAGCCCAGCCAGCCGGTGTTGTCGATCGTGAACGTGCCGCCGCCGAAGTCATCGAGGCGGAGCTTGTTCGCCCGGGCCCGCCCGGCGACGTCGGCGATCGCCTGGTTGATGCCGTGGATCGAGAGCTGGTCGGCGTCCCGGATCACGGGCACGATCAGTCCGTCGTCGACCGCAACCGCGACGCCGATGTTGAACCTGCGCTTGGCCAGCAGGCCGGCATCGGTCCAGTTCGCGTTGAACGTGCCGTTCCGCCGAAGCGCCTCGACGCTTGCCTTGACGACGAACGGGACGTAGCTCAGGGAGACACCGTTGGCGGCCTGGTACTCGCGCTTGACCGACTCGCGCAGCCTGACCAGGCCGGAGGCATCGACCTCCATCTGGACGTAGGCGTGCGGGATTGCCAGCGCCCGGGTCATCTGGGCCGCGATTCCCTTGCGCATCTGGGTCATCGGCAGGAGGACTTCGTCGGCGCCCTCCGGGAAGCTGATCGGCTGGCTGGTGCTCGCGGCCGACGCGGCCTTCGGGGCCGGGGCCGGGGCCGGCGAGGTGGCTCGAGAGGCGGGGCTTGTGCCCGCTGCCGGGCCGTTGGTTGATGCTGCTCCGCCGGCTGGTGCGGGGGACGCGCTGGTTGCCGCTCCCGCGCCGCCGACGATCTGGCCGCCGACCGAGGTGTTCGTGCGCTGGGTCTCGACATAGTTCGAGACGTCGTCGCGCGTGATCCGGGCGCCGCCACCGGTGCCGACGATCATTGCCGCGGTCAGGCCATGCTCGCGGAGGAGGCGCCGAACCGCGGGGGTCATCCGGGCGTCGGGGTCGCCGGGCGAGCTCACGTCCTCGACCGTGGCGATCGCGGCAGCCTGGTCGGCCCGCTCGGGTCGCTCGTCGGAGCCGGCCGGACCGACGGCCGGTGCGGGTGCTGCCGGGGCGGCGCCCGGGGACGAAGTTACGACCGGGCCGGTGGCTGCCGCCGGGCTCGGTGCGGCCGCCGGGACGCTTGCCGCGGCGGCGGTTGCTGCGGCGGGCGCGGTTGCTGCGGCGGGCGCGGTTGGCGATGCCGCCGAGGCGGAGGCCGCCGCCGAGGCGCTGCCCTTGCCTGCCGCCGCGCTTGAGCCGGCTTCGTCGGCCGTCTCGATGATCGCGATCTCGGCGTTGTTGGGGACGGTCGCGCCTTCCTCGACCAGGATCTCGGTCAGGATTCCCTCGACCGGCGATGGGACCTCGGCGTTGACCTTGTCGGTGATCACCTCGAGGAGCGGCTCGTACTTGGCCACATGATCGCCGGGCTTCTTCAGCCACTTGCCGATCGTCCCCTCGGCAACGCTCTCGCCGAGCTGGGGCATCGTCACCTTGGCCACTGATTCAGTCCTCCTGGACGTCGCGCTGCGAGTCGGACTCAATGTTCGGCCGGCCGGCTCCCGCACAGTGTCGCGCATCGCGCCCGGATCGGTCGAGCCGCCGCCCGGTTGCCGCTCGGTACGCCTCGGATAGCGCTCCGACAAGGCCCGGTCGCGATCATCGGGGCGATGGACGATCGACGCATCGGCCTGGTGATCCGGGCCCTCCGCCGCCGCCGCGGCTGGCGCCAGTCCGATCTGGCCGCCGCGGCCCAATTGTCGCAACCGGCCATCTCGGTGATAGAGCGTGGCCACCTCGAGAGCTTCTCCCTGCGTGCGCTCCGCCGAGTCTTCAGCATTCTCGAGATCCGCGCCGATATCGACGCTCGATGGCGGGGCGGGGCACTCGATCGGTTGGTCGACGAAGGCCATTCGCGGGTCCTTGGCGTGACCGTTGCGGCGCTCGAAAAACTCGCTTGGAAAACGACGGTCGAGGCTACCTACGCGATCTACGGCGAGCGCGGCTCCATCGATCTTCTTGCCTTCCATTGCACAACCGGGTCCTTGCTCGTGGTCGAGGTCAAGACCGAGCTGACCTCAGACGAAGAGATGCTCCGGCGCCACGACCAAAAAGTCCACCTCGGGGCCCGAATTGCGAGGGAGCGCTTCGGCTGGCAGGCAACGAGCACGTCTCGGCTACTCGTCATCCCAGACACCAGCACAAACCGCGATCAATTCCTGCGCCATGCCCGGGTTCTCGACTCGGTCCTGCCCGATGACAACATCGCCGTGCGGCGCTGGATACAGAACCCGGTGGGCACCCTCAACGGTCGCTGGTTTCTCCGGATTATCAATCCCCGCACTGTTACGGAAGGAACTGGGGGCGGCCAGCGGGTCAGGCGACCGTCCAGAGGCCCGGTCCACGCTCAGTCGAGCTCGAGGGACGCCGGCCAAGGTCTCTCAGGCAAGGCTGAGCCTCCAAAATCGCGCCGGGTTCTTCCGTAGTAATCCGTGGATTGATAATCCGGAAGAAACGAGGCGTCGCGAGAAGGGCCCCGCCGCGCAGGCAGCCATTCCCCGGGGGGCGCCGCCTCAGTACGCGGCGAGCTTGCGGATGCCGGCGGCGATCTTGGTTGGGTCGACCATGAACCAGTCCTCGAGGACGTGGTTGTAGGGGACGCCCGGGACGTCGGGGCCGGCGATCCGGGTGACCGGGCCGTCGAGGTAGTCGAAGGCTTCCTCGGCCACGGTCGCGGCGACCTCGGCGCCGTAGCCGCCGAAACGGTTGTCCTCGTAGACGACGAGGCACTTGCCGGTCTTGCGGACCGAGCCGATCACGGTCTCCTTGTCGAGCGGGCGGAGCGTACGCAGGTCGACCACCTCGACGCTGATCCCCTCCTCGGCCACCCGCTCGGCCGCCTCCAGGGCGTAGTGGGCCATCAGCCCGTAGGCGATCACTGTCACCTGCGTCCCTGGCCGGGTGATCGCCGCGCGGCCGAGGGGCACGACGTAGTCCGTGTCGGGGACGTCGCCGCGGACGCTCCGGTACATCTTCTTGTGCTCGAAGAAGAGGACCGGGTCGTCGTCNNATCTTCAGGCCCGGCACGTGGCTGAAGAACGCCTCGACCGACTGGGAGTGATAGAGCGCGCCGTGGACCCCGCCGCCGTACGGCGCCCGGATCGTGAGCGGCACACCGACGGCGTTGTTCGAGCGGTAACGCATCCGGGCCGCCTCGGACACGATCTGGTTGAACGCCGGGTGAATGAAGTCGGCGAACTGGATCTCGGCGATCGGTCGCAGGCCGTTAACCGCGGCACCGATCGAGGCGCCCACGATCATCGATTCGGTCAACGGCGTGTCGATCACCCGATCCTGGCCGAACTCAGCCCACAGCCCGTCGGTCACCAGGAAGACGCCGCCCTTCTTGCCGACGTCCTCGCCCAGCACGATCACCGACTCGTCGCGGCGCATCTCGCCGGCGAGCGTGTCGCGGATCGCCTCGATGAACGTCCGGGTCGGCATCAGTCGCCACCCGCGGCCGGGCCGCCGGGACCGGAGTCGTCGGAACCCGCGGCGCCGGCACCGGAACCCGCGGCGCCGGCACCACCAGCGTCCGGAGCCGTCTCTGAGCCGTGGCTGGCACCATCGCCCTCGCCAAAGCCCCACGGCGGCGGCGTCTCGGACGGCCAGTCCTCGGCGTAAACCCAGCGCATCGCAGTTGACGGCTCGGGATCCGGCTCGCCCTCGGCGAAGTCGGTCGCGTCGGTCACGATCGCGCTGATCTCCTCGGTCAGGGCGGCCTCCACGGCCGGCGTCAGGATCCCGGCGGCGCGAAGCTGGTCGCGGAAGCGGGGCAGTGCATCGCGGCCCTTCTCGAAGGCCATCTCCTCCTCGCTGCGGTACTTCGTCTGCTGGTCGTCCGAGGAATGGCCGGTCAACCGGGTGACCTTCGCCTCGATCAGGGTCGGCCCGTCGCCGGCCCGGGCACGCTCGATCGCCGACTTCGCCGCGATGTAGCAGGCCAGCACATCCGCGCCGTCGACCACGACCCCCGGGATCCCGTAGCCGGCGGCCCGCTGGGCGACATCTGGCACGGCCAGCTCCATCACTGCCGGCACGCTGATCGCGTAGCCGTTGTTCTCGACCAGGAAGACGAACGGCAGCTTGTGGATCGCCGCGAAGTTGAGCGCCTCGTGGACGTCACCCTGGTTGGAGGACCCCTCGCCCATCGCGGTCAGGGCGACCTGGCCGGTCTTGCGAATCTTGGCCGCCAGGGCGATCCCGACCGCGTGGAGGATCTGGGTGGCGACCGGCGACGAGACCGACAGCAGGTTGTGGCGCCGGTCGCCGTAGTGGCCGGGCATCTGCCGGCCGCCCGACGACGGGTCGCTCGCCCGGGCGTACTGGGCCAGCATGATGTCCCGAGCGCTCATCCCGAAGGTCATGCACATCGCGATCGAGCGATAGAACGGCGCGATCCAGTCGTGGCCCTTGCGCAGCGCCCAGGTCACGCCGACCTGGGCTCCTTCGTGACCCTGGCCGCTGATCACGAACGGGATCCGGCCGGCCCGGTTGAGGATCCACATCCGCTCGTCGACCGCCCGGGCGAGAGCCACCATCCGGTACATCGCCAGGAGCTCGTCGTCGTCGAGGCCCGCCTCGGCCCCGAGGTGGCTCACCGTCTTCGCTCGATGCCCGGTCGCGGTCATGCCGCCTCCGTGGTCAGAAGTTGATCGATCGGCCATCGACGGCGAGGGCCGCCTCGCCGAGGACCTCGGACAGCGTGGGATGCGGGTGGGTTGCCGCCCCGATCTCCCAGGGCGTGGCTTCCAGCTCGAAGCCGAGCGACGCCTCGGAGATCAGGTCGGTGGCGTGCGGCCCGACGAGGTGGACGCCGAGGGTGTCGCCGGTCTCGCTGTTGCCGATCACCTTGGCAAAGCCTTCGTACTCGCCACCGATGATCGCCTTGGCGATCGCCTGGAAGGGCACCTTGCCAACCTTGTAGGGCAGGCCCCGCTCCTGGCACTGGGCCTCGGTCAGCCCAACCGAGGCAATCTCGGGGCGGCAGTAGGTGGCCCGGGGCTGCTCGGTGTAGTCGATCTCGGGCACGTCCTTCTCGCCGGCGATGGTATGGGCCGCGACGATCCCCTCATGGGCCGCGGTGTGGGCCAGCCACAGGCCGCCGATCACGTCGCCGATCGCATAGACATGTGGCTCCCTGGTCCGCATCCGGCCGTTGACCTTGATCACGCCCCGCTCGACCTCGACCTTGGTGGTCTCCAGGCCGATCTCCTCGGTGTTGGCTGCCCGGCCGGTCGCGACGAGCATCAGGTCAGCTTTGATCTCCTCGGTCGGGCCACCCTCCGGCCCGACACTCAGCCGGACGCCGCTCTTCGAGGTCTTGACCGCCGCCACGTCGAAACGGGCGTTGGTGATCACCTTGATCCCCCGCTTGGCGAAGCTGCGCTCGAGGAGCTGGCTCACGTCGCGATCCTCGAGGGGCACGATGCCGGGCAGGTACTCGAGCAGGGTGACCGCAGTTCCGATGTCATGGTAGAAGCTGGCGAACTCGACCCCCACGGCACCGGCGCCGACGATCACGATACTGGCCGGCCGGCTGGTCAGGCGCAGGATGTCGTCGCTGGTCACGATCGTGGTCCCATTGGGGACCAGGCCGGGCAGGCTCTTGACCCGGCTGCCGGTGGCGATGATCACGTCGGTCGCCTGCAGGATGCGCTCGCCGCCGGCGCCCGGCGTGCCGTCCTCGCCGGGCTGGCTGACCCGCACCCGGTTCGCTCCGTCGAGGCGGCCGCGGCCGGCCACCCAGGTCACCTTGTTCTTGTCGACCAGGCTCTTGAGCCCGGTCCACATCCGCTTGACGACCGCGTCGCGCCGGCTGGCAATCGTGGCGTAGTCGATCTCAGGCTCGCCCGGCAGGACCACCCCGTAGTCCTTGAGGTGGCGCGCCCGGTTGACCATCTCGGCCGATTCGAGGAGGGCCTTGGTGGGAATGCAGCCTCGATGGAGGCAGGTCCCGCCGACCTTGTCCTCATCGACGAGAGCCACCCGGAGCCCTAGCTGGGAGGCCCGGAATGCAGCGGTGTAGCCACCCGTGCCGGCCCCAAGGACGACGAGGTCGAAGTCGTTGCTTGAGCCGACGGCCATCGAGTGGGGCAACCTCGCGAATTGGGCTGGGGGACCGATCGATGGTACGCGCCGTGTCCCGACCCACGCAACCGAGGGGCCGGCGGGAATCAAAACCGCCGCCTAGGCCGCCTCGCACCCCCGGATCGGCGACTGGGCTGACGCAGCGCCGCTGCTTGGAGGTCGAGGACCGCCGGGCGGCGGTCAGGTTGGGCGAAAGGCGGGTCAGGCGCCGCGCATCGTCCGGAAGCAGTCGCTGCAGTAGACGGGCTTGCCGCTGGTCGGGCGGAACGGGACCTGGGCGTCGCGGCCGCAGTTGCTGCAGGTGGCCGTGAACATCTCCCGCGGGCCGCGATCGCGGGCACCGCTGTAGCCGCCGGCGCTGTACGAGCCGCCGGCGCCATAGCCGCCGTAGCTCGACGACGATCCGCCATCGGCCGAGTAGCCACCACCACCACCACCNNNNCTGGCAGTGAAGACGAATTCCTGCCCACAGTCGGCGCAGGTCAGGTTCTTATCGGTGTACACGAACACTCCTCTGTGTAGCCGCGCGAAGCCGTGTGTTCCTCGCGTCAGCCAGAGAGGAGTTCGGTCAGCGTGCTACGGGCTCTGGTCACGGCCCTGGGCCGTGGCGTTTGATGGGCGGGAGTCTAGGCCGTGCACGTGCCCGTGTACATAGGGCAAATCAAGGGCCACAAGCACAGGGCGAGCTGCGCCCGCCCACGTTCAACGCGATCGCGTTCCGCGCAGCAGGCTGGCCAGCACCAGGATCGTCCCGACCACGATCACGATGATCGCCAGGGGCGACTGGAAGACGACCCAGCGGGCGCCGTCGGGCAGGATGGTCGTAATCAGAGAGATGCCCAGCACGATCGCCACGATCACGCCGCCGACGAGCAGGACCTCGCGCCAGCCGTAGACCCGGGCGGTGGTCGGATCAGGCACGGTCGGCCTCCAACGGGATCCCGATCGGGGCGACCAGGACCTTGCCCGCCAGGGCGGCCCCGCGGCGGGTCAGGAGGCCCGTCTTCGGCCGGTGAAAGGTGACCGTCAGGTCGGCCCGCACGGCCGGCTCCGAGGCCTCGCCACTGGTCAGGTCGACGGCCGTCGGGGTGTCGACGGCGACGACCGGCACGCCCCCGGCGGCGGCTCGCTGGATCATCTCGACGGCCGTCCGGATCGGATCGCGGAGGGCGCCCCGGACACCCGTGCCCAGGAGCGCGTCGACGAGGATGCTGGCCTTCTCGACACCCTGGCCGAGGATCGCCAGGTCGCGCGGCGAGGCGGCGTGGATCCGGGTGACGGTCGGCTCGTTCGCGAGGCGATCCCAGTTCACGGCGGCGTCCTTCGTCCCGGGCTTGGCCTCAGGCGCGACGAAAACCACGACCACGGCCAGGCCGAGGTGCCCGAGCTTCCGGGCTGCGACGAAGCCGTCGCCGCCGTTGTTGCCCGGCCCGCACATCACCAGGATCGGGCCCTGGCCGAGCCGGCCCTGGTCGATCGCCACGGCTCGGACCGCCGCGGCGACCGCCGTGCCGGCCTGCTCCATCAGCCGGCCACCGGGGACGCCGAGCGCCTGGGCCTTGCGGTCCGCGCCGGTCATCGCCTCGGCGGCCATCGCCGGCAGGTCCTTGGCGGCTGCCCAGCGCTTGATCAGGTCGCGCAGGCCGAGGCCGAGCAGGTCGGGGTCCTCGACGGGCAGGGTGATGCCCGTTCGCGGATCGATCGTGACGTGGGCGACGGGCAGGGCGGCAGGCACCCGCCAAGCGTAGCGCTCAGGCGATTGGAAGGCGAGCGCGCGGTGACGGCGGGCCAGCTGCTCCCGCCGTCACCTGATCGAGGACTTCGAGCTCGAGCAGGCCGTCGCGCTCCATCGCCCGGAGCGACCTGGCGATCGCCGCCAGGTCGTGCTCGCCGATCGGCGCGGGAACGTTTATCCAGGCCTCATCGGGCGCTGCACGCAGCCGATCAAGGATCCGGCCGCGGAGCCAGCGCGTCGTGCTCGTGAAGTCCCCGGCCGGTCCGTCCCGCCGGGTGCGACGGGTGACGGGGCGGCTGGACACGCCCGTCGGCCGATCCCCCGCCGCATAGCGGCAGAACATCGCCACCGGACAGTCGGGGCACAGCGGCCGGACGGGACGGCAGATGGTCGAGCCGATGTCCATCAGGGCGTGCGTCCAGTCGTCGGGCTCCTCCGGATCGACCAGCTCGTCGGCCGCGGCCTGGAGCTCGCGCGCCGACAAACCGGCCGGATCGCCGGTCAGCACCCGACCCAGGACGCGCCGGACGTTCGTGTCCACGGCACCAACCGGCAGCCGATAGGCGATCGAGGCGACCGCCCGTGCCGTGTACGGCCCGACGCCCGGCAGCCGCTGGAGGCCCTCGACGTCGCGCGGAAAGATCCCGCCCAGTTCCTCGACCACGATCCGGGCCGCCCGCTGGAGGTTGATTGCACGGCGGTTGTAGCCCAGCCCCTGCCAGGCCCGCAGGACCGCGGCCGGCGTCGCCGCGGCCAGGGACTCGGCCGTCGGGAACTGGGCAGTGAAGCGGACCCAGGCCGGCCCGCCACGCGAGATCTGGGTCTGCTGGAGGAGTGTCTCGGAGACGAGGACGAGGTATGGGTCGGTGGTCCCACGGAACGGGAAGACCCGCCCCCGGGAATCGAACCAAGCCAGGACGGCCTGCCGGAACCCGGCCAGGTCCAGCCCGATCAGGAGGTCGATCCCGGGGGCCTCCGCAGCGGTCATCGCGCCAGTGTCACGGATCGACAGACGCGAGGCCCCTCCGACCCGAGGGCCCTCGAATCTTCCGGATTATCAATGGACGAAGTAGTACGGAAGAATCGTCGGCGTTCTAGCCACGGATTCGCCGGCGCGAGGCGATTCCGCCCGGAACCCACGCTCAGAACACATGTCCAGAGCATGACGACCCGCCGCTCCGCTGCCAGGTTCTTCCGTAGTAATACCTGGGTTGATATTCCGGAACTTCGGGCCGAAGTTGGGAGAGCGGGCCGAGGCCGGGCCGACGTTGGTCGCTCAGAGCTTGAGCATCACGTGCTTGACGACCGTGTAGTCCTCGATCGCGTACATGCTCTGGTCCTTGCCGTAGCCGGACTCCTTGAAGCCGCCATGGGGCATCTCGGAGACGAGCATGAAATGGTCGTTGATCCAGACCGTCCCGAACTGGATCGCCTTGGCCACCCGCATCGCCTTGCCGGCATCCGACGACCAGACCGAGGCGGCCAGGCCGAAGCGGACGTCGTTGGCCCAGGCAATTGCCTGGTCCTCGTCGCTGAAGCGCTGGACCGTGACGACCGGCCCGAAGACCTCGTCCTGGACGATCTCGCTGCCCTGGTCCGGCCCGGCGATCACGGTCGGCTCGTAGAACGCACCCACCCGGCTGGGTCGATGGCCGCCGGTCACGATCTCGGCTCCAGCCTTTGCCCGCTCGACCATCCCCTCGACCTTGTCGGCCTGCGAGCCGGCGATCAGAGAGCCCATCTCGATGTGATCGCCCTCGGCCGGATCGCCCCACTTGATTGACTTCACGTCATCGACCAGCTTGGCCACGAACCTGTCGTACAGGTGCGGACCGACGATCACCCGGCAGGCCGCGGTGCAGTCCTGGCCCGAGTTCCAATAGCCGAACAGCTTGACGTTCTCGGTGACCGCGTCGAGGTCGGCGTCGTCGAAGACGATGACTGGCGCCTTGCCGCCCAGCTCCAGGTGGAGGCGCTTGACCCGGTCCGCAGCGGTCCGAGCAATGTGCTTGCCAGTGTCGGTGTCGCCGGTGACCGAGATCATCCCGACACCCGGATGGGCGACCAGCGCATCGCCGATCGCGGCGCCGGTGCCGGTGATCACGTTGAGCACGCCCGCGGGCAGGATATCGGCGGCGATCTCGGCCAGGATCACCGCGGTCAGCGGCGTTCGTGCCGATGGCTTGAGGACGACCGTGTTGCCGGCCGCCAGGGCCGG
>PNAZ01000135.1:0-2420 GCA_003169655.1 Chloroflexota bacterium
TCCTCGATGATCAGGCCCTCGTCCATCATCACGACCCGGTCGGCGACCTCGCGGGCGAAGCCCATCTCGTGGCTGACGACGATCATCGTCATCCCCTCGCGGGCGAGCTCCTTCATCACCTCGAGGACCTCGCCGATCATCTCCGGGTCGAGCGCGCTGGTCGGCTCGTCGAAGAGCATCACCGCGGGTCGCATCGCCAGGGCCCGAGCGATCGCCACCCGCTGCTGCTGGCCGCCCGACAGCTGGGCCGGATAGGCGTCCTCCTTGTGGGCCAGGCCGACCCTGGTCAGGAGCTTGCGCCCCATCTCGATCGCCTCGTCCTCGGGGGTGCCCCGGACCTGGATCGGGGCTTCGATGATGTTGCCCAGTGCCGTCTTGTGCGGGAACAGGTTGAAGCGCTGGAAGACCATCCCGATCTCCTGGCGCTGGCGGGCGATGTTGCGTTCCTTGTCGGCGACGAGCTTTCCGTTCTCCTCGCGGTAGCCGATCAGGTGCCCGTTCACCTTGATCCGGCCCTGCTCGATCTTCTCGAGGTGGTTGACGCAGCGAATGAAGGTGGTCTTGCCCGAGCCGGATGGCCCGCAGACGACCACGACCTCACGCTGCTTGACCGTCATCGAGACGCCCTTGAGCACCTCGATCCGCCCAAATGACTTGTGGATGTCGGTGACCTCGACGACGTTCGCCGTCGAGGCAAGCGGGACGCCGCCAATCGCCTCGAGGAGGCTGGCGGGATGGACGTCGCCAGTCACATCCGGCCCCCAATCTGATTCCCGGAGTTGCTACGCAGGCCGATCATCCGGGCCCGGAGGCTAGGGCCGCCGCCGACTGCGGCGCCAGGCGTCCCCCTGGCCAGCCGCCGCTCGATCAACGACTGGATGAAGCCCCAGATCGTCGTCAGGAGCAGGAACCAGACAGCGCACGCCAGGTACAGCTCGAAGGGCCGGTAGTCCTCGCCCTGCTTGATGTTGAACGTGGAGTACAGCTCCACAACGCCAATCACGAACAGGAGCGAGGTCGTCTTGAGCATGTTGTTGAACTCGTTGCCGAGCGGCGGGATGATCACCCGGGCGGCCTGCGGCAGGACGATCCTGCGCATCGCCTTGCCGGGCGTCATGCCCAGCGCCCGGGCCGCTTCCATCTGGCCCGTATCGACGGCCAGGATGCCGGCCCGGACGATCTCGGCCATGTATGCGCCCTCATTCAGGCCGAGGGCAAAGATCCCAGCTTGAATCGCGCCCTCGATCGTTACTGGCCCGATCGTGATGTCCGGCCACAGGTAGATCTTGGCCACGCCCAGGCCGAAGTAGAAGAAGACGAGCTGGACGATCAGCGGGGTGCCCCGGAACACCCACACGTAGACGTTGGCAAACCAGCGGATCGGCCGAACCCGCGACATCTTGCCGAGCGCTGCGAAGACACCCAGCACCACGCCGATGAACTGGGCGGCGATCGAGATGGTCACGGTCAGGAGCAACCCGGACTTGATCTGGTTGTCGGGCCCGAAGATCGCGTTGAAGAAGATCCCCGACTGGAACTGGAAGCTGCCCTTCGCGCTCGAGCAGCCCGCCAGCAGCAGGCATACAAGACCAAGCACCGCGACCGCGAGCGCGCGCCGGAATGCTCGGTTCGGGCGGGTCAGCCGCAACGCCGTCACGGGCTGGTCCCCTCCTTGGGACCGGACGGTCCTATTGCGTCTTGTTCAGGGTCATGGCAACGGCCGCCGTGATCGCCCCGGGGTCATCCCCGTACTTCTTCAGGATGCCCAGGTAGGTCCCGTCGTTGATCATTGCGACCAACGCCTGCTGGACCACGTCGCGCAGGGCGGTGTGATCCTGGGCGACGCTGATTCCCTCGAGCGCGATGCCGAGGGTCAGTCCGGACAGGGCGAACAGGTCGGGATGCTGAACGGTGTAGTAGCCGGCGACCGGCGAATCGGCGAAGTAGGCGTCGACCTGGCTGGACTGCAGCGCGAGCAGCGCGTCGGAGTCCTTGCCGAACGACTTCACGTTGATGGCCGGCAGGTTCGCCTTCTGGCAGGCAGCCGATAGCCCCTGGCCCTTGTAGTCGCCGGTGCCCTGCAGATAGTCGACCTCGGTGGTGCCTGTCTCGGCCGCGATCTTCTTTCCGCACAGGTCGTTCTGGACCTTGATGTTGGTCGGATTGCCGGCGGCAACAACGAATGACTGACCGGCCTGGTAGTACGGGATCATGTCGACCTGCTTGATCCGGGCGCTGGTGATGTTCTGGGCGCTGATGACGATGTCGCACTTGCCAGCGACGACCGCGGCAATGATCGTGTCGAAGACGGAGTTCTGGATCACCGGTGTGAGCCCGAGCCGCTTCGCGATCTCCTGCCCGATCTCGATGTCAGATCCGATTGGATTGCCGTTGGCGTCGAAGAATTCCTGGGGCGGATA
>PNAZ01000135.1:2439-3117 GCA_003169655.1 Chloroflexota bacterium
GCGACCGACGGCGTGACGCTGGCCGCCACGCTCGGGGCGGTCGTGGCGGACGAAGCCGTACAGGCTGACAGGATGATGGCCAGCACCGCGATTGCGGCTGCCACCGGGCGCAAGGAACGCATTGACGGTCTCCTCCAAGAACATGACTGGGTCGGATTGCATGCTCGTCGGCGTCCTGGCAAGGCCTCCCCTCCTCGCCGGCGCGGGCTGCAGCGTAGCACCCCGGATTGGGCTGTGCGCAAGCACGATCCGGTTGGCCGACGGGCCTGCGCTAGCATGGAGCGGGATGGTGACCGGAGCAATCGCCCACGTCGTCGGTGCGCGGCCAAATTTCATGAAAGCCGCCCCGGTCGTCCGGGCCGTCGCCGCGCTGGGGCGGCGCCAGGTGCTGATCCACACCGGCCAGCACTACGACACGGGCATGTCGGACGTCTTCTTCAGCGAGCTGAACCTGCCGGCGCCCGACCTCAACCTGGGCGTCGGCTCGGGCTCCCATGCCAGCCAGACGGCGGCCCTCCTGATCCGGCTCGAGCAGGCCTTCCTCGAGCTCCAGCCCAGCATCGTCGTCGTCTACGGCGACGTGAACTCGAGCGTCGCGGCGGCCCTGGTGGCGGTCAAGCTGGGGATCCCGATCGGCCATGTCGAGGCCGGGCTGCGCAGCTTCGACATGACGATGCC
>PNAZ01000123.1 GCA_003169655.1 Chloroflexota bacterium
ATCGCGATGATGTTGGAGATCGTCGGCGGATCGATGCGTGTCGTCGCCTCGCGAATGGTGTCGGCCGTGGCTCGCGCAAACGCCATGCCGCCGTACAACCAACTCGGGCCTCCGCTCTCTGCTCCCGGGGCGGTCGTGATCCGTACGCGGCGCTCGGCCCCCATGACGAGCACCGGCGTCGGACGACCGTTCTCGATCGTGGTGACCGGCCGACCTTCGGCCACCAGCGCCTCGCGCAGCGATCCGAGGACAGGATGCTCGGCGACCTGGATCTCGTCCTGGGCGAAGAATGACGAGCCATAGGCATAGAAAAGGTTTGGATCGGCGAAATTGACGTGCCATTCGACGCCCACGCCCGGATCGAGGACCGGGCGGTAGTCGTAGAAGCCATCGCGAACCACGGCCAGTCGGGCAGCGCTGACCGGGTCGACCTCGCGGGGAAGCGGAAGCGGAATCTCCGGCCACCGGCTGTATTCGAGCCGACCGGAGTGGACTGCACCGGCCGGACACGCGATCGCGAAGAGCACCTGCTTGTTCTCGTTGCGAAGCACCCCCGGGTGCTGTCGCATCAGCTCAGCCGCCCGGTAGGTGCGCCGCTGGAGCGGCTCGGGGACCGCCGGATCTCGCGGCTCGGTCATCTCCCCTCCGTTATCGGGCCGTGCTTTCGTGGATCGCAGTGAAGTCGCACCCGCGACAGCCGTTTGGGCGTGGCCTGGGTGGGAGGTCGCTCGTCAAGACGTCGTGGGCTCGGGCGGCCAAGTCCAAGCCTGGAATTCAACCGCAGAACGGCCCTTGAGCCGGCACGACGCCCACGGCGACTTTACCTAAGCGGTGTGCTCCCCGCGGTCCGACAGGCTACCTCACTCACAGTCCGTGCACTCGGGGCAAACGCAAGTTCTTAGCTTGGGTAGGCGAGCCTGTGATGTTCATGCTGTCGATCTGCGCAGCCAGCGTTCTGTGCCAGTAACATCGATCTCAAGGGGCAACGAAGCCGGGACATTAAGGTGCCTAAGGGTGGCTTGTTTCCTCTCGCCCCGACCAAACTCACCAATCTGGTATCCGAGTTCGAACGCGGCCGGTAGAGCTGCATCCAGGCCGAGTTCGATTGCGTCCTCCGTGAGTGGAGATCGCCGACATGCTCGCAAGGGACATGCAGGAATGGCTGCGTGCAGGGTGCACGGGCTGGCCCGGCAGGTGGCGGCTCTTTTCAGAGCGCACCTACTGTCGGGGCGACCGTCAGATGGGCAAGTTCGGCATCAAGGTGTTGCCTGACGATGACACCCGCGGCGCGATCGACGTGCACCGAGGCGAATCGGGCCCTCCCGGGTAAAACAAATCGCCCCGCCTTGCGGAAGGGCGATTCGCCGACACCGGAGCCCGGTGTCCAACAGCGCCATGATGATTCGAGCTTCGGTCTGTGTCAAATCTGCCAGTAGGCCTCGCGAGATAGAAGAATGTACTGCCGCCCAACCTCAGCAGGTCGATCGCGAGCTGCTGGCCTACTCGGTCACTGATCCCGGAGCTACACGCCGATCGCGGCCGCCACGTCCGGCCACGTCCGGTCGATCTCGCCCTCGAGCCGCCGCAGATAGACGGACGTTACCGCGAGGCTCGAGTGGTCCAGGAACGAGCTGACCGCCTCGATCGACGCCCCTGCATCCCGACGGAGCTTCGCGGCGCTGTGCCGCAGGATGTGGAGCCCAGAGGGGGCCAGTCCAGCCACCCGCAGGTATCGCCAGAACCGCGAGTAGAACGTCGAGCCGGTGATGCCTCGAGAACCGGCACCTGCCTGCCAGAGCGAGGCCGATGGCTCCATCTCGGCGAGGGTGCGCCCAGCGTCCTCCAGGGAGGCGCGGAGCGCGTCGTAGGCGGGGCGGGGGAGCTCTCGCCGGCCGACCTTGCCACCCTTGCCTCGATAGCTGTAGAACGCCGTCTCGCCTTCTACGCTTAGATCCCCTGCGGTCAGGCCGATGACCTCCGAGCGCCGACGCCCTGTGAGGATGAAGGTCAGGAGCAACGCGCGGTCCCGTCTGCCAGCGACCGTATCGGGCACGACCGCCAGGAGCCGGCGCACCTCATCTGATCCGAGACCCCGGGCAACGGATTGGACGCCCTTGGGGCGCTCGAGGGCATCGCACGGGTTGGAGGACGCCACCTGCATCCGGATGAGGAAGCGGTAGTACGAGCTCAGGCAGGCGATCCGGGCACCAACCGTGGCCGAGCTCGGTTCTCGACCGGACAACCCAATGCCGTGGGCCCAGGCGAGGACGTGAGCGGGAGTGACGACTGCCGGCGACTCGAACCCAGACAGGAACGGCCAGAGCATCCTGGCGTAGCCCTCGACGGTCCGGCGGGATCCCGAGCGGCGCTCCTTCTCGGCCAGGAAGGCCATAACCGTTTGGCGCCAGCCGGACACGTCCTCTCCGACGGTGGCCGACAGGTACTGAGTCTGCATCGACGGAGCTCCTGAAGCGCGGGTGTGGTCAGCCACATCCATTGGTCAGGTCAGCCGGGAATGCAACACCATTCGGAGATCGTGCCGTCTCTAAGGCTAGAGCGCCTACCGCTGGGATCCCCTTCACCAGCGAAAGCTAACCCTTGGTAGCAGGCGGAAACTCCAACGCCACGACCGACTCGCCGCCCACCACCCAAGCATCATGGCCAGGCGGAATGATCCAGACATCACCCGGCCCGAACTCATCCTGACTACCGTCGTTCATTCGGACCACGAGATGACCCGCCGTCACGAACCCGTAGTGGTGGGTCTGGCAGCTGTCGCCACCGACGATCGGCTTGGCGTGCTCCGACCACCGCCATCCGGGCTGGAAGGTCAGGCGCGACACCTTGAGGTCGCCAACGTCAACGAACTCGACCGTTCCCATCCCGGAGAGATCGACCGTCTTGACCGGCTTCGAGAAGCTTCCCTTGTCCACCCTGACTCCCTCCTAGCGACCCTGGGCTGAACCTGACCCTTGAAATCTACTGCGTGACGATGGGAGAAGTCAGGGCATCTCTCAATGGCTGTCACTACTTGTGGATCCGGCACACGATGACCAAATAGCGCCGATCGCTACAGTTGGTCAATGCCTTCAAGCGGAGCAGCCGATCAACCGAGTGCGGGCAGCGGATCGACGGCTGTGCTGGGACGGGTTGCTGGCCTCGCGCTGGCTGTCGGCGCCTCGTTGACTCTCGCGTCGGCAGGCGTGCTCCTCATCGGTACACTCTTCGTCCTTCCGGTCGCCGTCGTCCAGATCGTTGTCGGCCTGAGAACGTACCGGCGTTGGTCATCGCTGGCGTGGATCGGCGTCGGCTGCGCCATCTGGGGCATCTGGCTCGGTCTACTCATGACCACAGGGATCGTTGCGCCTATCGCCTGGATGTCGGTTGTGGTCAATGCGCTTGCCGTGGTGACCTCAGTCGCTATCGCCGTCTCAGCCTCAGGGCGCCGCCGTCCGGACACACGATGAGAACGTGGTGGTTCGCAGCCCAGTAGCGGCGGTGCCAATCCAGCGCGGCCTGATGTTCGCGCCCTCATCACCACGTGCCTAACTCTTGGTCGGGAGCCGGAGGTCTCCGTCTCGGATGAGGGCCGTTGTCGGTCTCGAGGCGGTTACCGTTGATCCGCTGCTGAGTGACAGCCGACTTGGAGTCGACCGTTCCCGCCGCCGGTGTCGACTTTCCTAGCGTCGCTCGGGCGGTGGCTCCGGGCGCCGGGTTGGGGGAGGCGGGTTCGACCGGATCGAAGGTTGGGTCGGGCTCGGCCGACTTGGCGGAGTCGGGGGCGGCGTCGGGCTGGGCCGCGAGGGTGTCCGAGGTTCAGTCATTGTGCCCCCTTCTCTAACCGCGAGCGATCGCAACGAAAGCCAGAACGATCGCACCGGCGACCAACCCCGCCGAGGCGGCGAGGAGTCCATTCAGCTGTTCGAGCTTGTCCTCGTTCCAGCCCCAGTCGTTCTGCATGTAGTAGGCGAGAGATCGATGGATCTCGGGCAACGCCGCCGGCGGGTCGGCCTCGATGTACGCCGAGATCAGATCCTGAGTATTGGTGCTCCCACGCCAGTTCTTGATCGGCAGAAGGACGCCGATGGCTCCCACCGCCGCAATCACGAACAGAACGGCGTCGATCTGACCGAGGAGATCTAGGCGAACGAGCCCGGGCCCAAGGAAGCCCGCCACGATCGCGGTGGCCGACAGGACAATCCCCGCTCGAGTTCTGAGTCCGTTGAGGCTCGCGCTTTGAGCCTCGATTGCCCGAACTCCCTCCTGGTAGGCGAGCTCGTATCCGGCCGGGTCGCCGCGAGCTTCGTTCAGGCTCATACGACGCAGCCTACAACGACCAACATGGGTTGAGGAGATTTTTCCAGCTCAGACGAGAAGGGGAGCCACGATCGATTGCTCGCCACGATGGGTGGATCGTGCGACTTTGCTAACCGTCTCGAGCGAGCGCTGCAAAACCAGAGCCATCGGCGGCGAGGATTAGTGAGCGCACGAGAGTCAGCATCATCGACGCGAGCCAAGGCTCTCCGTCGAGGTCCGCCTTTTGGCTGAGTTCAGCTAGCTCGCGCTGCCACCGGGTCCGATCCTCAGGATCGTAGTGCCCTGCCCCGAGCTTGTTGCGAACGAACTTGATGAACGCGCTCCATGTCACTCGGTAGTCGCTCTGCCCCAACCAGCACGCCAAGTCATTTCGAAAAGCCGACAATGGAACCCAATCGCCTGAGTGCTCTGTCTGCGGAGACCAGAGCGCCGGCTTCTCCTCTTCGATTCTTGCGGCCAACGTCGCGGCGCGACGCAGGTCAGGGCAAGAAAGCATCGCCCCATAGTTGTCGCTGGCTCGCTGAAGGAGAGGATATGTATCGAGCAACCACAGGTGCGCGAGCAATGCGGCATCACGCAACTCTCGATGGTTCAGAGAGCCCTGGTTGTGCCAGCGAACGAGTTGAGCGTAGTCGGCGAGGAGCAACGCTCGGCCCTCCTCGTCCAGAGCGCCTGGTCTGAACGTCGGAACATCGACCTCGTTCGATGGACGGCTCGCTTGCCTGCACCGTTCGCCCGAGTCGTCCGTCAGCAGCTCCGAGAACGAGGAGACCTCGGCGACCCGACCGCGGTAGCTCTGCCCGGGTACCTCGCCACTCCAACCGCCTGCCCGAAACCCTTCCCAGTTCGGGATCAGGGCAGCTCCTGGTCGAAGTTCGACGGTCAGGCTGACCGACGGTCCCCAAGGCTGGATCTCGGCCAGGAAAGCGGGCCCCGGAGGGGCGCTAAAGCGCACGGCGAGACGTTTGCCGGTCGTGCCCGAGAGGTCTGCGGTGCCGCACAGCCACTCAGATCCACTTCCGAGCCAGAGATGACCTTGGATCTGTTCCGCGGAACGCTCCAAGTCGAACCCTACGCTCCGGCTGCCATGGCGGCTCCGGATCACCGGATGGCGCCCTGAGCGTTCGAGCTGGGTGTCAACGAGGAAGGAAATCCCTCCCTCGCCCAGATCGAGGCCTTCTTTCCGATCTACGCTCCCTCCATCGGCCAGACGCACGCACCGCTGACTACCTGGCGCGATCGGCGCTTGGGCAAGTTCGTACATTTGACGAGTCTAGAGGTGAGGGTGTGTTACTAGCGGTCTACGCCCCGACCCTTGCGCCCTTGGGTCTCACGACACGATGACCACGTCGTGCCTATTGCCCGATCGGCTTGACCGTCCGACGAGCCCGGCGGAAGATGGCTCAACGGGTCCGGTCTATCCGGCTCCAGTTGGTAAGGGGGGACGGTGCGGCGGCTCGTCGGGTTCGTCATCGCGATGGTGCTCCTGGCTAGTTGCGCCAACTCAACCACGCCGGGGCCTGGCGACACAGGTCAGCCGACATTCGCTCCCGAGGCATCCACAGGCCCCTCGACGGCTCCGGCGATCAGCGCCGAACCGTCGTCCGTCGCCGAGGATGACTCGGGCCCGACGATCAAGCCGCTGGCCGTCAAAGCCCCGCCCAAAGGGTGTGTGCCGACTGACCAGGACCGCTACGTCTACAACCCAGCACGCCTCCAGGTGGTCACCGCCTGTCTGCAGGTCACCGGCATCGTTGCCGCGATCCGTATGGAGGCCGACGGCGACCTCCATATCCTGATCAGGCTTGATCGGACCTACGCTCATCTGCTGCGGCCAGCCAATCAGGGCGAGGAGCTCGGCGACCTCGTCGTCGAGCCGGTCTGTGTCCGCTCAATCAGCCAGGCGGACGCGGTTGCGACGTGCGCCGCCGATGGCGACCCGATCGCGTCGCTACCCGCGAGCGTCGGCGCCCATATCTGGCTACAGGGCCGCTACGTGTTCGACCTCCAGCACGGCGGCTGGGCGGAGCTCCACCCGTTGTACCGCTGGGGTGCGTATGGCACAACTCCGCCGGTTGGACCGACGCCCCGCCCGACGCCCCGCCCGACCGCCGGATCGGGTGCTCTGGCAGTCCGGATCACGAGCTTGACCTCGCCGGTGTCGCGAGGCGCCTTCGCGACGATCGCGGCCCATACCCGAGCGAGTGCCTCCTGCACGATCGTGGTCGAGTACAAGTCGGGGCCCTCCCAAGCGGCTGGACTCGGCCCAAAGACCGCGAGCAGCTCAGGGGGCGTGAGCTGGACCTGGAAGGTCGGCTCGCGGACGACGGTCGGATCCTGGCCGGTCACAGTCACCTGCCGCGCCGGTGGCTCGGGGGCATCGGCTCGGGCGACCCTCGTCGTCCGCTGACCGGGACGCTTTGACGCCCGGGGTCGGACAGTTCGAGCGGCCCATCGGCATCCGCGATCGCTACAACGCGTTCATCGCCCGCCACGAGGTCGCCTGGGAGCTCACGTTCGGGTTCATCGCGATCGTGTTCGTCGCGCTCGGCTTCCTGATCGACGAAGCGCCCGAGGGCAGCCGGCCTGGCCTCGAGGCGTTCGAGTGGTTCCTAACTGCGCTCTTCTTGGCCGAGTTCGTGACCCGGATCCTGGCGGCCCACGATCGGGCCCGGTACCTTCGCGGCCACTGGATCGATGTCATCGCGCTCGCCCCGCCGATCCGCGCTTTGCGCGTCCTGCGCCTCCTGCGCCTGCTCCGGCTCGTCCGCTCGTTCGCCGGCATCTACCGCGCCTCGATGCACGTCGGCGGGCTGGCCCGCCATCGAGGCTTCGCCTGGCTGATCGTGTCGTGGCTCGCGGTCATGGTCATTTGCTCGATCGCGCTGTACGCCGCCGAGCACGGGATCAACAAGGCCATCGACTCGCCGTTCGACGCGCTCTGGTGGGGCGTCGTGACCCTCTCGACCGTCGGCTACGGCGACGTGTATCCGATCACCCCTGAGGGCAAGCTCGCCGCGATGGTCCTGATGCTCCTAGGGATCGGGCTCTTTTCGGCGATCACTGCGACCGCCACGAGCTACCTCATCTCGACCGGTCGCCCACCGGATCCTTCCCGCGGTGGCCAGGTGGTTGATGAGCTCGAGCGGCTGGCCGGTCTGCGCGAGCAAGGCTCGCTGAACGACGACGAGTTCGCCCTGGCGAAGAAGCGGCTGCTCGCGTAGCCGGACACGATGGAAGCGTCGTGTCGCAGGCCTGAACCGGTCCAACCTACGAGCCTGGATCTTCCTCGTTCAAGACCGGCAGCGCCGACACCGCTCGTTCGAGTTCGGCGAGCTCCTCCTCCGATAGCTCGAGCAGTGCCGGCGGTGGTGCGTAGATACCGGCGATGAGAGCCTTCTTCGTCGCGACTCCGTGCGCGGTCAATGCCACGAGCTTGACCCGTCGGTCGGTGGCGTGAGCTCGTCGCTCTGCAAGCCCTTTGGCCTCGAGCCGATCGACTGTCCAGGTCGCGGTTGAAGCATCACATCGCCACTCGGCTGCAAGCGAGCGCATCGTTCGTCCCTCGCCTTCAAGGCCAGGGGTCTGCAGCGCTCGACTGTCATTCGGGGTCAGCCCGTGGCGGGCCAGCAGCTCGATCCGCAGCGGCGAGGTGGCGATGATGAAGTCGAAGATCCGTCGCCAGACAGAGGCGGAGAGCTTAGTGGTCCGAGCCGAGGGTGCAGGCATCGCGTCATTCTAGCCGGTGGTTGCGGCTTGTTTGAGCTGTACGATGGTTGCAGTACTCAAATGATAGTGGCAGACTGACGGGCCACGACCGCTCCGAGGACTGTACCGATGGATCCGACCGTTGCCTACGATCTCGCGCTCTTCCTCCACGTGGTCGGTGTAGTGGGTCTGTTCGCCGTGCTCACGGTCGAGGGCGTTGCCCTGCGCGGGATCCGCGCCTCGCTGACCGGGGAGCAGGTGCGGCCCTGGCTCGTCCTGCTGCGACCCCTCCGGATCGTCGGGCCCGGGGCGCTCTTGCTGATCCTGGTCCCGGGCCTCTATCTCGCGGCGACGATCGAGACCGGGGGCGGGTGGATCGCCGCGGGTCTGATCGGGTTCCTTGCGATCGGGCTCCTGGGTGGCGCGATCACGGGCCGACGGATGGCGGTCGTCGGGCCGACCCTCGGTCTCGCCCAGGGCTCGCTGGACAGTCAGGCGATCCGGGCGAGCCATGATTCGGCACTCGCGATCTCCTATGCGCTCAGGCTCGCCCTGGCCCTCGGGGTCGTTTGGCTCATGACGCTCAAGCCGGACTTTGTGCCGTCGTTGGTCGTCCTTGGCGCGGTGGCCGTTCTTGGATTGGTCGCCGCTCGCACGAGGTTCGCGGCACTCGCGGAGCCGGAAGTCGCTGGACGCTCGGTTGGACCAAGTGGCGGCGCCCAATGAAGCTCGGCCTCCACATCCCGGCAACCTCTTGGGCCGGTGGGCCGCCGCGTCTGGGTTCGACGCTCGCGTCGATCTGCGCGGCGGCCGAGGCAGCTGGGTTCGACTCGATCGACGTGGCGGACCACCTCTGGCAGCACCCGATCATGGGCGGCCCGACCGAGAGCCAGCTCGAGGCCTACACGACCCTGGGCTTCATTGCCGCCCATACCCAGCGTGTCCGGTTGTTCGCCCTGGCCACCGCCGTCAGTTTCCGGCCGGCTGGATTGCTGGCCAAGATGGTCACGACCCTCGATGTGCTCTCGGGTGGCCGGGCGATGCTCGGGATCGGGGCCGGCGACTACCCGGAGGAGGCGGCCGGCTTGGGCCTAGCCTTTCCACCACTCGGCCAACGGTTCGATCTCCTCGAAGAAACGATCCAGGCGTGTCTCGCGATGTGGACCGGCGAGCAGGGCGACGAACGCCCGTATCACGGCGATCATGTCCAGCTAGAGCGCCCACTCAACTCACCCCAGAGCCTGACTCGCCCGCACCCGCCGATCCTGATCGCCGGCAGCGGTGAGCGACGAACCCTGCCTCTCGTCGCTCGGTACGCGGACGCCTGCAATCTTCGGCCGGGGCCGGACATCCCGCGCCAGCTGGACCTCCTGCGGCGACTGTGCGATGCCGAGCAGCGTGACTACGACGCGATCGAGAAGACGGTGCCATTCGGCTTCGACGTTGGCGAGGATGGCTCGAAGGCCGGAGCCGTCGTCGACCAACTCCGCTGGCTGGCCGGCATGGGAGTGCAGACCGTTCTCGGCTGGGTCGTGGGCGTCGACCGGATCACCCCACTCGAAGTGATGGGGCGCGAGGTCATCCTGACCGTGGCGGACCTCTAGGATCGAGCCGTCTATTTCTCCGGCACGATCTGGTCATAGCGGTGCGATCGATACGGCTCGGCCGCCTCGTACCAACCCAGCTTGGTGAGCGAAGACGACCACCTGCGCCCGGTCCCGTGCCCCGACCTTCGCCATGATCCGGCTGGCGTGGGTCTTGACCGTCGCCGGGCTGATCGTCAGGTGATCGGCGATCTCATCGTTGGACAGGCCGGTCGCAACCAACACCATGATCTCGCGCTCTCGTTCGGTCAGCTCGGTGAGTCCCGGCACACTGATGACCCGACTTGAATGGGAGACGACCTCGTCGATCAGGCGGCGGGTCACACTGGGGGCCAGGAGTGCTTCGCCGCGGGCCACGACGCGGACGGCCCGCAGGAGCTCGATCGGCTCCGTGTCTTTGACCAGGAACCCACTCGCCCCGGCCCGGAGAGCCTCGAAGACGTAGTCGTCGGTCTCGAAGGTCGTCAGGATCAGGACGCGGACATTCGCGAGCCGGACGTTGGAGGCGATCTGGCGGGTGGCGCTGATTCCGTCAAGGCTTGGCATCCGGATGTCCATCAGGACCACGTCCGGGAGCAGCCGCTCCGCCAGGGCAACCGCAGCGGTGCCGTCGGGAGCCTCACCCACGACCTCGATGCCATCGTCGCTCTCGAGGATCGCCCGAAAGCCCGCGCGGACGAGCGTCTGGTCGTCGGCCAGAAGGACTCGAATCACGCGATTCCGCCTGTGGGAAGCCTGGCCCGAACCCGAAAGCCGCCGCCCGGCCGCGGGCTCGCATCGAGCTCGCCCCCAAGAGCCGTTGCTCGCTCGCGCATGCCGATCAGGCCGCTCCCGCTGCCGGCACGCTCCAGCGCGACGAGTTGGACTCCATCATCGATGATCTCGATCTCGACCTCAGCCGGGCGGTACGCGATGGCGATCTGGGCGCTCGTGGCCCGAGCATGGCGAACTACGTTGGTAAGCGACTCCTGGATGATCCGATACGCGGCAAGGTCTACGCCGCTGGGCAACCTCCGCGCCTCGCCGCGGACCTCGAGTCGAACGTCTAGCCCCGCGGCGCTCGTCTCGGCGATGACGGCGTCGAGTTGGGCGAGGCTTGGCGCCGGAGCGACTGGTTCCGGTTCATTGATCTGGCGCAGGAGGCCAAGCGTCGCACGGACCTCGCCCAATGCCTCGTGACTCGCTTGCTTGATGGCCACGAGCGCGGCTCGTGCCTGTTCGGGGTCCCGGTCGAGCAGGTGGACAGCGGCACTGGCCTGGACGTTGATCAGCGAGATGCGGTGGCCGAGGATGTCGTGCAGCTCCCGGGCGATCCGGATGCGTTCTTCACCAGCCCGCCGGCGCGCTTCCTCCTCGCGGCTGCGCTCTGCCGCGAGGGCCCGTTGCTGGACCTCTGCAACGTAGGCTCGTCGCCCGCGCGTGACCTCGCCCAATACCAGGCTGGCCACCAGCCAGCCACCGAACCAGAGCGCGTTGCCTAGGTCGCTGATGTGGCCTCGACCGATCGCGAGCCCGACGACGAGGAACCCGCCAATCACGAGGACCGACGCCGCGACGCCAGTTCGGCGGAAGCCGGCGTCGACGACGGCGAAGAAGGCGATGCCCATCGGGATCGTATAGAAGCCACCCGGGAAATCGAGGATCTCATAGGCAGACGAGAAGACGATGGTTCCCACCAGGGCCGCCCGCGGGAAATCTCTCCAGGCGAGAAGCGGGAGCGCGGCGGCGACGAGCACGGCATATGCCAGCGGATTGACCGGCCCGCCGCCTTTGAGGATGGCCGTGCCCACGCTCGTCGACACGGCGACGGCCACCACGAGGGCGACATCAAGGCGGCTCACGCGAGCCATTCCTCGCGGACGCGAGTTCGTCACGAGATCATCCTGAGCGTGCCCGGCGAGACTGTCATGCGCCTACCGACGTAGGACACGTACTCCGAGCGGTGTAGGCCCAGCGTCGATGAGAGCACGATTTCGATCACATCCATGAGCGGGAGATGCAACCGCCAGAGGACGACGCATCGCCCTCGCGAGGTCAGCATCCGGACGTGAACGACGACCAGGCAATGAGCAGCCGCCCAGGAGGTACGGGCGACCGGCCTGCGCGAGGAGATTCCATCCTCCGGGCAACTCTGTTCGCCGACGCAGTCGTCTTCCTGAGCGCTGCCCTCTTCAACTTCGGCGCGCAGCTGACGATTGGGTCAGCCGACCTGAGCTTCCCGAACCCGGTCTGGCAAGCGGGCATTGGTGAGGCAGTGATCGGGCTCGCATTGCTGGCAGCCGCGTTCCGACCGTACGGTCGTGGCTCATGGGTGGCGTTCTGGGTGTCGGTCGTGGGCATCGCCTTTGGCCTCAGCTCGTCGCGCGTGCAAGGGCCCGCCCGTGAGGTCCACCTCGTACTGGTTCCCCTCGCGATCCTGATCTTCGGTCTGCTCATCTGGCGCAGGCAGTATGGACATCATCTGCCAGGATCCGCTGTTGGGTCGCCGGGCGACGGACCCTTGGGCGGCTCTCCCGAGTCTCGCAGGACCGCATGGCGGCCGATTCCCGAAGCGGTTATCGCGGTTGTCCTCGGAATTAGCACGGCCATGATCGTTCTGGGCCAGGCCAAACGCTGGGCGACAGCATTAGGTGCGACGGTCTTTGCGATCCTGCTTACTGCTTACGGTCTATCGGTCACCCTAGCTTCCTCGCGCACGGGCGATATCACTTACCACACCTTCGTCCTTGCGCTGCTGCTGGTGATCATGGTCTTCCTGCTCCTGCCCGCAGGAAGACGAAGCCTGACGCGCCCCTAAAGCCTGCCGGACGTTCGAACTGCCGCGCACGATCCGTTCATCGTGCGAGCCAAGTCGCCGAACACGGCCAAGCGCGGCACAGAGGGTCATCGTGCAGGACGACGCGCAGAACTCGGAGTCGGCGGGGCCTAACGAACCGCCGCTCCCACCAGGACGCCGATCCCGTACGTGATCGACGCCGCCGCGGCGCCGAACGCCAGTTGGCGTAACCCCGAGCGCAGCGGATGGACCCCGGTCAACCGCGTGATCGCAGCTCCAAGGCCGAAAAGCGCGGCTCCGCTCAGGCCGGCAGCCACGATCAGCGCGACTTGGCCCGATGTCACGAGGAACGGCAGCAGCGGCACGCTTGCGCCGAGGGCGAACAGGACCAGTGAGGTGCCAGCCGCGATCCAGGCGGATCCACCGAGTTCGTTCGGGTCGAACCCGAGCTCCTCGCGGGCCATGGTGTCGAGGGCGAGTTGCGAGTCATTGCGGACCATGTACTCGGCTAGCTCAGCTGCCATCTCGGTCGGCACCCCTTTGCCTTCGTAGATGTCACGAAGTTCAGCCACTTCCGCATCGGGCGATGCGGCGAGCTGGCCGGCCTCGATCTTGAGCTCGTTGGCAAAGAGCTCTCGGGCGCTTTGGACCGACAAGTACTCACCGAGCGCCATCGAGAGCGACCCGGCTACGAGGCCAGCGAGACCCGCGACCACGATCACCCACGGGCGGCGCCCGAACCTGTCACGCCAAGGACGAGGCTCAGGTTCGAGACGAGGCCATCGGTCGAGCCGAGCACGCCCGCACGCAGGGCGTTGCCCTGCTTGGCACGACTCGGCTCCGGAGCCGCGCCCGAAGGGACGGCAGTCCCGCGGGTCGCCGTCGTTGGGCCCGCTCCGTCGGATCCTGGGTGGGCGAGATCTGGTCCGGTCATATCGGCTGCACTCTGCTCATCGGTGAAGACAATCGCACGTGGCCAAGGGGTCGCGACCAATGATGGACCCGGCGTGGAGCGCTAGATTCGGGACAGTCACGATCGTGGGCGGGGATGGTCGGCGCAACTCACTGCATCCGGGCTCCAGGAAGGCTGATTGCCAGTCGCCCGTGAGGCGCGTCAAAAGGCGCTTGATGCCGCACGAAGATCGCCGTTCGGCAAGGAAATACTTCCGGATACGAACTTCGAGCGACGGCCGGTGCCGTCGACAGTGAGATGGGCATGGCAAACGTCGCTTATCGACGAGTGGATACTGGTGATGCTTCCGCGGTGTAGATTTGGAGGGAGGTCCGGCGCACAGGGCCGGTAAGGTCGCAGGAGGCAGCATGGGCCGCAATGGCGGGATCGGTATCATCGGGGTGATTGTTATCGTGCTGATCGTCTTGTTCGTGCTCGGCAAGCTGTAGCTCGGATCGGCGCATAAGACGACCGAATGGCCGAGCTCAACTTTTGGGCTGATCCTCGCCGACCTGCTGTCGATCGCACCCGCATAGGTGCTACGCATCCAGGCATGGGACCACCGACGGGAGTTTCTTAGGCTTGGGGCCCGACCGATGCTGATCTGCGTCTCAATCCAGTCCGACGGCCAGGTCGACCCGCGCTGGGGGCGGGCCGCCAGGGTCGCGATCGTCGAGACGAGCGAAGACGCCTGACTGCCTGGCACGAGTTCGATGTCGGCTGGAACGAGCTCCACGACCCACGGCACCGAAGGCGGCCATCACGCTCGGGTGGCGCGATTCCTGAAGGCCCACGGCGTCGAGATGGTTGTTGCACACCATGTCGGACCCGCGATGATGACGATGCTCGATCGGATGGGGTTATCTGTTCGCCTGGGGGCAAGCGGGGATGCCCGCCAGGCCGCGCTGAGGACGGCCCGTGAGGACATCGTGAACCACCTGGCGGAGGACCCGGATCATGGCGGGTGACCTCCGCGCCGCGGTTCTCGCTGTCCTCCCCGCCCTCGCTGTGTTCTGGGCTGGACCGCACTCGGGCTAGGCGTTCCTGTCGAGCGAACGAGAGCCACGAACAACTCATCGTGCGCGCATTGCGGGCCGGCCGAGCCTTACTCGCGCAGCCAGATCGCGACGGAGCTCGGCTCGACTGCTGCGCTGACGGTCGAGATGATCGCCGCCCGGAGCTGCTCGAGGTCGACCTCGTCGCGCAGCCGGACCGCAAACTCGGCCACCGTTCGCTCGGCGTCATAGCGGGTCCGGTTGAAGCGTCGATCGACTAGCCGTTGCACACGCCGCCGGAGCGGCTGGAAGGACGATGCCACGAGGAGTGTCGAGCCCGCCACGGCGAGCTCGTTCGACTGGGTGAGCGGCGCGAGTACGGCCTGGAACACGAGAATGAACCCGACGAAGAGACCGGCCACGATCGCGGTCAAGACGCCATAACTGAGCGTCCGGCTGATCAGCCGGTCGATCTCGTAGAGCCGATAACGCAGGATTGCGATGCCGATGGCGATTGGCAGCAGGGCGAAGCCGAGGATCGAAACGAAGTTGGCCAGGCTCGAGATGGTGCCAGCCGCGCCGTCCATCCCGAACGTCGCCGTTCCCAAAATGAGCGCCGGCACACTGAGCGCGGCCACGGCGGCGAACCACTTGAGCTGCGCTCGCTCGATGCCTGCCGCCCGGCGAAAACGGAGCACCAGCGAGATGATCGCCAGGAGGGCAACCAGAGCGCCGATCAGCAACGCGGGACCAAAGAGGTCGCCGTAGATGTCCGCGACCCCGCCCGTAATAGCGACCGGGTTCTGGACCGGGAACGATCCCATCGGCCCGGACGCCGCCGCGGTCCCGAGCGAGATGTAGGCGACGACGACGACAGTAGCGACCGCGACCGGACGCCAACGGGTCGAAAGCAGCCGCCCTGATGGATAGACCAGGGCCAACGCGATGACGACGAAAATGGCCGGAGCCCAGATCCACTGGTTGAGCCAGGCGAACCAGATCGCTCCAGGCACACTGCCCGGGTGGACGATGAGCCCTGCATCCGCCAGGCCCGGAGCGCCGCTGCTCAGCGCGAAGCCCAGTCCGCCCAACGCTAGCAGCCAGCCGATGATGTTCTCCGGCAAGCGGCTGACCAGAATCGCTCCGGCCGTCGCGAACGTGAGCGCCGCCAGGCTCAACCCGAACGCCGTTAGGGGGCTATTCGGTCCGCCAGCCCGGGCCGTCACCAACCCAGCGATCAGGAAGACTACCGAGACGGACCAGAGTGCCCAGACGGCGGCGGCCTGCCATCGGGCAGGCCACGGTCGCCTGGCGATGCTCCCGACCTCCGGCTCCCTCACGCTGCTCAAATGGGCCGAGTTCCTCGTGTTGGTGCGATGAGCGGATCCTAGGCAGCGGACCGTTCCGGGAACGTTACGGGCTGATGGAGGGCGGCCGGTGGTTCGTGTTTTCGTTCAGTCTCCCGGGGTGCGCCACACCGTTCACTCATCGTGAAGCGTTCGTTCACAGGGGCACCCAAGACGCTCCCGCAGATAGAGAATCGAATGGAGATTCGGCACAATGCGGTCGGAGGCGGTGATCCATGGTCGATCGTGACATTGACGACTTGCCAGGAGGCCTGCCAGCCCCCGCACGGAGGGCGCTGGCAGAGGCCGGCTATTCGCGACTGGAACAACTGACACGCATAACGGAAGCCGAGCTCGGCCAGCTGCACGGTATGGGACCCAAGGCAGTGAGGTAGTTACGTGAGGGCCTTGCTGCGACCGGACGGGGATTCGGGGGAGGTGCGCCAAGGCCCCGACCAGAGTGATCCGCTTCGTGTCCCTGGATGGTAAGCAGGAGAAAGAGGAGCAGTGGCCTTGATTCCGGGCTCAGACTCGCGTGTCGACGCGTACATCGACGCCCTACCCGACTGGCAGCAGGTCATCTGCCGGCGGGTCCGCGAACTGATCCATGCCGCTGATCCGGACGTGACGGAGACCATCAAACGGACCACCCAGCCGTACTTCGTCCTCGAAGGCAACGTCTGCGCCCTCCTGGCGGCGAAGGACCACATCAACGTGTTCCTCTACGACGGCGCCATCGTCCCCGATCCCGAAGGAATCGTCACCGGCGGTCACACAAACGAGACGGCGCGAACGGTCGCCATCCGCGAGGGGGAACCAATCAACGGACCAGCCCTCAGCGCGATGTTTCGGCAGATCATTGCGAACAATCGCGCCGGCGGCTGGCGCAAGTTGAAGGGCGAAGGCGGGGTACGGAGATGAAGTCAACGGGCGGGGCGCCGTCGCGATGATGTCATGGTGAGGCTGCGGCGCCACTACACGAACACTCCTCGGTGGGCTCGGACCGCGTGGCCGCTGGCGGCGGCCAGTTGGTCACATGCGGCGCAGGCGCCAGATGGCCTCAGCGGGCCAGCGTCTGGCCCATGCGAGCTGGTCGGCGTCCAGGAACGAGCTGGTGAAGCCAGGCAGCGGGCGCGGCTCGATGAGATCCTCAATGTCGAACCCGTTGGCACGAAACAGCCTGATCCATTCCCCGTACGGAAGCTGGTAGAAGATGTCCTCCCCGTCGTCGATCCGGTGGAGGCCGAAGTAGTCCAGGACGAGCCGGTCACCGACCTTGGCGGCATCGAGCGGCCAGCAGATCGTCTCGATGGGCGAGTGGTGGCTGAACGCGAAGAGACCACCGGGCCGCAGCAGGCGGGAGACCTCGGGCACTGCGAGGTACGGATCAGCGTAGGTCATGGCGCCGTGGTCGCAGAACACGATGTCGAAGGTGCTGTCCGCGAGGGGCACCGACTCCGCGCTTGCGTTCACGAGCGGGAAGTCGACGCCAGCTTCGTTCATCAGCCGCCGAGCGTGCTCGAGCTGCCGAGTTGACAGGTCCAGGCCGACCGGGCGAGCACCGACTCGAGCGAGTCCGATGGACCATTGCGCCGCGCCGCACCCGAGTTCAAGGATGTCCTTGTCAGCGATGTCCCCAAGCACGTGCAAGTCCAACTCCGGGACCTCGCTTGCGCCCCAGGTGAGGCCACCGGCCTTATCGAGCGCCTCCGCATGCGTCGCCTGGTACCCATCGCTGTAGGCATCCCACGACGCCCGGTTGCGCAGAGCGTCCGGCGTCAGGTCAGGAAGGTCTTTGCCGTCAGTCGTCATCCCGGCATCCTAGCCGGCGCCGAGGAGGCGTTCTCGGCCTGTCGCGTGTGCTCACCCGCCACGACGCCCTCATCGTTCTGGGATGGAGTCCCGTCCACTCGGTAGCCTGCCACCGCGTCTGCTACGGTCCCATCGGAGCGCAATTGCAAACCAGACGTTTCTAGCCGGGTGGGGTAGGGGACTACCGGTAGCGGCTCGTACGGCCTGCCTGCGAGCTCCGCGACGATCGAGCTGATGGCCGCGGAAGGCCGCTCGGTCCTGCTCGCCTGTCGCGTGCTCGCCGTCTCGGAGTCGGGCTACCACGCGCAGCAAGATCGTCCACCCTCGGCCCGGGCGATCCGGCACGCACTCCTCACCGAGCTCATCCGGCGGTCGACCTTGTCTTCGGCGAGGACGACCTCGTGGTCGCCCGATGGACGGCCAGCGGCACGAACACCGGACTATGGGGGGAGGTCGAGCCGACGGGAAAGAGGGCGACCTTCTCCGGCGTGAACATCTTCCGGTTTAAGAAGGGCAAGGTCGCCGAAGTCTGGAACCATCGCGACGACCTCGGCCTGATGGAGCAGGTGGGCACCCACATCCACGGCGGTGCCGTCGAGGGCGGCAACGATTAGGGCAGGAACGCCTTCAGGCGGTTCTGCCGTCGACTTCAGACGTTCACTCGCTCACGAATCGGACCACCGCGCCAGCGTCAGACAGGACGGTGCAATACCTCTCGCCCCGACCAGTCCCATCACTCCTTGCGTACGCAACCGCTGCTCTCGCGCGCCTGCCAGCCCGAGCAGCCACGCGTTCTCGTGCGCGTGCAGCGCCAAGGCCAGCGACTCCAAGCGTTCGGCCGGGGCGGCTTCTGGAGGAAGGAGGGCGCGGGACTAGGAGGCGGACGGTGCCGGCGATGGAGCGACGGACGGGGCCACCGATGGTGCGGTTGAGGGGGCAACCGACGGCGCAACGACGCTCGGGGCGGCCGAGGAGGCCGGAGCGCTTGGGGCAACGGACGGCGCGACCGATGGCACCACGATGGGCGCCACGCTCGGAACGGCTGTCGCGGATGGAGTACAGGCGGCAAGGGTCGCAACGAGGGAGACAGATAGGGCAGCGGTGGCGATTGCTCGGTTCATCAGGTGACCTCGAAACTCGGAGCCGGCCATTTCATTTGCCGGTGAAAACGTCTTGATCGACTTTAGCAGCGTTGACTGACATCGCCCGTCGGCTTGGTAGCCACTGTTCAAAAACCACCAGACGTCAGCGAGATCTGTACCTCCACGCATTGACACGGCCGAGCGAACACTAGGCAGCCAGCCGGCGATGAGACTGTTTCGCGCGACAGTCGACGGTTGGCGCCCTAGGAGCGGCGTCTGGCTCGCTGGAGCCGGTCTCTCCAAGGGCGCTCCATCTGTCCTGGACCACGCGATCCGTTCATCGTGCGGCTAGGTCAGGGCGAGGTCGACACCGTCGTGGGAAAGGTGGTCGAGGCGAGGATCGCCGAGAAGGCGCCCTCATTGTCCGCGCGATCCGGCCCGGAGAGGCAGGCGGCGGCGGCGAACCAGTAGTAGTGGCCTGGAATCGTCGGCACCGTCACATCGATCGACTCGTCGCCGCCGAGGGCGGCACAGCCCGAGTCGGCCGGCCCGATGGTGCGGAACGCGGAAAGACCACCGACGAGGATGGGCGTCCCGCCGGTCGGCGGACTGTCGCCGGGCAGCCCGACGAAGCGCCAGGCGACGACCGCCCCGCCAGGTGCGAGGTGGATCACGGGCCACGGGCGGCACTCGCCCGAGCCATCGGCGTTCGTGGTGCATTCGCTCGGCAGGTCCGCCGGTCCGACAAAGACGACCGGCCAGTTGCCACTGGGGACGATCCCACCGGCCCGCTCGTGCCAGCCCGCGGGGTAGTCGAACGCGATCAAGTCGTCATCGGCAAAGTGCCGGAGCGCGATCGGGCTGTTGGGAGCCGAACCCGCCGGTCCTGAGGACCCATCGTGTGTCGCCGCGGACGGGCTGGAGCCGGCCCCCTCGACCGAGCACGCTGCGAGCGCAACGATCAGGCCCACGACCAGGAGGCCGACACGCGCCACTCGTTGGCCGCCCGAGCCAGGTCGGCTGCGTCTTCGAGCACCCACTGCCAGCACCTCGCAAGTGTGACGTGGAACGGTGGGGCATTGTTCCGCATCGCGAGTCACGATCCCGGCCGGCGCCCGGGTTCACGACGGGTTTCATCGTTGGCGGGGCTTGGTGATCCCCGGTCCGTCCGTAACCGCCGCTAGTGAACCGCAGTCACGGCAAAGGTCTCGCGGCAGGTCAACACGACCTCGGCGACCGGTTCTGGGCTCGGTCCAGATCCTGACGTGACATGGCAGGTGCGGGCAGCCGGGTCATCAAAATGGCCGGTTATCTGGACTGTCCGATCGGCCGGAAAGCTGGCCGGTGTCAAGCCCGAGCTCGGATCCCAGTAGGCGGCCAAGGGCATCAGCCCGCTATCTGACGAGGCGCCGGGCACGGCCAGAAAGATCCCCGGCAGGCAGAACCAGACGGGCGCGATCCGGGGACCGACGCCGCAATCGGAGATCGGCTTAGAAACAGTTGTCTCGAAGGTCAGAGTCGATGCCCCGAAACATGCCAGTCGAGCGGCCGGATCGAGGCCCACGATGGAAGCCAGGTCGGGCGGCGGATTGATACAGCCGCTCGGCACCGGCGAGGTTGGCGGGGCTATTGATGCGGCGGTCGGCTTCGGTGGGGCTGACGCGGTCGGTGCGACCGGACCGCCCGAGGCTGCGACTCCTGCGTCCAGGGTCGCTGGCGGTGCGGTCGGCGCAGCGACCGAGCACCCGATCAAGAGAAGTGTTGCGACGACCAGGACGGTGAAACCGCGATTCATCGAAGTTGACCTCGAGGTCCAGTCCTTGATTGCCGGCCGTGAGAGCGCGACCGCGGATCCAGGCGTTTCGTGAACTGGACGCACCCGCAGGCTTGACTGTGACCCGCCCCTCGCGCATCTCCGCGGATCTATGCGCCGCTCCGTGGGGGAGCCCCGGGATTGCCACATCGCCGTCGACGGTTTGACGATCAACTCATCGCGTTGGTGCGGGTTCATGGTCTGTATCGGGGTTCACACGGATGTTGCCACGTCACACCCCCCGAGAGAAAGTAGCGCCTGCGGATCGATGGGCCTCGGAGCGACACTTCGACGGCCCGAAAGTCTGCCCGTTAGGTCGTTGTGTGTTGCGGAACGGCCGTCTACCGTCGTCGCGCGGGAGCTCCTACCCTCGACGGAGACGAGATGACGCAGCGTCGCGATGCCGGTCTGATTGGCGACGATCGGCTGCGGCATTTGAGCAACAAGAGCCCGCTGACGCTGGACGAGACCGAGCAAGCGGCGCCCGAATCGAATGTCACAACGGCCGTCCTCGCCCTCCAGCGATTGGCTGGTAACCACGCGGTCGCGGGCGTCTTCGGGACCTCCCAAAGGGCTGGTGATCGACTCCGAGAGCTGGCCCTCCAACGGGAAGCGCCCGGAACAGCAGCCGCACCCCCACCCGTGGCGAACTCGTCGATGGCCCTTCAGTTGGACACTCTGTGGAAGAACGATGTCCTGTTTCCGCTCGGTCGGGCGGGGCTCGCGGTGGATACCGATCCGATGAAGGCGTACGAGGAGATTGCAGGCGCGATGAGCCATCTCGAGATGCTCCTGGACGCGACTCCTCGGGACGATCCGAAACGGCGCGATCTCCTCATGTTGAGCTTGGAGGTTCAGGCAACCTTCCTTAAGCTAGGTGACCGCGCCGGCCTGAAACCCGAGTTGTCTGTGAAGGCGCTCCAGGACGAACTCCGGGAGGACTACGGGAACGCCCGTGATGTCGGCGCGCTGCTTAGCGGAGTGCCGCAGCCAGCGTCGGGCCCTGATTCGGGTGGGACGCCTGGCGGAAAGCCGGGGACAGGATCGACACCGGGCGACACCAAGGCGGGCAGCGAGGCGCCTGCCGCGAACTAGGCATCGAGTGCTGATCGCACCATTCACTCATCGTGACGACCGATCGTCGATCAGCAACGCGGACGCCTTCCACATGGCGCGGACCTTCTGCGCCCGCAACGACACGCTCGTCGCGCTCCACCTTGGGCGCGCATACTCCTGTCCCCTGAGCGGGTCGGCGTCCCAGCCGTGAGCCGCCCTCAGGCAAGCCGAAGGGAGACTCGTGTGACACACGTTGTCCTTACCCACGCTGTCGAGGACGTGGAGCGCTGGCTAGGGTTCAAGAGCGAGCGGGCCTCGGTGATCGGGGCGATGGGCGCCACGAACGTCGTCGACCACGTCGCCGCCGATGGCAGTAAGAACGTCGCCGTCAGCATGGACGTGGCCGACATGGGCCCCGTCCAGGCGGCTCTGGCTTCGCCCCCGCCTGAGCTGGCGGACGGGATGCGGCGGCACGGTGTCATCCCGCCCGTGATCGCCCACGTCGAGAAGTAGCCCCGGCGACAGAGCGCCGCCACGAACGTTGTAGAACGAAGGACGGAGCCCCGACCCGCATCTGGCCGGGGCTCCGTCCGCGTCGGGCACAGCCTCTAGTGCACTAGCGACCGTCTCAGGCGATTACGTCACGACGATGTCATAGCGTGAGGGCCGGTCAGTAGCCGGCAGGGACGGACACCTCGTTCTCGGCCTGGCAGGACCCGTCAGCGAGTTCTGTACTTCCGAAGGTGACCATTCCATTCGCCTCGATCGTCACCGAGATCCACGCCTGCGGGCCATTTGCCACCACCTCGACCGTGTGCGTCGGGTTGCCCTCGATCGACGGCACGCGGACGCCAACCGCGACCTGGCCTGGTGCTGTGCCGAAGGCGAGTGAGCAATCGCCCGGATGCCATGGCGGAGCACCATGCGTCTCAGTTCCCGAGTACGGCTCTGTGATTTGGACCGCAACGGCCGAGGTGGTCAGATTGCGGATCTGGACAATCGCCGAATCCGGTGCCTGGCCGCCTTCCTGGCAGCCCACCAACAACGCGGCGGTAAGCAGCCCTATGAGCCCGATCCGGGCCACGATCACGGCATCACCCAGCCGGCCGGCGGGACGACAAGGGTGACGATTCTCGCCTGCCACGGGCCAAATGGGGGTCCGACCCTGGACCGTTGGAGGGACGATCGTTGGAGCGCAATCGCGGCGACCTTTCCGGTCCCCAGGAAGCTCGCCCAGCCATGCATCGCCAATCCCGGGAAGATGGCCGCCCCGAAGCAGGCTGGCGGTGGGCCCGCGCACGGCCACAGGTTCCCGCAGTCGAAGAGTCCGGGTTCGATCCGGATCCGGGCGATCGGACCGAGCCGGGTGACGAGTGCTTCGAGGACCGCGATCGCCGACGGGCGCTCGTCGGCCAATGGCGTCCCGGTCGCGCCGGTGTGATCTGAGACACAGGTGATCGACGGGCTGGCCGCTGCCGAGGGAGTGGGGGACGCAGAAGGAGTGATCGACTGGGTTGGACTGGGTAACGACGCGGGCGGCTGGGTCGAGAGCGGGGTCAGAGCCGACGGAGGCAGCGGCGCTGCGCATCCGGCGGCCAAGGTCCAGCGCAGAACCGCAGCGAGTGCTTTCATGTCACCCCCAACCGACCCGGCGGGCCTCGGTCACAGGGGAGACGATGCGCGGGTCGGATTGGTTCCGCAAGCCGCGGCGAGAGCCAGAGGCCCGAACCTCACAATGCCCTCATCCTGGCGCCAGGTGATCAGGCTCCCGTATCTTCCGGCTCAGTCCGGTCCTTCGTCGGCGTCAGCCTCCGCCTTGGTTTCGTGGATCGTGCCGGGCGCGTGCTTGGGCGCGGTGTAGACCGTGTAGAGCTTGAGGTCGACTGAGCCCTCATTGACGAAGTTGTGGCGCGTACCGGCCGGGACGATGACGAGCCGGCCGGGCGAGACCGGGCTGCGCTGCCCGTCCAGAACAGCGATCCCCTGACCCTCGACGAAGACGAGGACCTGGTCTACGTCGTTGTGGACCTCTTCCCCGATCTCGCCCGCAGGGGGGATGCACATCACGACGACCTGGGCGTGCGGTCCGGTCGAGACGACCTCGCGAAAGTACGAGTTGCGCCTTGTCCGAGCGAGGATGTCCTCGTTGAACGGTGTCGTGATCTTCTGAGCAACGTCGATTGTCATGGCGACCTCCTGATTGTCTTAGCGAGCCTGCGCTTCCCCAACCTCTGGGCGCCAGAGCCGAACGGCCCGTTCTCTGCCGTGCCGGGCACCCGGTCTGATCTTGTTTGGGGTTCTCGGGCTTGGTTCTCTCGTGGCGGCTCGCCTCGCCTGGCGGAGACATCCGCTGGCACCGGCGGCCGCAACGATCGTTGGCGTCGTTCTGCTGATCTGGGTCGCCGTCGAGATCGCCATCATCGGCTACAGCAATGAGTCGTGCGACGTCGACATGCGACGCCCTCGTCGATTGGGACGCTCTCGACGGTCAGGAGCATGAGCGCGGAGGCGGTCATGCTGCGTACCACGCCAGGCTGTCGTCGTCAGACAGCGGGCGGGTCCCCAAGGCCCCTTGGGGCACTCCCGCTGTTTTTCGAAGAACGGGCGGGCCGGTAGTGTTCAGTCAATCGCGGCGACCTTGCGATCGCGCACGACGACCCGCTCGACGAGGATCCGACAGAGTTCTGAGGACGGCCGGCGCCGGGTCGCACGGCCGTAGGCTTTCGCCACCCTGCCTGGAGGCCACTTGACCGATCCCGAGGACCGCGGCCTGCCCGCGCCCGAGGAAACGAGTTCGCCGCTTGAGGTCATGGGTGTGGCCCTGCGCCTCGGGTTGACCTCCTTTGGTGGCCCGGTCGCCCATTTGGGCTACTTCCGCCGCGAGTATGTCGAGCGTCGAAGATGGCTGGACGCGTCGACCTACGCCGACCTGGTAGCCATGTGCCAGGTCCTGCCCGGCCCCGCGAGCAGCGAACTCGGCATCGCGATCGGGACACTTCGGGCGGGCTACCTGGGCGGTCTCGCCGCCTGGCTTGGCTTCACCCTGCCGTCGGCCGTTGTCCTGACGTTATTCGCCCTCTTGAGCACGAACGTGGATCTCGCAACCGCCGGCTGGGTGGAGGGCCTCAAGCTCGCCGCCGTCGCCGTCGTGGCCCAGGCGGNNCGGATCGGGCTGGGCCTCCTCGTCGCATTAGGACTCCTGTTGCTGGTCCTGCCACTCGCGGCTGCCCTGACGGCGAACCGAGCACTCGCGGTGACCGACGCGTTCGTCCGGACCGGGGCCCTCGTGTTCGGTGGTGGGCACGTTGTCCTGCCGTTGCTCCATGCAGCGGTGGTCACCCCAGGTTGGATCGGCAATGATCGGTTTCTGGCTGGCTACTCAGTGGCGCAGGCGGTCCCGGGCCCCCTGTTCACCTTCGCTGCTTTCCTCGGGGCTTCATTCCAGGCGCCGCCCAACGGAATCGCCGGTGCCCTACTTGCCCTTGGAGCGATCTTCCTGCCGGCGTTCCTGCTCGTGTGGGGCGTGTTGCCGTTCTGGGATCGTCTGCGTCGGTCCAGCGCGTTCGCCTCGGCCATCCAGGGCACGAACGCCGCCGTTGTCGGGATCCTCCTCGCGGCCTTGATCACGCCCATCGGCAGCGGTGCGCTCCATGACCCTCTCGACGTTGTCGTGGCCGCTCTGGCCCTGGTTGCCCTCGTCGCTGGTCGGGCGCCGCCGGTCGCGGTGGTCGCAGTCGCGGCCCTCGCCGGTCAACTGTTCGGACTGACCTGAAGTTGTTGTCGTCGTTCGCCGACACGATGTGAGGCCGCGAAGACGGCCTTTGTGAGTGCGGGCGTGGACGCGCCGGCGAAGGAGATCACGGACCTCGCCGGCGTCGGGACGCTCTACCGGCACTTCCCTCGCCGCTCCGACCTGATCGTCGCCGTGATTCAGCACGAGATTGACGCGTGCGCCAATGCGGCGACGGCCCTCCGGGCGGAGCATGGGCCGTGGGATGCCCTCACGACATGGATCGGACGGTTCACGGAGTTCGTCGGCACCAAACGCGGACTCGCCTCGGCCCTGCACTCGGGCGACCCGGCGTTCAACGATCTCCCCCGCTACTTCATGGAAGAGCTCGAGCCGGCCCTGGCCGGACTTCTCGGCGCGGCGAGAGCCAGCGGCCATGTCCGGGCGGACGTCACGGCCAGGGACGTCCTGCTCACCGTCGCGCTCATGTGTCAGCCCGTCCCGGGCGAGGACCCGCACCTCAACGAACGCATGATCCGCATCTTCATCGAAGGGCTCCGCCACTCGTGACTGTCATCCGAAAGCCGTTCTGCGTTGAGCGACGCGTCCTCCGTGCCATTGGTTCGTGCCGATCGTCGCTAGCCGGGCGTCGCTGTCGAAGTTGTGCTTGATCGTTGGCGTACCCTCAATCGCGGCGGCGAAAGCGCACTCCCGAAGTGGCCACCCTACGCCCGCCGAGACGGAGGATGAGATGCCTGCGCAAGAGAATGCAGCGGTTGCCCGCCAACTCACCGAGGCCTTTGAACGGATGGACATGGGGCGGGTGGATGCGCTGATGGCCGATGACGTGATCTGGCACGAAATCGGACGCGCCGAGCCACGAAGGGGCAAAGAGGCGCTCCGGGCAGTCGCACCGGGCGGTGGGATCGATTACGAGATCACTGGAAGCTTGCACGACATCGTCGCCAGCGACGACCATGCCATCGCCCTGCTCGAAGTCACCGCCACCCGCGCCGGCAAGACCCTGACCTACCGGACGGCGGAGATCTACCACATCCGGGACGGCAGGATCACCGAGCGTTGGGCCTTCTCGGACGACACGGCGGCGATCACTGCGTTCTTCGCCTGAAGGACGGCCGATCATGCTCCACCACGAACAAGGCTCGTTTAGTCAGACGAGCTTCCGTGACTGGCTGCTCATCGAGGCGCATCTGACGTCCGAGCGCCCAGACGCTTGAACGCACCGTTCCAACGGGCATGGCAGCCCGTCCTCGAAGCTCTGCAGGGTGATGCCCCGACCTGATGGACCACCACACGATCTGGTCATCGTGCCCCTGTTCCGAGGCCGCGGGATCGTCGCCTCCGAGTCTCGATGACGAGTGGCCCGTCTCGTCGGGCCGCTCGGCACTTATCGAGATCTGCGCATAGATCGATCCTCGGGCCATGGACGAAATCACGATCCTCCAGGCCGAGGTCCTCAAGACCCTCGCGAGCCCGCGCCGCCTCGAGATCCTGCACGCCCTGGCAGGGGGCCCGATCGAGGTAGGCAGACTCGCCGAAACGATCGGAGCAACCCAGCCCAACGTGTCGCAGCACCTGGGCATCCTCCGAAGCGCCGGCCTCGTCGAGGCCGTGCGCGACGGTCGCGAGGTCCGCTACGCACTGGTGGATCGCGACGTGATGGTCGCCTGCGGTCTGATGCGCGGCATCCTCGAGCGTCGCCTCGCCCGCCTCGGCGCAATTGCGGCTCAAGCCGCTTTGCCGGCGAGGTCCTCGGCACCCCTGACCCAACATTCCGCTTCGAGGTGATCCCGATGGACGAGTCCCTCAACCTGGTCCTCTTCTCGGGGACCGACGACAAGCTCCAAGCCGCCGCGGTCCTGACCGCCGGCGCGGCAGCCCTCGGTAAGCCAGTGAATATCTTTCTGCAGTACTGGGCCCTCGATGCCTTCCGCACCGCCAAGGTCGATCGTGACCATGGCCTAGCACCCGAAGCGGGTGCTGCCGGCCGAGTCGCGGTCGATGCGTTGGCTCGCGCTGGCCAGGCGCCATGGGCCGAGACGTTTCGCCAGGCCAAGGAGTTGGGCGGCATCGATATTCAGGCGTGTTCGCTGTCGATGGACCTGCTCAAGCTCGAGTCCGGCGACCTCTGTCCGCTCGTTGACGGCGTCGAGGGTGTGACTGCGTTCTACCTCAACGCCGGGAACGGCCAGATCGTCTTCATCTAGGAAAGGACCCTTCGATGCCAACCCTTGCGATCACCCACACCGTCGACGCTCGGGGTCTGTCGTGCCCGATGCCGATCGTCAAGACCGCCCAGGCGTGCCGGGTGGTTCCGGCCGGCTCCGTTGTCGAGCTCCTGGCGACCGATCCAGGGTCGACCAAGGATGTCGGCGCCTGGTGCCGGGCGACCGGCAACGAGCTCGTCGAGCAGACCATCGATGGAGGGGTCCACCGCTTCGTCATCCGCAGGAAGTGAGGTCAGCCATGACCGCCGCCACGATTCCAACCTTTGATCCGATCACAGAGGCGATTGCCGCCGTCAAAGGCGTGCCCCAAACCGCCGAGGCAGAGTTGCCGGAGGCTGACGGTGCCGTCAAGACCCGGGATCTCCTGATCATCGATTACAGCGGTGACCTCGAAAAGGTCTGGGCCGCGCTGATCCTGGCTTCGACCGGTGCCGCAATGGGCGTCCGGACCCGGGTCTTCGTGACCTTCTGGGGCCTCCAGGTCTTCGTCAAGGACTCGAAGCGGATCACCGGCCAGAACTGGATGCAGAAGATGCTCTCGGCGATGCAACGGCCGGGGATCAGTCACCGCAAGCTCTCGAAGATGAATTTCCTGGGGATGGGCCCCTGGATGATGGGCCGCCTGGCAAAGCAGTACGGCGTGGCCAGCCCGAAGGAGCTCCTCGAAGCCGCCCAGGCGCTAGGCGTCGAGTTCATCCCCTGCCAGATGACGATGGACATGTTCGGGCTCAAGCCCGAGGACATGATCGAAGGCATGGGCGAACCGGCCGGAGCCGCGACGGTGATCGGCCTGATGACCGACAACTCCACTCCGTTGTTCATCTAAGGGAGGCGAACCGCCATGACCGAGATCGCACCGCTTGTCACTCGGACGGTCGACGCCCGAGGCAGCTTCTGCCCCGGTCCGTTGATGGAGCTGATCCGGGCGATTCGCGAAAGCCAGGTCGGCGACGTGATCGCCGTCTACTCATCGGACAAAGGTTCCAAGACCGACA
The DNA here is from genome assembly GCA_003169655.1 of Chloroflexota bacterium. Lineage (GTDB taxonomy): Bacteria > Chloroflexota > Limnocylindria > Limnocylindrales > CSP1-4 > Palsa-1033. The sequence continues at coordinate 28,436 of PNAZ01000123.1, forward strand.
TCCCCAAGTGGGTCGAGAAGGCCGGCCATCGCCTGGTCGAGCTCGAAGCTCGCGANNGTCGGCGGCACGCTGACGGCCAACCTGCTCGTCAAGAAGTTGCGTGCCCGGATCGGCCGAGGCGAGGTCGAGGTCAAGCTCGTTGACACCACGGGCCAGCACGTCTATCAGCCGGGCTTCATGTACATCGCGATGGGCGGCGAACGGGCCGCGAACCTAAAGCGACCGGAGCGTTCCCTGCTCGACCATCGAGTCCAGCTCGTGATTGGCGAGGTCGAGCGGATTGATCCGGCGCGCCAGCTCGTGACCCTGGTCGACGCGCAGGTGCTCGGGTATGACCAGCTCGTTCTGGCGACCGGCTCCCGGATCGTGCCCGACGAGATCGCTCATTTCGACACGGAAGCCCAGCATTTCTACACGGCCGAGGCAGCCGCCCGTCTTCGAACGGCCCTCGACGCCTTCACCGGCGGCCGGATCCTGATCGGGATCGCCGGGATGCCCTACAAGTGCCCGCCGGCGCCGCTCGAGGTCGCTTTCCTGATCGAGGCGGAGCTGCGCGAGCGCGGCCTGCGCGACCGGACGACCATTGACTATTGCTCGCCGATCGGGCGGGCCTTCACGATCGAGAGCGTGTCGGAGATGGCAACGCCGATTCTTGCCGACAAGGGGATCGCGCTGCACACGTTCTTCAACGTCGAGGCGATCGACCCCGAGCGCAAGATGGTCCTGAGCCTCGAGGGCGAAGAGCTCGGCTATGACCTCCTGATCCTCGTGCCGCCGCACAAAGGCCAGCAGTTCCTGGTCGACTCGGGCCTCGCGCCGGGCCCCGGCGGCTGGCTGCCGACCGACCGGGCCACGCTCCTCGTGGGTGCCTGGCCGAACATCTACGCCCTGGGCGATGCAACCGACCTGCCGCTCTCCAAGGCCGGCTCGACTGCCCATTTCGAGGCGCCCGTTGTTACCGAGCGGATCGTTGCCGCCGTCGAAGGTCGGGCGATCGACCACAAGCGGGGAGACTATCTCGGCAAGGTGATGTGCTTCTTCGAGATCGGGGATGGCAAGGGAACCCTGCTCCAGTTCGACTACCAGCACCCGCCCCGGCCGCCCAAGCCGAACCGACTCTGGCACCTGGGCAAGATCGTCTTCAACAAGACGTATTGGCACACCGTACCCAAGGGCCGCGTTTGATTCGCTGAGTCGCGGGCACGTTTGAAGCCGCCAATGAATTCGCGTCTGCCTGCCCTCGGCCCACGCGGCGAGGGCTGGGTCATCGCCCAGTTCGTCCTGCTCGCGATCATCGGCGGAGCCGGGCTTCGCGACCTCGTCTTCGACGGCGCTGCGGGATCCTGGGGCTGGCCTTTCCTGCTCCTCGGCATCGCCGCCATCGGCTCGGGCTGCCTGTTGGCGGCCCGCGGCAGTTGGGACCTACGAGGCAGTTTCAGCCCATTCCCGCGTCCGCTCGTGGGTGCGCCCCTCGTCGAAACTGGCGCCTATCGGCTGGTGCGCCACCCGATCTACGGCGGGCTCGTTCTCGCCGCCCTCGGATGGGGTTTGGTGACGAGCTCGACCCTCGCGCTTGTCGGCGCAGGGTTGCTGCTGCTCCTGTTCGCCGCAAAGGGTCGGCGTGAGGAAGCCTGGCTCGGGTCGATCCATCCTGGGTATCGCGCCTATCAGCGGAGGACGAAGCGCCTGCTCCCTTGGGTCTATTGACGCCTGACTGCTGCCGATGGGTAGCGCGACTTGCGGAGCCACGGTCCACCAATAAGCCCACGGCCAGCCCCAGAGCTCGGCTGGCGGTAAGCGGCCAGACGCGCTTGTGGAGGCCACGCGAGTCCGCGTGGCGCCGTCTCACGAGCGCATGCGGCTGACACACGCTGCGACCCCGGCGACGCCGATTCGCACGAACTCCACGTCGTGGGCTGACGGCGTCTCAATCGTGTTCGGTGCGCCGACCCATTAGCTGACCCCAATCCAGATCGCGGCCCCGAAGAGGACAGCGGTCGGAACGAGCCCCGCGGCGACGCTCAGGATCCCGGCCTGGGTAACGGGTCCATTCCCGAACGCGAGCCCGATGGACAGCAATGCCACGCCAAGGTTGATGATCGCGAGACGCGGGTTTGCTGCGCGCCCAAGCAGGTGGCGCTGGCGGCCGTGGGCGATCGGATCGCCGGGCCCGATGGCCGGGATCAAATGGGTCGCCGAGGCCACAATCGTGCATGTGATCCAGCCGCCAACGAGTGGACCAGCGACCACGTCGATAGACCAGCCGGCAGGGTCCGCCCCCAACACCAGCACGCGGCCCGCGGCGATCGCGATCCCAATCTCGAACCAGACGATGGCCGAAACTAGACCACCGATCGCATAGCGGTGCCAGGCGGGATCGGTCGTCCATCGAGCCCGGGTTCGCCAGCTCTGTGCTGCGTACGCCGCCAAGCCGGCAGCCCCCACGGCCGCCCCAATCGCACCGATCCGAGCGATGGTGTCCGAAGCAATCGCATAGCCGAGGGCAACGATCGGGGCGCCCGCTCCCAGCCCGACGACGGTCATCGTTGTGCTCGCTCGACGGGTAATCCGCGCCCCAATCACCGTCGGAAAGAAGTGGAGCAGCGTTGTCGCGATCGCAAGCGACACGAACCCGACCAGGTTCAACCAGGCGTGGGCTGGTTTTAGCTGGGTCCAGGCGCCAACCACGGGGTCCCAGCCCGCGAGGTAGAGGGTCGCGATCGAGGCGCCGAGCCCGACCTCGGCGAGAGCGACGACGTAGCCCTGGGTCACGAGCCCACGGCTCGGGCCGAGACCTTGGCCGAGCGGCCGGAGGGCGGCGATGCCGGTCAGCCCGATGCCGCCCACGAACCCGAGACCGCCGGCAACAGCCAGTCCCATCTGGTCGCCAGCAACGCCCACAGCCACGCCCAACGCACTGATCGAGACGCCCGCCAGTGCGGCGATGCGCAGCCAACGATCGGCCGGTGGGGCCGCGGCGAACGCCGAGGTGAAATAGGGCATCACGCCCGCGATCGCACTCGTCGCCCCGCCCGCGAGGGCGAGGTGGAGGGGCAGCCACGCCGCTCGGCGTACCTCGATGGGCAACAGGACGGCGACGACTGCGGCAAGCAGGTAGGAAATCGCGATCGCCACCGCGGCCAGGGCGATCAGACGATCGAACGAGCGATCGATCGGCGAACGAGGGCGTCCCAGAGGCGTCGGGGGCCTGAGACTCACGATCCCGAGTCGACGCCCGAGGGTGCCCCCATCAGGCTCGCGAGCGTGGCGGCGGCCAACGTCGCTCGAAAGGCCTCTTGGGCGGCCCCGAACGGCTCGTGCGCATCACACACGCCATCGCGCCTACAGGGTCCACCACGCAGGATGCACGTCCGCCGGCGGGTATCACCCTCGACGGCCTCGATGATCGAGAGCAGGTCGATGTCCACCGCGGAAGGGATCAATTCGTAGCCGCCCTGGCGCCCGGCGGTCGAGCCCACGAGACCGGCCCGGGTCAGATCACCCATCACCTGAGGCAGAAAGCGGATCGGGATGTCCATGGCAGCTGCGATCACCGGCGTACTCTGGCGTCCGCCATCGCGGGCGAGGACCAGCAGCGCCCGGATCGCGTAGTCGGTCCGTCGTGTCAGTTCAAGCCGCACCGCTGGTCTACTCCTTCCTCGGTCATCGATCCGATCGGCGGGTGACCATCAGGCCCTTCGGTCAGCTGACCTTGAACAGACCGAGAGCGCCCTTGGACGCATCGCTGAAGCGGTGGGTCACGAACGGGTAGGTGCCGGGCTCGGCGAACCTCAGCTCGACCAGGGCGCCGTCGCCGGGCGGCACGTTGATCGTCTGGTGCATGCCCATCCGGTTCGCGGGATAACCCTCCGCCTCGACGTTTGAGAACAGGGCCCCGATCACGTGGAAGGCCGACGATGAGTTCGGCCCGGCATTCACGATGTAGATCCGGACGAGCTCCCCGGCCGTCGCGGCCAGGGGCGTTGTCTTGTAGCGGTTGGCCTGTCCGTTAAAGACGACGAAGTCAGGCGGATTGTTGAGCATCTTGGCGTACTCCCCGCCCGAACCATAGAACTCACTCTGGACGAGCAGGTATTCGCGAGCCGTCGGTCGGCCGCCCTTCGGGTCGACGATGATCGCGCCGTACATCCCGTCCGCCATGTGCATCAGGACCGGGGCGGCGCCGCAGTGGTACATGAACACGCCGGGATAGCTGGCAGTCCAATCGAAGGCGGAAGAGGCACCCGGCGCGATCTCCTGGTAGTTCTTGCTCCAGGCGGTCTGCGCGGCATGGAAGTCGATCGAGTGGGGCATCTGGCCCCGGTTCGTCAGCGTGAAGTGGACTGTTTCGCCCTCAGTGATCCGGAGGGTTGGGGCCGGGACCTGGCGGCCAAAGTTCATCGACTGATACGTCGTCGCCGGCGAAGCCGAGATCAGGATCGCCTCGTCGGGACCATCATTTGAAGTCAGATCGAAGGCGACCGGGGTGGAGCTCGCCGGATGGAAGGGCGGCGGGCTGGCGAAACTGGCCGGGCTCGGATCGTGCGCCCCGGTAACGGGAGCAGGGGATCCCGCCGCGCCTGGCATCGCCGAGGGGCTCGCGGCCGGGACCATGGACGGCATTGCATCCGCTGAGGCGTCCGGTGCCGTGCTCGTGCTCGCTGGAATCGCAGTGGCAAAGGTCCAGGATGGGACCCCGGCCTGGGCGCAGGCTGCCAGGATCGCGCCTGCGCCGACACTGCCGGCGAGGATCCCGGTCCCACGCAGCAGTGCACGCCGACTTAGGAGCGTCGCCGCCGCGGCATCCGCCGGGCCAACTGGAAATGGGTCGCTCTGGATCGTCATGGCCTGGCTCCTTCCGGCGTTCCCGGCTCTGTCTCATGAATGTGTACTAAGTTAGTACACATTGGACCCGTCGGTTCGAAGCGAATAGGGCCGTTTGGCCTGTTCTACGGCCAAGGTCTGGCTATTGCGGGTCGATGCGGTGCCAACACTTTCCGTTCATCGTGACGCTAGTCGGATGGCAAATCTGGCGACTTGTCTGGGCGCAAGTTGTTCCCGGGTGGGTCTCGTACGAAGTCGGAGCCGACCGCGACGATGCCGGCGCGGTGTCGCTTGTCGAGGGCGTCGTCGGCCTCGGGATCGGGCTCCTGACCGCCAAGCACGAGTCCGCAAGCGCATCCTATGCGTCCGGCGAGCGTCGATCGCGACCGGCGACCGCGTCGAGCAAGGAAGGAGATGCTGCAATGCTCTCGGACAGTCGGACGCATACAACCCTGCCTAGTGCAGATTTGGCTCGAGCCCGGGCGTTCTATGAAGGCGTCCTGGGGCTCGTTCCGGAGTTCGCCGCGCCGGGCGGCGTGATGTACACCACCGGTGGCGGCACGCACTTCCTCGTCTTTCCGTCGGGCGGCCGGGCATCGGGCGCCCACACCCAGATCGGCTTTACCGTCGCGGATATCGGGGCGGCGGTCGCCGAACTCAAGGCGCGGGGCATCACATTCGAGACGTACGCCTTCGATGGCTTCGACCCGGCGAGCTCGATCGCCACGAACGGCGACATTCGGGCCGCCTGGTTCAAGGACCCGGATGGAAATCTCCTGAGCGTCGTCCAGGGCGCCTCGGCGTAGCGGGTCCTGACCAACATCAAAGCGCAACCGGGGGCCGAGCCAGACAGTCCGGCGTTGACGCCGTCCCTGTGGCGCCATCCCGACTTCATGAAGCTGTGGACCGGCCAGACGGTTTCGGAGCTGGGATCTGTGGTGACCCGGACGGCGGTTCCACTCCTTGCCCTCCTCGTCCTGGGCGCAGGGCCGTTCCAGATGGCGCTCCTCGTCGTCTCGGCCAGCCTGGCGGTCCTCCTCGTTGGTCTCTTCGCGGGGGTTCTCGTCGATCGCGTCCGGCGCCGGCCGTTGCTCATCTGGGCGGACGCGATCCGGGCGGTCCTGCTCTTCTCGATCCCGGCGGCCTACCTCGCGGGCGCCCTGCACATCGAACAGCTCTACCTGGTCGTGTTCCTGGAAGGTTGCCTGGGTGCGCTCTTTGATTCCGCCTACCCGGCCTATGTCCCAACGCTGATCGGAGTCGAGCGGGTCGTCGAGGGCAACAGCAAGCTGGCCACGAGCGCGTCGCTCGCCGAGATTGGGGGTCCGGGCCTCGGTGGCGGCCTCGTCCAGCTGATCGGGGCTCCGCTGGCCATCGTCGTAGACGCGACCTCGTTCGTCGTCTCGGCAATCTCCCTGGTCCTGATCCGCAGCCCGGAACCGGCTCGTCCGCCCAGGACGACGGCTACGCCCATCCGGCACGAGATCGTCGAGGGCCTTCTGCTGGTCAGCCGCCACCCGGTGCTCGTGCCGCTAACCCTTCGCTCGATCATGGCCCATCTCGCCGGCTCGTTCTACGGCGTCCTCTACACGATCTATCTGATCCAGGAACTCCACCTCAACCCGATCCTGCTGGGCCTGGTCATCTCGGCCGGTGGTGTCGGCTCCCTTGTCGGCTCGCTCTTTGCGTCGAGGCTGATCGGCCGCTTCGGGCTCGGCCCGACGCTGATCTGGACGGCGACCGGGGCATCGATCATCGGGGTCCTCACGCCCCTTGCCGGCGGCCCGCTGTTCCTCGCGACGCTGATGGTGTTCCTGCCCCAGCTCCTCGGCGACGGCCTCCAGACGATCGAGGAAGTCGCCGAGTTGTCGCTCATCCAGGGGATGGTCCCGGACCAGATCCTCGGCCGGGTGAATGCCACCCTCGAGTTCTTCTCGCACGGGATCGCCTACCCGATCGGCGCCCTCAGCGCGGCGGCGGTCGCGGGCTTGATCGGCGTCCGGGGCGGCATCGCGATCGGCTGGGTGGGGATGGCGGTCTCGATCCTGCTCCTCGTCCTGTCGCCGCTGCCGCGGGTCCGGCGGCCGTCGGACGTGGGCCGATTGGAGCCCTAGCCGGGGGCGCTGTCGGCGTCAGTCTTGGCGCTTCGTGACGATATCGAAGAGGTTTAGTTGCGGTTGATGCTGCCTGTATCGTGGGGCGGGCCCACCAGGACGCCGGCCGCGTCTAGGCCGCCGCCAAGGCATCGTAATCGGGTATCAATCGACCCGACGGGTTCATGGAGTGGTGCTCGCTCGGCAGTGCACCTTCAGCATGGCTGCGATCGCTCGAGCTGAGATGAGCGACAGGCTTCCTTCAGTACCCACCGAATCCCGGACACGGGATCGGCTTCGCAATCGAGCCAGCGAAGTANNCTGGCTGAGCAGGAATCACGAACAGGTACGTTCCAATGATGAGCTCAGCGTCATCAGTGACATAGGGCGTGTGGACCCGCAAGGTCGTTTCGCCGTTCTCGATGAGACTGCCGTAGATGAGGGCCGGCCCATTGATAAAGCTCGGGTCGGTGCAGGTCACGTTGGCCATGACGGCCGAGGCGCTCCCAGGTGGCCTGGGTGCGGCCACCGATCCGATCACCCTGATCTGCCAGGACCCGGCGTAGCTCGCCCGAACGAGTTCAACTTGGCCGGAGCGCCAGCGGGCCGCAACCGCAGCCAGCGCGAGTCGTCGTCGCCCGAAGCCAATCCGTGTCGTCCGATGCACATCGTCCCCCCGCGCTCCGATCCCGACCGTCAACGCCGAGAATGAGCCGGCGTCGTCCGATCTGTACCCGCGCATCCTAGGCCCCCATTTGTTCGGTACAAGGTGCGTTGCGCCCATCTGCACCGCGATTTGACCAGGTCGATGGCTGCCTCCGAACTCGGCGCGGCCACCATCAACTCATGGTGTTTGACCCGATTACACTGCCGGCCACGATGCCCTCGAACGCTCGCCTAGCGGATGCCAGCGGCCCTGCCTGGACGGAGGGCACGCACGGGCCTGTGCCAGGATCGGCAGGAAGCGAAGGCGGTGTTGTAGTCCGCCACGTCGAGTACTGGCTCGGCGCTCCGTGGCCTGACAGGCGCTCAGGCGAGTTCTGGACGCCGGCCTCCCCGGGCGGATGCCTACTCTGCTTCGGCCGCCGCGCCGAGATCGGGCACGAGGACGACCGCCGTCCCATAAGCCACGATCTCGGACATCGACTTGCCGATCTCCGAGCTGTCGAAGCGCATCGACAGGACGGCATTGGCGCCCATCAGTGTCGCGTTCTGGACCATCCGGTCGATCGCCTGCCGGCGGGTGTCCTCGAGCAGGCTGGTGTACTCGTGGATCTCGCCCCCGACGAGCGAGCGCAGGCCTGCGGCGAGGTTGCCCGCCAGCCCGCGACTGCGGACGACCAGGCCGAAGGCATGGCCCTTGGTCTCGGAAACTCGGTAGCCGCCCACAGAAGGGGTCGTCGCGATGATCATCTGATACCTCCACTTTTGGGATGCCGGCTGGCGTGATTTGAGCGTGAGCAACGGCACGAGCACCGTCGCCGCCGCGTTCCGATGTCGTGGTTCCCTAGAGCTCCTGACGCCGAAATGCGAGCCAAGACACGGCGACGAGACCACCGATGAGCCCAACCGACGCAGTCATTGGGCCCAGAGCGTCAACGTGGCTCAGGCCGAGCGCAAGCGCACGTGCGGGAGCGCCAAGACCCGTTGGCAAATACGTGCCAACCCCCGGGACGATGCTCAGGATCCCCAGGACAAGGAATGCCGCGACGCCCAGCCCGGCGGCCGCGAGCGCCGAGCGGGTCAGGGTGCTGCCCAGGAAAGTGATCGCTGCGTATGCGACCAAGGCTAGCCACTGGAGAAACATGGCGGCAATGAATCCGCCAACCGGCAGCGGCTCGAACAGGACCAGCGTATAGAACCAGGCTCCGGCCCCGGCGATCACTGTCGCAACGCCGAGCGTCGTTGCGATCGCAACGAGCTTGGAAATGAGGAACGCTGCCCGGCTCACGGGCTTGACGAGGATGAACGCCGCGGTCCCGCGCTCCTTCTCGGTCGCGACGGAACCCATCGCGAGGAGGACCGCGATCAGCGCCCCGAACTCGCCCAGGTTCTTTGCCAGCTGGTCGTACGCGTCGGCAGCGGTCGGCATCGGCAGGACGATCTGGAACTGGTTGCCACCGACCGCCTTGAGGATCTCCGGTGTGAAGCGGGCGAGGAGGGGCGATGACAGGCCCACAAGCAGGAAGACGACCACCACCAGCGGCAGGCGTGTCGTCCGCCATTGCTCCAGCAGCTCCTTGCGCAGCAGTGCGCCGAAGCCGGTCATTGGCGGGTTGCCTCTCTCGGCCGGACGAACCCGCGGCCGTCGAGGTCGTCCGGGGCCGTCGGACCGACGAGCTCCAGGAAGACCTCCTCGAGGGTCGGCCGGGCTCGTTCGAACGCGTCGAGGGTGACGCCGGCAGCCACCACGAGGGGCAGGATCTCGTCGGCGGCAGCAGCCGGATCGGAAACGGTCACCGTGATCGTCCCGGCGGAGACCGACGCGGTGGTGACCCACCGGGCCGCTCGTAGTGCCGCGATGAGATCACTTTGCCGGGCATCCTGGCCCGGTCCTGGCGCGAGCCGGTAGATCGGCCGGGCGTGCGCGTCAAGCAGCTCCTGGAGGGGACCCTCGGTGACCAGCCGGCCGCGGTCGAGGATCGCCACCCGGTCGCAGATCCGTTCCACGTCCGAGAGGACATGCGTCGAAACCACGACCGTTGCCTCGCCCCGCAGGCTTGTGATCAGCTCGAGGAGATCGCGCCGGCCTTCGGGATCAAGCGAGCTGACGGGCTCGTCGAGGAACAGGATCGTTGGGCGCTGGATAATGGCCTGGGCGATCCCAAGCCGCTGGCGCATCCCGCCCGAATATCCCCCGATCCGACGCTCTGCCGCGGCCCCGAGACCCGTTCGCTCGAGCATCTCGGTAACGCGAGCCCGAAGCTCCTGTCCATCCAGCCCATGGAGCCGGCCGACGAACGCGAGCAAATCACGCCCGGTCATCCAGCTGTAGAACCGTGGGTCCTGGTCG
>PNAZ01000005.1:0-127 GCA_003169655.1 Chloroflexota bacterium
TGGCGATCGTCTACTTCGTCGTGGCTGTCGCGGTCGTAGCGATCGTCGGCCGCAACCTGACGGCCCAGATCGACGCCTCGCTGAGTGACGCCCTGCGCCGATCGCTGAGCCAGCCGATCCCCGGCGG
>PNAZ01000005.1:228-6585 GCA_003169655.1 Chloroflexota bacterium
GACGGTCACCACGCCCCAGACGGCGACGATCGACGGGATCGACATGCGGATTGCCGGAGCCGCCGCCGGGGACGACCACATCGTCGTTGCCCAGAACCTCGACAGCGTCAGCCAGGCCCAGTCGACACTGATCCTGGCCGAGCTGCTGATNNCGCCAGCTCGAGTTCACCGCCGACGCCTCGCACGAGTTGCGCACGCCCCTGTCGGTGATCGAGGCGCACACCAGCCTGGCCCTTGCCCAGGACCGCTCGGAGGCCTGGTATCGGGGCGCCTTCGAACGGGTCGACCTCGAATCGAAGCGGATGCGCCGGCTGCTCGACGACCTCCTCTGGCTGGCTCGCTTCGACGCGACCGCCACGCCGCCCAACGTCGAGCCGATCGACGTGGGCGTCCTGGCCGCCCAGACCGCCGACCGGTTCGGAGTGGTGGCCGAGGCCCGCCACCTCCACCTCGACGTTCGCGTACCGAGCGAGAGCCTGGTGATCAATGCTCCGCCGGAGTGGCTCGACCGGCTCCTCGGCGTGCTCCTCGACAACGCCTGCAAGTACGCGCCGGACGGCGGCAAGGTGAGCGTCAGCGTGGTGCCCGAACGGGCCCGGATCGGGCTCGTCGTCGACGACACCGGGCCCGGGATTCCCGAGGACGAGCGGGCCCGGATCTTCGACCGATTCCATCGGGCGAGCGAGCAGGGCGGCGGCGCGGGCCTTGGGTTGGCGATCGCCGATGCGATCGTGCGCGCCACCAACGGCCGCTGGCGGGTCGAGACCGCGCCCGGCGGCGGGGCCCGGATGGCCGTCAGCTGGGAGCGTGCCTTCGGCGCGTAACCGTTTCGAAAGAGACGCCGGCCCAGTCTGCGGGCATGACAGCAGAACCGCGGCCCAGCCCGCAGCCGATCGTCGACATCGTCGTGCCGGTCTACAACGAGGAGCACGACCTCGAACCCAGCGTCCGCCGCCTGCGGACCTACCTCGACGAGCGCTTCCCGTATCCGGCCCGGATCACGATCGCCGATAACGCGAGCGCCGACTCGACGTGGGTCATCGCCCAGCGGCTGGCCACCAGCCTGCCTGGCGTTCGCGCCGTCCACCTCAACCAGAAAGGCCGCGGCCGGGCGCTCCGGACGACCTGGCTGGCGAGCGACGCCCCGGTCGTCGCCTACATGGACGTCGACCTGTCGACCGGTCTCGATGCGCTCCTCCCGCTCGTCGCAGGGCTGCTCTCGGGCCATAGCGAGATGGCGATCGGCAGCCGCCTGGCGCCGGGCGCCCGGGTCACCCGGGGCCCGAAGCGGGAGCTGATCTCGCGCTGCTACAACCTGATCCTGCGAACCGCCCTTGGCGCCGGCTTCCGCGATGCGCAGTGCGGCTTCAAGGCTGTCCGAGGAGACGTGGCCCGTGAGCTCCTGCCGCTCGTCGAGGACCAGGCCTGGTTCTTCGACACTGAGCTACTGATCCTGGCCCAGCGGGCCGGCCTGCGGATCCTCGAGGTGCCGGTCGACTGGGTCGACGCCCCGGATTCGCGGGTGGACGTCCGCTCGACCGCTCTCGCCGACCTGCGCGGGGTCTGGCGCCTGCTGCGCCACCGGCGGGAGGTGCTCCTGCCCGGCCTTGCGGCCAGAGTTGCCTCGAAGCGGCTCGGCCTTGGCAGCCAGGTCGGACGGTTCGCGGCGATCGGCCTGGTCAGCACGGCGGCCTACCTCGGCCTGTACAGCCTGGTTCGATCGTTCGAGCCGGCGGCCCTCTCGAACGCCGTCGCCCTGATCGCCACGACCGTCGGCAACACTGCCGCGAACCGGCGGCTGACCTTCGGCGTGCGCGGCCGGACTGATCTCGTCCGCGATCACCTGGCCGGCCTGGCCAGCCTGGCGGCTGCCCTGACGATCACCACGCTCTCGATCGGCATCCTCGACACCACGGTCCACCACCCGTCGCGGGCGGCCGAGCTGCTCGTGCTCGTCGCCGCTAATGCCCTTGCCACCGTCTGCCGGTTCGGCCTGCTCCGGGCGTTGATCGCCCGGAACGGACGGCGGGCTGCCACCCCGATCAACCTCGAAAGGACACCGTCATGACCTCCGTCGTTCGGCCCGGCCGGGAGGCTGAGCTGCCCCACGGCGGGCCGCTGCCCGCCGCCCGGAGCTGGCTCCGCGGACGGGCCGGGACCGCTGCCTGGGTGCGCCCGGTGCAGGTCGCCCTGGCCGCCCTGGCCGCGGTTGTCTATCTCTTCAACCTGACGATCAGCGGCTACGCCAACACCTACTACTCGGCCGCGGCGCTCGCCGCGTCGAAGAGCTGGTCGGCGTGGTTCTTCGGCTCGTTCGATGCGGCCAATTTCATCACCGTCGACAAGCCGCCGCTGGCCACCATGCTGATGGGCCTGTCGGTCCGCCTCTTCGGGCTCAGCTCGTGGAGCATCCTGCTGCCCGAGGCGCTGGCCGGCGTGGCGACGGTCGCCCTGTTGTTCGTGGTCGTCCGGCATTCCTTCGGCCTGATCGCCGCGCTGATCGCCAGCCTGGTCATGATCCTGACCCCGGTCGCGGTCCTGATCTTCCGCTACAACAACCCCGACGCGATCCTGACCCTGCTGCTCGTGGCGGCCGCCTGGTCGGCGCTCCGCGCGATCGAGTCTGGCCGGCTGCGCTGGATCGTCGTCACGGCGATCTTGGTCGGCTTCGCGTTCAACGCCAAGTACCTCCAGGGCTTCCTGGTCGTGCCCGCCTTCGCCCTGACCTGGCTGATCGCGGCCCCGGTCTCGCTCCGACGCCGGGTCGCGGGGCTGTTGCTGGCCGGCATCACCCTGCTCCTCGCCAGCGGCTGGTGGGTCCTCGCGGTCGAGCTCATCCCGGCGGCGGCCCGGCCGTTCATCGGCGGCAGCACCAACAACTCGGCGATCCAGCTCCTCCTCGGCTACGACGGCCTGGCCAGGATCTTCGGTGGCGATGGCGTGTTCGGTGGGGGTGGTGGGGGCGGCTTCAGTGGCGCGACCGGCATCCTGCGCCTGTTCAACGCCGAGTTTGGCGGCGGCATCAGCTGGCTGATCCCGTTCGCCCTGATCGGCCTCGTCTCCGGCCTCGTCCTGCGCGGCCGGGCCGCCCGCACCGATCGGGCGCGAGCCGGATACCTCGTATGGGGCCTGTGGCTGGCCGTCCACGCGATCGTCTTCAGCTTCATGTCGGGGATCATCCACAGCTACTACGCCGTTGCCCTGGCGCCGGCGATCGCCGCACTGGTCGGTGCTGGAGCGGTCGAGCTGTGGGGTCTCCGCGAGCGCGTCCGCTTCGGCGGGATCGTCCTGGCCGGCGCAATCCTGGTCAGCGCCGTCTGGAGCTGGCAGCTCCTCGGACGCTCGCCCGACTTCGTGCCCGGCCTCGGCCTGGTGGTCGTGATCGTCGGCGCGATCGTGGCGTTGATCCTGTGCCTGCCGGCGACAGCCGAGCTGCGCCGCACCCAGGCCCTTGCCGTCGCCCTCGGAATCGGCATCCTGCTGGCCGGGCCGCTGGTCTACACGATCGACACCATGTCCACGGCCTATTCGAGCGGTGATCCCCAGCCGGGTCCGGCCGTGGTCGCCGACACGAGCCAGGGCGGCGGTAACGGCGGCGGGTTTGGCGGCAACGGCGGCAACGGAGGCGGCTTTGGCGGGGGCTCCGGCCGTGGCACGCCCCCGTCGGGCGTGGGCTTCGGCGGCGGTTCGGGGGCCGGGCTCGGCACAGCCGGCGGCGGCACCGATACGGCCCTGGCCAGCTACCTCGAAGCCAACAAGGGCGGCACGACCTGGATCGTGGCGATGACGTCCGCGATGCAGGCCGGCTCGCTCGAGCTCTCGACCGGCGATTCGGTCATGGCGATGGGCGGCTTCAGCGGCACCGACCCGGCTCCGTCCCTCGCCCAGATCCAGGCCTACGTCGCCTCCGGCCAGCTCCGCTACGTGCTGGTCGGCGGAACCGGCGGTGGTCCGGGCGGCAACAGCACGACCGCCTCGGCGGTGAGCGCCTGGGTCACCTCGGTCGGCAAGGTCGTCGACTACGGCGGCAGCTCGGGGACCCTGTACGACCTCTCCGGCGTCGCCACGACGGGTTCATAGGAGGCCAATGCGATGTGCTAGCAACCTGTCAGGTCAAGTTCAGCAAGGAAAGGTAAGGAACCAGCAATGGAAACTCAAGGTCCTCAACTCCCCGTCGAGCAGCCGGTCGTTCCGGCCGCACGGCGTAAGTTCTCGGGCGCTCGCCAGGTCATCGCGACGACACTCCTGTCGGTCGGGATGATGGCAGTCGGTGGCGTCGCGGTCGTCAATGCGGCGAGTCCCGCTCCGGCCGCCTCGGCGCCGGCAGCAGGCGGCAGCGGCACCCAGACTCCCCCGGCCAACGGGGCGAACTGCCCGAACATGTAGGTTGAGCGGCCCGTCCTGACGGGTCGACCAGCCGGCTCCCCGCCCGGTGGCGCGCCAACGCGTCGCCGGGCGGGACCGCATTTCCCGGCGATATGACACGCTCGACCCGGCCCGGCGACCCCGACCGCCCACCAGGAGATCTTCAGATGACCGTTCCCCAGCCGGCCAATCACGCCCGGCGGCGCAACCTCACGATCGCGGCGGTGGCCGTCTTGATCGTCCTCGTCGCCGCCGGTGGCTACGGCCTGTGGTACCTCTTCCTGCGCCCGTCGGGGCCGGCCGCCGTGAGCTCCGAGACGCTCGCCCTGCCGTCCGCCGCCGCGTCGAGCCCGCTGCCCTCGGGTGGCCTGGCCGGCACCTGGAACGTGGACACCTCGATCGGCTCGTCCGCCGACTCGACCGACTCGTTCGTCGGCTACCGGGTCCAGGAGCAGCTGGCCAGCATCGGGGCCAACACGGCCGTCGGTCGGACGCCCAAGGTCAGCGGCACCCTCACGATCAGCGGCACCCAGCTCACCGCCGCTACGATCACCGCCGACCTGACCGCGCTCGCGAGCGACGACCAGCGCCGGGACGGCCAGCTCGTCTCGCATGGGATCGAGACGGCCACCTACCCGACCGCGACGTTCAAGCTGACGGCACCGGTCGACCTCGGCGCAGACCCAACCGACGGCCACGAGGTGGACGTGACGGCAACCGGGGAGCTGACCCTCCATGGCCAGACGAAGACGGTCCAGATCGCGTTGAAAGCCCGCCTGTCAGGATCGATCATCGAGGTCGTCGGATCGCTGCCGATCGCCTTCAGCGACTACGGCATCCAGGCGCCAACCTCATTCGCGGTCCTGTCGGTCTCCGACCAGGGCACGATGGAGCTGCAGCTCTTCTTCACCCACGCCTGACGCGCGGGTTCGCCAGCAACGTTCCTGGGCCCGGAGCCGTCGCGCGAGGTGCCGCTACGATAGCCGGGTGAATTCGATCGCCGTCGTCACGATCCTGTCGGCATTCCTGGCCTCGACCGTCGAGTTCGTGGAGGCGGTCACGATCGTGCTGGCCGTTGGGGTGACCCGCCAATGGCGCTCGGCCTTGATCGGGGTCGGCGCGGCGGTCGTCACCCTGGGCCTCCTGATCGCGATCTTCGGCTCGGCCCTGGCTCTCTTCGTGCCGATCGGCGTGCTGCGCCTGGTGGTCGGCGCCTTCCTGGTGATCTACGGCCTGCAATGGCTGACCAAGGCGGTCCTCCGCGCGGGGGGCGCGAAGGCCAAGCACGACGAGGCCGCGATCTTCGCCGCCGAGGTTGCCGGGCTGGGCGCTGAGCCGCCGGTCCCGGCCGAGGGGATGGACTGGATCAGCTTCACCGTGGCCTTCAAGGGCGTCCTGCTCGAGGGCCTCGAAGTGGCGTTCATCGTGGTCACCTTCGGGGCCAGCGCGAACCTCCTCGGGCCGGCGGTCCTGGGCGCCGCCCTGGCCGGCCTGCTCGTCGTGGCGATCGCGGTGGTCATCCACCGGCCGCTCGAACGGGTGCCCGAGAACGGTATGAAGTTCGTGGTCGGGGTGATGCTGACCGGCTTCGGCACGTTCTGGTCGGGCGAAGGCATCGGGATCGCGTGGCCGGGCGACGACCTGGCGATCCTGCTCCTGCTGGCGGGCTATCTCCTCCTGGCCCTGGCCGGGGTGTGGGCCGTTCGGAGCCTCGCCCGCCACTCGGCGAGTCCGAGCCTGGCCATTGATCCCGGGACGTCGCCGCGATGATCCGCTTCGGGCGCGCGTTCCTGCGCTTCTGGTCGGACTTCCTGATCGGCGATCGGCTCGAGCTGTTCATCGGCCCGGTCGTGGCCCTGATCGTGGCCGCGCTCCTCGTTCGGGCCGACGTCTCGAGCGCCGTCGTTGGCGCCCTGTTCTTTGCCGCGGTCGCCCTGATCGGAGCGTTCAGCGTGGGCCTGGCGACCCGCCGATGAGCTTCGCGCAGGCGAT
>PNAZ01000134.1 GCA_003169655.1 Chloroflexota bacterium
TCGATGGTCATGGTCGACGCCCAGACCGTGAAGGGCGGCCGCTACGGGCCAACGTTCCATGCGGCCGGTGGCCGCGGTGGCCGGACGATCGGCACGAAGCGCACGCTGCTCGTCGAGATCCTGGGCCTGCCACTCGCCGCCCACGCGGGCTCCGCCCGGCCGCACGACGTGCAGGCGGCCCCCGAGCTCCTGCGCGACCGCCTGGCCGACCTGCCGCGGGTGCGGGCGATCGTCGGCGACCGGGCCTACCGGGGTCTGGCGAAGCTTGCCGAGCGCAGGCTCCTCGCGCTCGACATCAAGGCGCCGCCAGCCGGCGTAAGCGGCTTCGTCCCGATCCGGCCGCTCTATCGGATCGAGCACGCGTTCGCCCAGCTCGGGCGCTGGCGACGCTTGTCGCGCTGCTACGAGGGCACGGAGGCGAGCGCCCGGGCCTGGCTCGAGGTCGCCTCGGTCGGCTATCTTGCCTGGCGCGCGGCCGCCTGATCGGAGGCTCCGGCCGACGTCGCCGCCCCGCTCATCCGTCCGGGCCCGCACCAGCCCCTCGGGTCAGCGCCTCCCACACTGCGCCACCTACTCCCCGAACGCCGGGGCCCGGTCGGCTACCTCGCCTGGCGCGCCGTGATGGCGCCGACTTCGCCTGCCTCTGATGCTCCTTGTTTGGGCTATTGTCGATCGATGCCTGGTGTGTCCGATATCGAAGGCGTTCTCGCNNGATCGACGAGTTCGGCAGCTGCCTCGCGGCGCAGGACCTCGACGGAACCCTCGCCCTGCTCGCCGATGACCCCGATGTCGCGGTCATACCCAGTGAGGGCGTTGAGGCTCATCGCGGCCGGGCGGCCGTCGAGTCATTCTTTGGCCGCATCTATGCCGGACCGAGACGCTACAGCTGGCGGTGGCGCGATCGGTGGGTCTTGGCAGAGGGAGCCTGGGCATCGTTCGTCGCCGCCGGCGAGGAGTTCGTCGATGTCGCGGGTGCAGAGCGACTCGTCATTCCCTACTGCCTGACCGGCACGCTCGTCCGGCGCGACGGGTCCTGGCGCTTCCTACTGCTTCACGGCTCCGAGGAGTCGTCCAGCGCCTAGCAAGTCGTCCAGGTAATTCAGCCACAGGCCCTAAGCCCCGTCTTGTTCGCAATCGGCAGGTCGCGGCCTGGTTCAGGCCGTCGCCTCGGTGGTCACCCCTGAACCCTCAATTGGGATGCGAATATTTATGGCATCCGCGCGCTCAACTCCTGTCGGGCGCGCCATACCAGCCTCTGGCAGCTCGAGGGCTAGTCGGTGCCGGTACACAGCCGGACTAAGGCGTAGGCCGACGAAGCGCGGCCTTTCGATGAAGGGTTGCGCCACGTCGCCTTGGCTCCACGCGGCGTACTTGTTTGAGTCGATCGCGCGGACGACGGTGCCGTTGCCGTCCTGCACCGCCCTGGCGGATCAAGCCAGCAGGCCGAGCCGCTCGGCGGTCGCTGCCGCCTCGTAGCGGGACAGGGCGCCGAGCTTCGCCATCGCGTTGGAGACGTGCACGCTGGCCGTCTTCTCGCTGATGAACAGCTGGCCGCCGATCTCGCGGTTCGTGTGGCCCTCTGCCACGAGCCGCAGCACGCCCTGCTCGCGGGCCGTCAACACCGGGATCCCAACGGAAGCCCCCGGCTGGCTGGCGCCGGTTCGATCGCCCCGATCCGAGCCGAGGTCGATCCGCGCAGCCCCGGCGAGCGCCTCGACCTCCACCCGGAGCACCGCCGCCCCGATCGCCGCGGCGGACCCTTGTGCCTGTCGCAGCGCCGTCTCGGCCGTGGCCCGCTCGCCCTCCCCCTCGAGCAGCGCCTCCGCGAGGCGCAATCGGGTGTAGGCGGTCTGGAACGGATGGGACAGGGCGACCCAGCGGTCGACGACGTCCGCCCATGCCTCGGGATCCGGGGAGCCCACAAGCCGGCGGATCTCGGCCTCGGCGGTGGCCAAGATCGCCTCGGGCCACGGGCCGGCACCTCCTTCGGGAAGCGCCCGGTCGACGATCGCCCGGAGGGCTCCCAGCCACCGGTGCGCGTGCGACACCGCGTCCTCGACCTCGGCAAGCCTCCGGCGGCGGCGCGCCCGGACGGCGCGGTCCGCGCAGGCGCTCACGCCCAGCCCGAGCAGCCCGAAGAAGGGCGCGATCGCCTCGGTTTCTGCGATCCTGTCGACGGACGCATCGACGGCCGTCGCGACGAAGGCGAACCGGCCCTCGGCCCTGGCGAGGTCCACGAGCGCCAGGGTCGCGAACCAATCCTCGCCCCACGATGGTTTGGCCTCGATGCTGTCGATGAGGCGGTGCGCCTCCTCGAAGCGACCCCGGGCGACCGCCACGCGGGCCATCGTGGTCGCCATCCACTCGACTGCGTGGTCGACGCCGACACCCGCCAGCACCGGCTTCGCGATCAGATCGGCCTCGGCGTACCGACCGAGCTCGAAGAGGGCGTCGACGATCACCGTCCGGGCGTGCGGGCCGAGTTGCTCCTCCCACCCATAACGGCTCGCCAGGTCGAGGGCGAGTCGCCCAAACTGCTCGGCGTCCGCGAAGCGGCCGCAGGTCAGCGCCGAGACGCTCCGGTTTGTCTCGGACGAGACCCGGTCGAACCGGCGGTCTCCCTCGGGCACCGCCTCGGCGGAGCGGTCGATCAGGACGGTCGCACGGACGCCCTGCCCGAGGTCGGAAAGTGTGTGCGCGAGCTCGCAGGCGGCATCGGCCCAGATGGCGCGGTCGTCGACGAGCTTCGCGATCGCCATGGCCTCCTCGAGCAGCCCGGCGGACACGGCGAGCCTGCCCTCCCACCATCGGGCCACGCCGAGCATCACCGTCACATACGCCTTGAGCCGCGTCGGCCCGCTCAACGAGCCCAGCGCGTGGGCCCGCTCCGCCGCTTCGACGCTGAGACGGTAGTCGCGAGCGGCCCAGGCGGACCACTGGAGGTCGGCCAGCAGCTCGACCTGGCGATCGCGGTCCTCGAGCGTCTCGGGCGGGTGGAGCTCGGCCAGCGCCTGCTGCGTGAACGCCATCGCGCGTCCCGGCTGAACGACCGCCGCAGCCATGCGCCCCGCGATTGCGAGCAAATCCGCGTGGTCGATGCCGGCGCGCGACGCGGCGTCCTCGACCCGCGGCCAGAGCTCCAGCGCCCGCTCGGCCTGGGCAAGCGCCTCGCGGTAGGCCACCGCGTCGACGAACATGAGCAGCGCCCTGATCGAGCCTTCCAGGGCCCGGGGGAGGTCATGGGCGTAGAACGCGTGGAGGGCGAAGTCCGCCACGAGCGAGGGGTCGGTTCCGTCGCCGGCCCGCAGCAAGCTGCCCAGGTGATCGGCCAAGCGCTCGTGCACCCGCACCCGCTCCGCCGGTAGGAGCTCGTCGTGCGCGGCCTCGCGGAGCAGGGCGTGCCGGAAGGTGTAGGCGGGCTCGTCGGCGTCTTCCACCGGGACGAGGATCCGGGCGTCCACGACCTCGCGGAGCGCCGCCAGCAGCGCGGCCTCGTCCATCCCCGATGCCGCGGCCAGGCGGTCGTGGCGGACACGGCCCCCTACGACGGCGGCCGCGCGCACGAGCGCAAGCGACGGAGCCGAAAGGGTCGCCAGTCGCAGCCCGAGCATGTCCTGGAGCGTGGCCGGAAGCTGGGACTGACCCCGCCCAGCTTCGGCGACCAGCTCCTCGACGAAGAACGGCAGGCCGTCGGACCGCTCGAGCAGGGCGTCGATGCGCGCCGGAGCAGGGGCCGCGCCCAGGATGCCTACGAGCTGCTGTTCCAGCTCCTCGCGCCCGAAGCGGCGGAGCTCGAGACGCTCGGCACCTTCTGCGCGGCTCAGTTCGCCGAGCAGCGGCAGGACAGGGTGGCGACGGTGCAGGTCGTCGCTCCGGTAGGTCGCGAGCAGGAGCAGCCGTTCGCTGCGCATGTTCCTCACCAGAAAGCGGACCAGGTTGCGCGTGGATCCGTCGGCCCATTGGACGTCCTCGATGACGAGAACGAGCGGCTGCTCCCGTGAGGCCCGATCGAGGACGGCGAGGACGGCGTCGAACAGGCGCCCGAGTCGGTCGGAGGCGTCCGGCGAGTCGTCATCCCTCGCACCGACGGCCTGCCCGTGCACGTCGGGAATCAGTCGGCTCAGCGCGTCCGCGGCAGGCCCGAACGTGGCCTCCCGTTCCGCGGCATCGAGGCGCCGGGCGAGCGCACGGAGCGCCTCCGCGAACGGCGCGTACGGCGGGCCGCCCTCGCCGAGGTCGAGGCAACCGCCGCTGATCGCCATGCTGCCGGCCGCCTCGACGGCCGCCGAGAACTCCGACATGAGGCGGCTCTTGCCGACGCCAGCCTCACCAGCGACTAGCACCAGCGATGGCCGCCCAGCAGAGGCCCGCTCCAACGCGGCCGTGAGCCGCTCGAGCTCTGCGGCTCGACCGACGAAGACGGGGCTGCTGACTCGGCGGGTCATGCCCCTGATCATGAGCCGCGCGATAACCGGCCGACAAGAAGGCCCGGCATTCCGGAACGTCGCACGCACCGGTAGAGTGTCGCGTCACGCACGGACCGGAACTGCGAGCGAGTCAAGAGCGATTAGGCGTCGGGACGCACCCATCCAGTGACGCCGGTCCTAGTCACGCCTACCTGAGGTCGTTGACTGCTTCGTCTAAGCGTCTAGCCGATCGCGCCGAACCGCCCCTTAGGCCCAAGGTGGCCCCAGCGAACATAGTCCACCGAGAACGACTGGAGGCGGGGATGAAGGACTCAGGACGGATGGCCACGCGGCTTGCCAGCAGCTATCGCGAGGACGATCTCCGCCGCTTGACGGACGCCCGCCTCCGGGAGGCGATGTCGATGGGCCGGCAAGAGTCCACGGCCGCCTCCGGAGAGCGTTCGGGGAGATCGGTTTGGAGCATGCTCGCTGTGATCCGGCGGCTGGCGCCGCGCTTCGGCTGAGCGACGGCGCAGGTCGTCGCCACAACCGCGTGACACACCACCTGGTGGGAGCACCTCGACGAGATCTCGGGGAGCCAGAGCAAGGAGACACATGAAGGCGCTGCAGTACACGGCGATCGGCAGGCCCCCGGAGATCCGCGAGGTGCCCACGCCGGAGCCTAGGCCGGGCGAGGTCCTCGTCAGGACGACCGCCGCCGGCGTCTGCCACTCGGACCAGTACACGATGGACCGCACGGCCGAGGACTACGCGTTCGGGTTCCCGCTGACGCTCGGTCACGAGGGCGCGGGCATCGTCGCCGGGCTCGGGGCGGGCGCCGCTAACGGCGGCGTCAAGGAGGGCGACGCGGTCGCGGTCTACGGGGCATGGGGCTGCGGGTACTGCCGAGCCTGCGCGACCGGCGCCGAGAACTACTGCCTCAACGCCGACGCGATGAAGATCGGATGGCCCGGCTTCGAGGCCCCCGGGTTCATGGCGGAGTACATGGTCGTTCCGAGTGCGCGCCACCTCGTCCCGCTCGGCGGGCTGGACCCGGTCGAGAACGTCCCTCTGACCGACGCTGGGCTCACGCCCTACCACGCGATCAAGCCGTCGCTGCCCAAGCTCGTTCCCGGGTCGACCGCCGTCGTCATCGGTGCCGGCGGCCTCGGTCACCTGGCCATCCAGATGCTCCGGGCCTTGACCGCGGCCCAGGTGATCGCGCTCGACATCGGCGAGGACAAGCTCGCGTTCGCCCGCGAGGTGGGGGCGCACGCGACATTCGAGTCGGATCCCTCGTCGATCGAGGCCGTCCGCAACCTCACCGGCGGCCGCGGCGCTCAGGCGGTCTTCAACTTCGTCGGGATCCAGGGGACCGCAGACCTAGCGGCGAAGCTCGCGGGCTCCTGCGCCGACATCGTGATGGTAGGCCTGGGCCCGGGCGCGATCCCGGTGGGCATCTTCACGGTCCCCGGCGGGACGAGCGTCCGCACCCCGGTCTGGGGGACCAGGTCGGACGTGATGGACGTGCTCGACCTAGCCCGCTGCGGGGCGATCAAGGTGGAGGTCGAGCGATTCGCGCTCGAGGACGGCGCGCAGGCCTATGAGCGGATGCGCGCGCACACGCTTCGGGGTCGCGCGGTGCTCGTGCCCTAAAGGAGCGCTCGTCGCGGAGCCTCCGGCTCCCGGGCATGACTGGCTACCTTGACGGTCGCGCGACTACGTATCTGGAGATTGCCCCGATCGCACGGTCCGGGGCGAACGCATGACGAAGTCCTCGCCATGGTCGTCGCAAGGACGCAGGAGGACCCGCTTACGCCGCCCGATCCGGGCGGACGCTGAGCCAGCGCCGGTCAGCCGACGCTCGTCGGGGGATCACCGGCCGGCATCGCCTCGAGGAGGCTCTTGAGTCGTTCCGTCGCTTCGACCTCCGAGTCCATCGTCTTCTGGACCGCCCCGCCCATGAGCAACTTCTTGATTCCGCCCAATTCAGCGTGCAGGGCGAAGGTCAGGCGCGTCCCGCCGTCGACCCCTTCGAGGATGTACTCACCCTTGGGACGGACCGGGCCGGCGATCGCTTCGAATGCCAGTCGAGAGTTCGGTTCATAGGCCGTGACCCGGTAGTCGGCGTCGATGCGGCGGCCGCCCGGACCTTTGACGCCCTGGTTGTAAGTCGCGCCGACCCCGCTCCCGGAGACGTGGGCGATGTCGAGGATCCCGGTCCGCCACTTCGGCCCGTTGAGCCCGTCCGCTAGGAATCCGAACACCTCGCTCGCGGGCCGCCGGATCGTCACCTCGTGTCGCGCTTCGGGCATCGCCCCAACCTCCTTGGCGTACGTTGCACAACGATACGCCGAGCCCGACAAATCGCAGTAATCCGAGGGGCCATCGAAAACCGTTGTGACCGGACGATCCCGTCCGAGCGTATCTCGGGGCGGACCTACGACCTTGCAGAGGATCGCTATGCTCGACCAGCCGCGGCCCGCGTGCCTCGTGATCGCCGACATCAGCGGCTACACGAGTTACCTCGCGGGCGTCGAACTCGATCACGCGCAGGACATCCTGGCGGACCTGACTGACGCCGTCGTTCGAGCGCTCCGGCCCACATTCCGCCTGGCCAAGCTTGAGGGCGACGCGGCATTCGCCTATGTCGTCACCGACGTGGTCGATGGATCGGCCCTCCAGGACACCATCGAGCACTGCTACATCGCCTTCCGGCGGCGCCTGCGCGACATCGGCCAGGCGTCGCAGTGCGACTGCAACGCTTGCACGTACATCCCAAGACTCGACCTGAAGTTCGTCGTCCATCACGGCTTGATCGCCCGGCAACGGATGGCCGGTCGGGAGGAACTGGTCGGTCGCGACGTCATCGTGGTCCATCGACTGCTCAAGAACAACGTCCAGGCCACGTTGGGCTTCGGAGCGTATGCGCTCTATACCGACGAGTGCGTCCGGATCATGGGTCTCGCCGATCCGGCCGGGGCCGGGCTGATCGAGCATCGGGAGACGTACGAGTTCGTCGGCGAGGTGTCGGGCTGGGTCCGCGACCTGGAGGCTGTGTGGCGGGATGCCGAGGCGAGTTCGGCATTGGTCGTCGGGGTTGCGCAGGCGGCTTGGACGACATCGTTCACCTTCGACGGTCCGCCGGCGATCGTCTGGGAGTGGATCACGTCCCCGGCTCGCCGTCTCCAGTGGCAGATCGGCGTCGAGGCCGTCAACGAGGACGTGACCGCTGGGCGGCGCGGCGTGGGGACGACGAACCACTGCGTCCACGGTCGCGACGCGATCGTCGAGGAAGTCCTCGCCTGGCATCCAGGGGAAGTCCTCACGACCAGGTTCCAGATGCCGATGCCAGGCGTCTCGAAGTTGACGCGGAGCGAACTCTTCGAGGCGACGTCCGACGGAGCCAAGACCTTGTTCACCGTACGCGTGCAGCGACCGTCGTCGGCCAAGGACCGCGCCAAGCTCGAGGAGATGGCACCGATCCTCCGCCATGCCTACGGCGACGGCCTGGCGATGTTGGCGCCGATGATCGAGGCTGATGTCGCAGCGCGATCGGCACGAGCTGTACCGGAACCTGAACTGCGCGTCTCCGCGAGGCGGAACCTCACCCCACGAGCATGAAGGGCCGTTGGAGCCGTTTTCAACTGGTCGTCGGACGTATGGCTCCGAGACGATCCGTGAGAAACGTGCGCAGGTAGCGCCAGCACGGGCGGGGCGTTCTCGATGGGCGGTACCTATCCGGCTCAGCCAAGATCACTCGCTCATGTCGCCGCGTACCACCGTGATTGCCTTGCCGCCCACCCGAATGCGATCCCCGAGCAGACGGACGGTCAACTCGCCGCCGCGTTCGGAGAGTTGGTGCATTCGAAGCTCGCCGAGGCCAAGGGTCGAGCCCCAAATAGGGACCGATCGCGCAGCAAGGCGCCGGCTGCGACCTCTTGGAGAATCCCCACGACGACGCGAGCCTGTCCGTTCATCAGGCGTGGCTCCTCCGCCGTGGCCGTCACGGCAGGCGGCCAGAGGGTAGCGTCAGGAGCATCACACGCAGCGTATCCGTGCCGCCGACGCGCACGAAACCCGCCTGCTCGTAGATGTGGAGTGCGACCGGGTTCAGGAGGTGGACGGACAGGCTCAGGCCTCGCACCCCATGGGACGACGAATCCTCGATGAGCGCCGTCAGGAGCCGCTTGCCGACGCCCTCTCCCCGATGCCCCGCCAGGACGGCGATGGAGATCTCCGGCACATCCTCCGCGACGAAGCCATACCCGGGTTCCGACGCCGGGAGCAGGCGGCACCAGGCCGCGCCGATCGCGCCAGACTCGTCCTCGGCGATGACGCCGAGGTCGCCGGCGCGACCCCACGAGCGCAGATACCGAGCGGAATGTGGGTACGTCAGCGCCTCAGCGGGCGTGGGCTTGGGGTCGATCCATGGGGGGTAGGCCGATTCAACCAGCATCGCGGCCATGAACGCCACATCGCGAGCTTCGGCCGGGCGAACGTTCACAGCCCATCCTCCAGTTCGACCCAGGGCACCACGACGAAAGCGCACGTCATCGCGCTGGAACGATACGCCGCAGCCCACGGGTCAGCTGACGTCGCCATTAGCAAATGGCTCCGTGATGCCGCGACTCATGGCCACTCCCGGTGCTCACCACGGCCGTCTCCGCCGGGTCGCGGCGAACGGACACCTCGGCTTCGACTGTTATGAGTCTGCAAGGTGGGGAGCGCAACGGGTCCCTCCCGTCGGTCCGTGGGCAGGCACCATTATTCGGTGGAGCGCAGGACCCCTCGTCCCATCCTCGTGACGAACCCGGTCGACGATGGCGAGTTCGCGTTCGCTGGCGAGAGGCTCCTGGACGACGGGTTCTTGCTGATCGACGAATTTCGGATTCAGCTCCGGATCCGCTACCCCGACGCGGCGGTCCATCGGCGCGAGGTCACTGCCGAGCCGCATGTCGTCTGGTACGTCTATCGCGACGGCCGCTGGGTCAGTGCCCGTCAGACCGTTGGCGAATCACGCGCATCACCGGCCGACGGCCAGCCCCACGACCTGCGAGCTACCGAGCGGGCTTTGCATCGCGACCCTGGGGCTCTCGCCACGCTACAGGCGCAGAAGGCAGCTCTCGATCCTACCGATGCGGAAGCCAGACGGACCTCCGATAAGGTCCAGGAAGCGGCGCGTTCGCTGAGTGACAAAGCGGCCGCGGACGAGGAGCTGGGCGAGGAGATCGAGGGACCATAAACGCGACGCGACCGGAACTGAGCGTCCGCATCCGCTGCGAGCGCCCGGTGGGTTCAATCGCGCTGACGTTCGCGCAACGCTGCGACACGAGAGCGGTCCTTCTCGTGTCGAGGCACGGTCAGCGTTGCGAGCTGGTCGACGATCGAGGCCGCGAGGACGACTTGGCCGAACGCCTCGACCTGCTCCGCCCGCCGAACGAGTTCGTCGTAGCGACCGCTGATCCCGGGGACCACATCGAGCGCACCTAGGCTCGTCTGGAGCAACTCGTCAAACGACTCGGGTACGGCGGGATCTGGGCGCCAGGTCCGACGCGCTTGGCGCTCGCCGGGTCGCGGCGCGCGTTGGACCCAGTGTCGCTCGCCGGCCGGGTCGACCTGCCACGCGCCGAACTCGCCCTGAGGATCCGGACGCGCCTCGATCGCCTCGAGGGCTGCTGCGAGCCGAGCCAGGTTCGGAGCGTCCAGGGCTGGCGTGATGTCCAGGTCGCCCGGAGTCGGCTCGACCCCAAGGAGAAGTGCTGCCGTCGAGCCGGTCACGACGAACGCAACGTCGTGCGCCAGAAGGACGCGGAACAGCCACTCAAGATCAGGCGGGCGGCGATCGACCGGCATTTGGTTCCTCGCTCGTGGGTGCAGCGCGTGCGCCAAGCAATGCATCGAGCGATGCTCGCCCTGCCCGGGCCGTGAAGACCGTGACGTGATCTCCCCGGCTGAGGACCAGGTCGCCGCGAGGGATGATCAGGCGGTCCCCACGCTCCACCGAGACCAGGACGACATCCCGGGGCCAAGGTGCCGCGGCGACCGCCACACCGGCAAGGGTCGAATCCGGACCGATATCGGCCTCGACCAGTTCGCCCTCCGAGCCGACGGAGCGAATCTGACGGACGTTGCCGGCCAGGGCCGTTCGGTAGGCCCCAAGGATGTCCTGGGCGGAGAGGATGCCCAGGAGTCGATCGCCGGCGACCACTGGGATCCAGCTGCGGTGGAGGTCGGTCAGGACACCGAGAGCATCGCCAAGCGAGTCATCGGCCGACACGGCGCGATCATCGAGCTCGACCCGCTCGAGTGTCTCAGCTTCGTCGCTCGATGACAGCATCCCTTCGTCGACCGATCCCTGGAACCGACCGGCCCGATCAAGAACAGGAGCTCCGGGCAGCGCGACATCACGCAGTCGCCCGCGGGCCGATGCCGTGGTCTCGCCGAGCCTGAGGGTCAACCTCGGGATTCGCGCTGCCGTGCCCGCCGGGATTGCGGCCAGCAGGGGTAGGGCTGCTCGGAATCGATGGGCCGGGGAATCGGTCCGGCTGCGGAGCTGCTCCTTATAGATCGAACGATCGCCGACGATCAGCGTGGCGATCCCGATGGCGAGCATCGCCGGAGCGAGCATCGCCAGGCTGTCGGTCATCTCGGCGACCATCAGCATCACTGCAAGCGGCGCGTGGGCGATGCTCCCAAAGAGCGCCATCATCGCCACGATCACGAACGGCGATGGGTCGATCGGGACACCCGGGGCAACCGGCTCGAGGAGCCGCCAGATCCCCGCGCCGAGCAGCCCGCCGATTACCATTCCGGGGCCGAACACGCCCCCGGACCCACCCGAACCGATAGATAACGAGGTCGCGAGGATCCGGACGAAGGGTAGGGCGAGGACAACCCACAAGGGCAGGCCAAGCAGGCTGGTGCGATCAAAACCTGCCTGGACCCAGCCATAGCCCGTCCCCAGAACCCCGGGCAACGCGATCCCGATCGCGCCGACGGCCAGGCCGGCGATTGCGGGCCGAACGATCCTCGACCCAGGCCAGCGTCGAAACCAGGCGGTGAAGCCATAGAAGCTCGTGATGTAGAGCCGCCCGACGACCCCGGCCGCCAAACCGATCAACGCGTAGTAGATCAACTGGCGCGGATCGGTGAACCCTAGACCGGCGACTCGGCCGAAGATCGGGGAGAAGCCGGCGAAGGCGCCGAAGACTGAGAAGGCGACGATCGAGGCGACGAATGCCGGCACGAGGGCATCGGACTCGACGTCATCGCGGTACGGGATCTCGGCGGCGAGGATGGCTCCCCCGAGCGGGGCTCGAAAGATCGCGCCGATGCCGGCGCCCATGCCGCAGCTCACGGCGATCCGGGCGTCGCGGGCATCGAGATCAAGGAATCGCGCCAGGAACGACCCGAACCCGGCCCCGATCTGGGCTGTCGGACCTTCCCGGCCGCCCGAGCCGCCCGAGCCGATTGTGATCGCCGAGGCGACGAGTTTGACCAGGGGAATCCGCGAGCGGATCCCGCGCGGGCCGTGGTGGATCGCCGCAATCGCCGCATCGGTGCCGTGACCTTCCGCCTCCGGCGCGAAGCGAAACACGATCACGCCGGCCAGGAGGCCGCCCAGGCCGACGACGAGAGGGAGCGCCCATGGGCGCGTTGCCAAGGTGATCGGCGCCGACCCCTCCCCGAGCGGCGCAGGCGGCACAAAGCCCGCAAGCGCACCGAGGAAGACCCGCGTCGCGAGGTCCAGTGCGTAAAAGAAGACGACCGCTCCGACGCCGCTGATCAGACCGATCAGCGCCCCCAGGATGACCCACTTGCGCAGGTACTCGGCCGAGCGGATCCGTTGTCGAACTCGGCCAAGAATGCGGGCTTGATCGAGGGTCATCGGTCGCCTGCGCTCCAAACGAGGCGGTCACGATCCCGGTTCTTTGCCATCTGACCAAGCATATCGGCTGGAGCTCCACGGAAGATCGGCGAAGGACTTCCGGCATGAATCGACGGCGAGCCGCGCCAGGACGATCGTCCTATGGCGTTCGACGGAATCAGTGGCGATCATATTGTCATGGAACAACCAGTGTCGTGTGACAACGTGGTCCGAGCTAGCCGAACGAAGGCTCGAAACCGCGGCCAGGGCACCGCCGAATACGCGATCGTGTTGGCGCTCGTCGCGATTATTGCGATCTCCGCATTGCTCTTCGTGAGCAACGGGATCGGGGATGTCCTGGCGAACGTGAGCAATGGCTTCGGGCCATCGGCTTCCAGCGCTGTCCCAACGGCGCCGGTCAAGGCGACGCCGACACCGAAGCCAACCATCACCCCCAAGCCGACAAAGACACCGAAGCCAACCAAGACCCCCAAGCCCTGACCGTCGCCGGCGGTTCGACGCAGCTTGGGTGTCGGCTACTCACTCGGCAGGTTCTAACCGCGGCGCGGCTTCCTTCCGCAGACCACGGGCAGCGGCATCTTTCCCTCCACCAAAGGAAATGGTCCCCCGGCTCGGCGATCGAGTGGGAGACCATCGTGTTCGAGCTGAATTGGAAGGGGGCGATTCTCAGACGCTGTGCCCGACGTTGCTCAGGATTTTCGAAACCTGGCCCCCGAGAAAAATCAAGGCGATGATTGCTACGATCGCGATGAGCGCGAGGATCAATGCATACTCGGCCAGACCTTGACCACGCGCAGTCGGCAGTGTTCGCGGTAGGTAGGCCAGGATCCGATTCGGCGTGTTCATGGGTCCGTCTCCGTGATCCGTCTCGGACAAATACTTGTCCGATGACAATAACAGCCCGGATTCTACCCAATTCAAGGGTGCTCGAAATGAGGTCATTGGTCCTGGTACTCGATCAGCTCGATCAACTTGCGGTGGAGCTGGTGGCCGCCACGAACGCCGCGATTGTCGATGTGGGCGCGGGCGACCTGTCGTTCTCCCAGTGGCGGATGTTGGTGGTTCTGGGGAGTTCCGGCGGATCGTTGCGAATCCATGAGATCGCCGAGCGCGTGAGTGCATCCATGCCGTCGGCCAGTCGACTGGTCGGAAGAATGGAACGCCGCGGACTCGTGACGAGCGCCCGCGATCCCATCGACCTCCGGGGCCGGAGAGTTGCCTTGACGGCGGACGGCGAGGCTCTCCGGCTCAGGGTCGTTCGGCGACGCAGGGCGATGATCGAAGAACGTCTGGGCGATCTGCCACACGATCCAAACTTTGTGGCCAGCCTCGAGGCGGTTGTTACACGAATGGCACGCTGGCTCTAGAGGGCCCCGGGCTGATCTCATGACGATCAGTCGAGGCGGGGTGCGATCACGCCGCCCCAGGAGCCCTTGACCCCAGAAAGCTCCGCTCCCTTAGGCGCCCCCCTCGGGTCCTGCGGGGCCTTCGGCCACGGCTTCGAAGGCTCCCCTGCCAAGTGCCTTGCCGATCACCAAATCCGCCGTTGAGCCCTGCACCAAGAGGGTGAAGAGGACCACGCCGTAGACGATCGCTGCAATGAGCGCACGATCGGTTAGATCGATTGGCAACGACAGGACGAGCGCAACCGAAACGGCCCCGCGCAGGCCTGCCCAAAACAGCACGTGGAGCCAGCCGTCCGGGATGATCGACTTCTCGCCGCGAGCGAGCACCCGAGCCGCTCCGCCGAGCAGGACGTAGACCACCAACGCGCGCGCGGCGAGGATCGCCAGGATCGCCCAGGCGATCGGCACGATGTCCGACAGCAGCATCCCGAGGTCGATCGCGAGCCCGACCAACATGAAGATGAGCGCGGTGAGCACGAAGGCGATGAACTCCCAGACCTGGTCGATCGAGTTGGCGGCACGGGCGCTCAAGCCGTGCCGCCGGCCGTAGCCACCGAGGGTGACACCAGCCACGGTCGTGGCGATGATCCCGGAGCCGCCAAGGGCATCGGCAACGAGGTAGGCGCCATAGGCGAGGACGAGCGACATCGTCAGCTCGACGAGGGGATCGTTGCTCAGGGCCAGGAATTGCGTGGCAAGCCACCCGGCGAGCCCACCCAGGATCGCGCTACCAGCGACGACGAGAACAAACCGAACAACGCCGTCCGCGAGTGAACCCGAGCCCGAGGTGGCCGCCAAGGCGATCGTAAAGATGACGATCCCCGTCCCATCGTTCAGCAGGCTTTCGGCCTCGACCGCAGTGGCCAACCGCTCGGGCGCTCCGAGGTGCTTGAACGTGGCGATCACGGCGGCCGGATCCGTGGCGGCAACCATCGCACCGACCAGGAAGGCGGACGACAACGCGAGGCCGGTCGCTGCGTGGAGGATCACGGCCACGACGACGGCCACGACGAGGACGCCCGGGACGGCCAGGAACAGGACGCCGATGAAGGACGGGCGCAGGGCGGCGCTGTCGATCCGGAACGCCGCTTCAAAGATGAGGCCGGGCAGGAGCACGGCCAGTACGAGTGCCGGCGTGATTGCCAGTTCGGCGCCGGGTCGGATGATCCCAACCCCGAGCCCGAGGACGACGAGACCGACCGTGTACGGAGCCCGTATCCGGCGAGTGACCAAGGCCACCACGACGGCCGCCGCGAGGAGCGCGATAACGACACGGATCGCCGTCAAAGCCGTGTCATCGGTCATTGCCGGAGTATGAATGAGCGAGGATCAGCTCAGCAGATGCTGCTGCCCTCATGAGCAGGCGCGGCCAGGTCGCGCCCAATGAGGTCGGCCCACAGGCCACGCTCGCCAGTCAGATCAGGCCTGGGTCGAGTCAAGCGCCCGGTACGCATGGACCTCCACTCGTTCTACCGTGATCAGCCCATCGCCGACCATCTCGTCGATCTCGGCCAGCAGTGATCGGGCCCGTTCCTCCTCATCGACGAGCTCGATGAGGATCGGCAGATCCTCGGAGAGACGCAGGATGCGGGTCGTGTGCAGGTGAGCGTGTGCGCCAAAGCCCTCGATCCCGCGAAGCACCGTTACCCCAGCCGCGCCACGCTCGCGCAGCCTTACAACAATCGCGTGGTAGAGCGGCTGGCCATGCCACTGATCCGATTCGCCTATGTAGATCCGGATCAACAGGGCTTGTCCCTGGATCTGCATCAGATCGCCCTCCCAATGACCAGGCCGGAAAAGACGGCGGCAATGCCCAGACTCATTGAGCCCACGAGGTTGACCATTGCCAGGCCATAACTGCCCGCCTCGACCAACCGCCAGCTCTCGAGCATGAATGTCGAGAAGGTCGTGTAGGCACCGATAAAGCCAATCAGCACCGGACCCCGCAGGCCGGCCGGGAGCGCCGCACGATCGATGACGAGCGCTGTCAGCACACCGATCAGGAACGAGCCGCTCAGGTTGACCACGAATGTTCCCCACGGAAAGGCGCTGGAGGTCACCTGGTTGGAGACGAGGCCATCGACGCCGTAGCGCGCGATCGCACCCACAAACCCGCCGACACCGATCAATAAAAGGTCCATCTGACGACACTCCTGTAGCGAGATCCGACACAGGAGTCATCAGCCCGAATGGGCACTTCAGGCGCGGTTGGCGCCTCGGCGGACACCATCGCCGACGCGCATCAGCGTAGCAGCAGCGGCCGAGCGCTTCCGGCCGAGTTGAACGCCTCGGGCGGCGCCAGCACCCATCCAGACGCGACCTGCCAACTCGTGATCCCACCGCTCTAGCGGTGTCACCGGATCGTCATCCGAGTGTCACGACCACGTCACGCCCGACTGTCACGTTTCACCGGCTGGGTGGCCACCGAGCCCGTTCCACTTCGAACCCCGAGATTTGGAGATTCAGGAATGCTTCGACTTGCGCG
>PNAZ01000027.1:0-180 GCA_003169655.1 Chloroflexota bacterium
GTCAACCTGATCCCGATGAACCCGGTCGCTCACACGCCGTGGGTCGCCAGCCCGATGGACCGGATCGAGCGGATCGCGGCCCGCCTGCGCCGCGACGGGATCGCCGTGACCATTCGGCGGAACCGGGGCCAGGAGGTCGGTGCCGCCTGCGGCCAGCTGGCCGCCGAACGGGCCGGCGAG
>PNAZ01000027.1:241-36342 GCA_003169655.1 Chloroflexota bacterium
GACGTCATGGATGGCCACTTCGTCCCCAACATGACCTTTGGCGCGAAGACGATCAAGGCCCTCCGACCGCGGACCGGGCTGCCCTTCGATGCCCACCTGATGATCGCCAACCCGGCCCGTTTCATCGCCGAGTTCATCGCCGCCGGCTGTGACTCGATCACGATCCACGTCGAGATCGACGAGGCGGTCGAACCCACCCTGCGAGCGATCCGGGCCGCCGGCCGGCGGCCTGGCCTGGCCGTCAAGCCGGGCACTCCGCTGGCCGCGCTCGAGCCCTACCGGGGCCTGTTCGAGATCGTCCTGGTGATGACCGTCGAGCCGGGCTTCGGCGGACAGGCGTTCCAGGCCGACGCCGCCGGCAAGATCGCCGCCGTGCGCGATGACCGGCGCCTCTCGGCCAGCCGGCTCGAGGTCCAGGTCGACGGCGGGATCAACGAGCTGACCGCCGCCGAGGTCGGCGTCCTGGGAGTCGACGTGATGGTGGCCGGCTCGGCGCTCTTCCGGCGGGGTCGCAACATGGCCGCCGAGATGGCTGCCCTGCGGACTGCCGCCGACGGCGGGCGCCGGCGATGACGGGCGAAGCCGCAGAGCCGGCCGGGCCGGAGTCGAGCCCGGCCGGCGACCCGAGCCCGGCTCTCCTCGGCCGCCGGAACGATCGGATCCTGCTCTGGTCGATCGGCGGCTACATCGTCCTCCTGTCGGCGCTGATGATCGTCAAGGGTGTCTCGATCACGCCCGACGTCCTGCTCGTGGGCCTGGCCCTGGCGGCGGTCGTGATCGGCCGCGGCCGCCTCTTCCTGCGAGACTGGATCCCGTTCATCGGGCTGTTCCTGGCCTACGAGCTGATGCGTGGCTACGCCGACGACTTCGGGGCCAGCATCCACGTGGCCGACTTCGTGGCGATCGACCGGTTCCTGGGCTTTGGCACCCTGCCGACCCAGATCCTGCAGAACCTGTTCCACCCGGCAACCGGCACCGACTGGCTGGCGATCGTGGCCACGGTCTTCTACTTCCTGCACTTCCCGTTGCCGCTGGCCGTGGGCTTCTTCCTGTGGCTCCGACAGCGGCGGGTCTACTACGACTTCGTGGCGGCGATCATCCTGCTGAGCATGGCTGCCTTCGTGACCTACCTGATCCTGCCGGTCGGTCCGCCCTGGTACGCCGCCTACCATGGCCTGCTCAATGGCCCGAACGGCCAGCCGACGATCCTGTACCTGAAGTCGACCGCCTTCGACCAGATCGCCCAGTTCTTCGGGTTCCAGGGCAATTACCTGTACAGCTACGCGATGTACGACATCAACCCGAACGACGTCGCCGCGTTCCCCTCGCTCCACGCCGCCTATCCGACGCTGGCCTTCCTGTTCACCCGGCGGGCGTTCGGGCGGGTCGGCTACCTGATGATCGGCTATGCGGCCTGCGTCTGGTTCGCGGTCATCTACCTGGGCGACCACTACCTGATCGACGTCCTGGCCGGGATCGCCTACGCCGTGGCGGCCTACCTCGTGATCACCCGGGCACCGGGCTGGTTCCGGCGAGTCGTCGATCGGGCCGCGGACCAGGAGATCGAGGCCACCGTCGATGGTCCCGAGGTGGGAGTCAGCGACGGCGCGGTCCTGGGCCGCTTGAACCGGCGGATTCGGTGGACCGTCGTCGGGCAGGGGATCGGCCTGGGCGCGATCGGTTCAGTCGTGGCCGCGATCATGATCAACGGCAATATCCTGGGCGGCTACTCGGCGCCGTTCTACCTGATCCCGTCGCTCGTGGCCCTGGCCGGCCTGTGGCGGGTGGCCCTGGGCGTCTTCTCGTCCTGACCGCGCCCGGACCGGCATCGATGCCGGTCGCCCTGGTTCAGCGAGAGGACTTCACCATCGTGCGCCGGCAACGGGTGCAGACCGCCCGCTTCTTGGGCGCCCCCGAGGCGGTCATCAGGACCAGCGGCTGGAGGTTGGGCTGGTAGCGGCGGTGGGCACGGACGCGGTTCATCCCGGACGACTGGGGGTTGAAGCCGCCCATTGAAACCTTGCCACAGACGGCGCACGCTCGGGACATCGCGGATCCTC
This sequence comes from Chloroflexota bacterium, assembly GCA_003169655.1. Taxonomy (GTDB): domain Bacteria; phylum Chloroflexota; class Limnocylindria; order Limnocylindrales; family CSP1-4; genus Palsa-1033. The sequence goes on from PNAZ01000027.1 coordinate 2,302, forward strand.
GCGAACAGTTGGGTTCAGTCATGAAGAACGAGCCGACACCGGCTCGAGCAGACGGTACGATAGCACATCGATCCGCCGCATCCGCCGTGCCCACTCCGGGTGCCGCCCAACCACCCCTGGAGGCCACCCTGGCGAGCCCGACCGAGCACGAACCGAGCCAGTTGCTCGTCAGCCGTCGGGCGATCGGCCAGATCGTGCGTGCCGCGGTGGCCGGCAGCTACGGGGTGACCGGCCTGACCGACGACCGCCTGGCCGGACAGCTCCTCGTCCGCCTCGGCCTGCGACCACCGGCGATCGTCGTCCGCCTGGGCTCCGGGATTCGGGTCGAGCTGCGGATCCTCGTCGCGCCCGGGGTGCCGGTGGCCGAGGTCGCCCGCCAGGTGGACTCCGCGGTCCGCTATTCCGTCCGCCAGGCGGTTGAGCGCGAGATCGATACCCTGACGATCCACGTCGGCGGCCTGCGCTTCCAGGCCGGCCCGCTACCCGAGCCCATCGGCGGCCCGACCGCGCTCCGCGCCGCGCCCGCACCGAGCGGGTCGCAGCCGGCCGGTCCGCCGGCCGAACCGCCGGCCGAACCGCCGGCCTCGGGATCGGACGCCGCGTGACCCAGCGGTCCTGCGATGGAGCGGGCCTCGTCGCGGCATTCCGGGCGGCCGTGGCCAACCTCGAAGCCCACGTCGACGAGGTCAACGCCCTTAACGTCTTCCCGGTCCCCGACGGCGACACCGGCTCGAACATGCTGGCCACGGTCCGGGTCGCCCTTGAGGAGGCCGAGTCGGTCGATGGCGCGACGGCCGGCCGGGTCGCCGCCGCGCTGAGCTTTGGTGCGCTGATGGGCGCCCGCGGGAATTCAGGCGTGATCACCTCCCAGATCTGCCGGGGGATCGCCGAGGGTCTCGAGGGCAAGCGCCGCTTCAACGGCCTCGACCTGGCCCATGCCCTGGGGCGCGGGGCGGAGCTGGCGTACGCGGCCGTCGGCAAGCCCGTCGAGGGCACGATCCTGACCGTGATCCGCGAAGCCGCGGCTGCCGCGAAGGCCGCGGCCGAGCACGACGACGACCTCGAGGCGGTGCTCGGCGCGACGGTCAATGCCGCCGAGACGGCCGTCGCCCGGACGCCGTCGCTGCTGCCGATCCTGCGCGAGGCGGGTGTCGTCGATTCCGGCGGCCAGGGCTTGTACCGGCTCTTCCAGGGGGCCCTGATCCATCTTGTCGGCCAGTCGACGGCCGGCGCGGTTGGTGCCCGTCGGCGATCCGGCGCCAAACCTTCGACGCTCGTCGCCCATGCCGACGAAGGCTTCGGCTACGAGACGATGCTCCTCCTCCAGCCGCGGCCGGGCGCCACCCTCGACCCCGATGCGATCCGGCGCGAGCTCGAGTCGATCGGCGAGTCGGTGGTCGTGGTGGGCGACGGCAAAGCAGTCAAGATCCATGTCCACAGCGAGCGCCCCGACGTGATCATGGAGCACGCCCTGGCCCTCGGCAGCCTCAGCCGGATCAGCGTCGAAAACCTCGACCAGCAGGCGCGCGACGTGCGCGAGCAGCGGGCGACCGAGTTCACGGCCAGCGGCAAGACCGGCGCCAAGACCGGTGGATCGTCCGACCGCGCCCCGACCGCGCCGACCGACCCCCAGGTCGTGCCCCTGGCCGTGGTGGCGGTTGCCGCCGGCGAGGGCCTGGCCGCGATCTTCCGCGACTTCGGGGTCGCCGCCGTGGTCCAGGGCGGCCAGGCCGCCAATCCGAGCAGCGGCGAGCTGCTCCAGGCGATCGAGGCGGTCAATGCCCTCGAGACCCTCCTCCTGCCCAATAACCCGAACGTGGTCCTGGCGGCGCGGCAGGTGGCCGCCCTCACCTCGCGGGCGGTGTTCGTCGTCCCGACCCGCAACGCGGCCGAGGGGATCGCGGCCCTGCTGGCTCTCGATCCGACCCTCGGAGCCGCGGCCAACGTCGACGGGATGACGAGCGCCGGACGGGCGATCGAATCACTGTTGGTGACCACCGCCGTCCGCGACGCCAGGGTGTCTGGGCGCAAGGTCCGCCGGGGCCAGACGATCGTCCTGGATCCGGACGACGGCCTGGTTGCGGTCGACGGCGATCGCGGCCGGGCGATCGAGGCGGCGATCCACGGCCTGCGCCCGGGGATCGAGCTGGTCACCCTGTTCTACGGTGATGGTGCCGACCTGACCGAGGCCGAGGAGACTGCCCGCCTGATCGGCGCCGTCCGGGTGGGGATCGAGGTGGAGGTCCGCCACGGTGGCCAGCCCCACTACCGGTACCTGATCTCGGCCGAGTAGGGTGGCCAGCGGGCAGCCGGCGCGCCGTCCAGCCCCCGGGTCGCGGCCCCGAGCGGTCAAACGGGCCGCGCCGCCGACCGACCCGGTCGAGCTCCTGGCGGTGCCCCTTGGCGAGAGCGGCCTGCCGGCTGAGGCGACCCTCCGGCGAGCCGGCCGGCGGCTCGACCTGCGCACCGTCCGCGACCTGCTCTTTCACCTGCCCCGACGCTACGAGGATCGGCGCGAGATGCATACGATCGCCGAGCTGCGTGACCTGCCCGACGGTGCCACGGCCAGCGTCCGGGTGGTGGTCCGCTCGATCCATGTCGAGCAGACCTGGCGGCGACGGGTACAGGTCACGAAGGCCGTCCTCGGCGACGAGACCGGTGAGGCCGAGGCGACCTGGTTCGGGCGGCGGTTCATCGAGAAGCGGGTCCACGCCGGCCAGCACCTCGTCGTCAGCGGCCGGCTCAAGCAGCGCGGCTTCAGCCCCGTCTTCGACGATCCCGAGTTCTCGCCGGAGGACGGCAGGGATCCCCTCCATGCCGGCCGGATCGTGCCGGTCTACCGGCTGACCGCCGGCCTGACCTCGGCCCGGATCCGTGAGGCGATCCGGGCGGCCCTCGATCGGGCCGGCCTGCTGTATCCCGAATACCTGCCGGTGGCCCTGCTCGGGCAGGAAGGCCTGGAAGGGATCGGCCGGGCGATCGACCAGGTCCACTACCCGGCCAGCCTCGAGGACCGTGACGCGGCGCTCCGCCGGCTGGCCTTCGACGAGCTGCTCGCCCTCCAGCTGGGGATGGTCGGCCGGCGACGGCAACGCGGGCGGTCGACCTCCGAGCCGGTCGTGGTTGACGACGCGCGCGACGCGGCCGTTCGTACGGCGATCATTGGGGCGATCGAGGTGACGGTCGGCCGGCCGGTGGACCTGACCGCCGACCAGTCGGCGGCAATGACCGCCATCCGAGGTGATCTCGCCCGGCCCCAGCCGATGCTCCGACTCCTCCAGGGCGACGTCGGCTCGGGCAAGACGGCGGTCGCCGCCCATGCCCTGGCCCTGGTCGCCGGCCTCGGCCGGCAGGGCGCGCTCCTCGCCCCGACCGACCTCCTCGCCCGGCAGCACGCCGCGACCGTCGGCGAGCTCCTGGCGCCGCTCGGGCTGGGCGTCACCCTGCTCACCGGCTCGCTCAGCGCCGACGGCCGGCGCAAGGCGCTCGAGGCGATCGGATCCGGCCAGGCCGTGGTCGTCGTCGGGACCCACGCCCTGTTCCAGGAGTCGGTCCGGTTCGCCGACCTCGGGTTGGCCGTGATCGACGAGCAGCACCGCTTCGGCGTCGAGCAGCGCAATCAGCTCGAGGCAAAAGCCGGCGGCCGGATCGGCGGCCCGACCAGCGGCTCGGCCGGGCCCGACCCGGCGACCGCGGCGCCCCACGTCCTGCTGATGACCGCCACCCCGATTCCGCGGACCCTGGGCCAGGTCCTGTACGCGGACCTGGACGTCTCCGACCTGCGCATGGCACCCACCGGTCGCCTGGCGATCCGAACCGCCGCGCGGGCGACTTCCGAGCTCGACCGGCTCTGGCGGTTCGTCGCTGAGGAGGCGGCCCATGACCGGCGGACGTTCGTGGTCGTGCCCCTGATCGAGGCCGCCGAGGACGATGCAGCGACGGCCGCCGAGGAAGAAGCGGTTCGCCTGCGGGACCTGCTCGGACTGCCCGTCGGCCTCGTCCATGGCCGGCTCAAAGCGGCCGAACGGGACGCTGAGATGCGCCGCTTCCGGGACGGTGAGACGCGCGTCCTGGTGGGGACGACGGTGATCGAGGTGGGCGTCGACGTGCCCGAGGCGACGGTCATGGTGATCGAGGGCGCCGAGCGCTTCGGCCTGGCCCAGCTGCACCAGCTTCGCGGCCGGGTGGGGCGGGGGACCGAGCAGAGCTACTGCGTGCTCGTGTCCGATGTCACTGCCGATTCGGACCCGCTGGCCTGGGCACGGCTCCAGGCGATTGAGTCGCTCAACGACGGCTTCGAGCTGGCCGAGAAGGATTTCGAGCTGCGTCGGGAGGGCGACGTGCTCGGGTTGGCGCAATCGGGCCTGCCCCACCTGCGCGTCGCGTCGCTCCAGCGACTCGACCACCGCGAGCTGGCCAGGCGCGCCCGGGGCCATGCCGAGACGCTCCTCGACCCGGCGGGCGAGCTGCGCGGCGCCGAGCTGGCTCCACTCCGAAATGAGCTCAGCGCCGGCTGGCTCGAACCAATCTGGTCGGGCGAGCCGGCTGGCGGGGCTTGATGGGCCGCCACCATGGCCGGTGATGCCGGCCGGGTGATCGCCGGATCCGCCGCTGGCCGGCGGCTGTCGGCGCCCGGTCCGGGGACCCGCCCGCTGAGCGACCGGGTCAAGCAGACCCTCTTCGCGATCCTCGAGCCGCGGCTGCCCGGGTCGCACTTCCTCGACCTGTGCGCGGGCAGCGGCGCGGGCGGGATCGAAGCCCTGTCCCGGGGCGCGGCCCTCGCCGTCCTGGTCGAGCAGGACGGGCGGACCTGCAAGACGATCGCCGAGAACCTGTCCCGGACGGGCCTTGGCGGGCCGGCGGCGGTCGTCGTCCGGGCCGAGGCTGGAGCATGGCTGACCACGGCCGGCGGTNNGCCCGGCAGCGAGTCGACCGGCGGACCGTTCGACCTGGTCCTGGTCGATCCGCCGTATGACCAGCCCGAGCTCCTCGTATCGATCCTGGCGACCCTCGGCAGTCCGGCCGCCGAGCGCCTGCTGGCAGCCGACGCGCTGGTCGTGGCCAAGCACTTCTGGCGGGCCGCTCCGGCGGCCCGGATCGGCCTGCTACGATCGATCCGCGAACGGCGGTTCGGCGAGACGACGCTCACGTTCTATCGCCGGACCGGGACGGAGGACGGATGAAGGTCGCGGTCTATCCCGGGTCGTTCGACCCGGTCACCTTCGGGCATCTCGACGTCGCCCGGCGCGCCGCGGCGGTCTTCGATCGGGTCGTCTTCGCCGTCCTGACCAACCCGCGCAAGCAGTCACTGCTGACCGTCGCCGAGCGCCTCGACGCGATCCGCGCCTCGGTTGCCGCCACCGACCCGGCGCTGGTCGACCGGATCGATGCCCAATCCTTTGACGGGCTGACCGTCGATGTCTGCCGGCGGGCCGGGGCGAGCTTCATCGTCCGCGGCCTGCGCGCCGTGTCCGACTTCGAGACGGAGATGCAGCTGGCCCATAACAACCGGGTCCTGGCGCCAGAGATCGACACGGTCTTCTTCATGACCTCGGTCGAGCACGGCTACGTCAGCTCGACCCTCGTCCGCGAGATCGCCGGCTTCGGGGGTGACGTCCGGGCGATGGTGCCCGGGCCGGCCGAGGTCGCCCTGCGCGTGGCGGTTGAGCGGGTGCGATAATCCGGCCGACGCCGCGGCACCATCGCCGGCCGTCACCAGTCCAGGGAGGGCCGGTCCGATCGACATCATCTTCCTCGTTACCCGACTCGAAAACCTGATCGCGAGCGGAAAGAAGCTGCCCCTGACCAGCAACGTCGTCCTCGACCAGAGCGCCGCGCTGGGGCTGATCGACGAATTGCGGGTGGCGATCCCGGAAGAGATCCGGGCAGCCAAGCGGATCAACTCCGAGGGCGAGCGAATCATCGAGAAGGCGCAGGAGGAGGCCGAGACAATCGTGGCCCGGGCGCAGGAGCAGGCGGCCTTCCTGATCGAGGAGCGTGGCCTGACCCAGGCGGCCGAGGACGAGGGCCGCCGGATCCTCGAGCGGACCAACCTCGAGGCGCAGGGCATCCGCCAGGGCGCCGACGAGTACGCCGCGTCGGTCCTGACCCGGCTCGAGGCCGAGATCGATCGGACGCTGCACAGCATTCGCAAGGGGATCGCGGTGATCGATTCGCGGACGCCGCTCGAGGTCGACGACGACGGCCCGGTGATGCCAGCCGACGGCTACGCCGACGACCAGGACTTCGAGCCCGCACCGAGCCGCTCGACCCGCGGGTGACCGCCGCCTCCGCGAGCAGCGAGCTCACCTTCCCGCTCGCCGCCCTGCTGGCCGAACCGGCGGGCTCGCGCCGCGATTACGCCTTCGAGGGGATCCGGCTTGACCTCGGCGACGACCTCGTGCTCGCCCAGCCAGTCGCCGGGCACGTCCGGGTCAGCCGGACCAACCGGGGTGTCTTCCTGCGGGGCTCCGTCGAGACGGCCCTCCTCCTCGAATGCAGCCGCTGCCTCCGGCCGATCGAGCTGGCCCTGAACCTGGCCCTCAGCGAGGAGGTCCTGCCCGCCCTCGACATCGTGACCGGCAAGCAGCTCGACCCGGCCGTCGAGCCCGAGATCGCCCGGCTGACCGACCATCACGAGCTCCAGCTCGAGCCGATCCTCCGGGAGGCGATCCAGCTGGCCGAGCCGATCGCCCCCCTCTGCCGGCCCGACTGCCCGGGCCTGTGCGCCGTCTGTGGCGAGACACTCGAGACAGGCCCGCACGAACACGATGAGGCCTCGCTCGACCCGCGCCTCGAGGCTCTCCGGGCGTTCCGGGTCGACGCCGACGCCGAGACGGGCTAGACTCGCCCGTCGGGCCCCCATCACGTCGCCGCGCCGCCGGGTGGCGGGTGCCATCCACGATTTGAACCAACCGCCGAGGGGCGAGCCCCCGCCCAGGGCCGGCTGCGCCAGAGGAGATACGAGGAGCAATGGGAGTCCCCAAGCGTCGGGTCTCGCACGCCCGGCAGGGTGATCGCCGCAGCCATGCGGCATTGGCCCTGCCCCGGCTCGAGGAGTGCCCGCACTGCCACGAGCCCAAGCAGCCCCACCACGCCTGCCCGAACTGCGGCTACTACGGTGGCCGTCAGGCGATCGACCTGAAGCAGACGACGGACGAGGCCGCCTCCTAGCCAGGTGGACCTCAGCGCCGTTCGAGGCGCGACCTCCGACCGTCGCGTCCGGGTCGCCGTTGACGTGATGGGTGGGGACCACGCGCCCGAGGAACCGGTCCACGGCGCCCTGATCCACGCCCGCGCCCATCCCGAGGACGACATCCTGCTCGTCGGCGACGAGATCCGGGTGCGGGCGATCGCCGGCCTGGACCTGCCCGACAACATCCAGTTCGTCCACGCCAGCGAGCTCGTGGCGATGGACGAGCATGCCGCGGCCAACGTGCGCTCGAAGCGCGACGCGTCGATCAACGTGGCGATGAAGCTCGTCCATTCGGGACGGGCCGACGCGGTCGTGACGGCCGGCCACACCGGTGCCGGCGTCGCGGCGGCGATCCTCCACCTCCACCGGGCGCCAGGCGTCGATCGGCCGGCCCTCGCTGTCCAGATGGTCACCGAGTCAGGCCCGTTCGTGCTCCTCGACATCGGTGCCACCACCAACTCGACCGGCGAGCAGCTCTATCAGTTCGCCGAGATGGGCGCCCTGTTCGCCGAGCAGGTCCTGGGCGTGGAGCGACCCCGGGTGGCGCTCCTGTCGATCGGCGAGGAGACCGGCAAGGGCGATGCCCGGATCCAGCTGGCGACCGAGCTGCTGCAGGCTTCGAGCCTCAACTTCATCGGCAACGTCGAGGGCAAGGACCTGGTCGTGCACATGGCCGACGTGGTCGTCTGCGACGCGGTCGTCGGCAATGTGGTGATCAAGTTCTTCGAAGGGCTGTCGCAGTTCATCTTCGGGCTGCTGCGCAAGGAGTTCGAGCGCAAGCCGTTCGGCCCGCCGGCCTACCTGCTGATGCGACCCGGCATCCGCCGGATCCGAAAGATCTTTGACTACGAAGTCTCGGGCGGCTCGCCGCTGCTCGGGGTGAAGGGCACGGTGATCATCACCCACGGTCGGGCCAAGCGCCGGATGATCTCGTACGCCGTCGCGGTCGGCGCGGCAGCCGCCCGGGCGGGGATCCCCGAGGCGATCGCCCGGACGTTCCAGCGGACGCCGCCGGCTGTCCCGCCGGAGCCGGCCGAATCTGTCGAAGCGCTGCCGTGAGCGCGCCGCTGCTCAGCGTCGGCCCGGCCGTCGTCCGGGAGACGGTCCGCCTGGCCGCGCTCGAGGTGCCCGGCGTCCTGCGCGTCGGCCGATCGGGCGCTGCGCTCCGGCAGTGGCTGGCCGGTTCGGCGGTCCTGATCAGGCTGACCGGGACGACGGTCAATGTCCGGGTCGCGATCGTCGTCCGGCCGGGGCAATCGCTGCGCTCGGTGGCTGGCCACGTCCGGACCGCGATCGTCGTCGCCCTCGAACGCCAGCTCGGCCTTGTCCCGGGCGAGGTGACTGTCAGCATCGACGGCGTGGGCGCCTGACCGCCGTGGCGGCCGGCCGTGCCGCGCCCGGGCGGGAACAGATTCGCTCACGGCAGCGGGCGCGCCGGCTGGCGCTGGCCTCGATCTTCGAGGCCGACTTTGGCCAGCGGACCGCCGCGGCCGTCCTGGAGCGCCACCTGGCCGAGTCCGGACGGGACCCCGAGGCCGCCCGATTCGCCCGCCTCCTGGTGTCGGTGACAGTCGACAACCGGGACCGGATCGACGCCCGAATCGAGGAGCTGGCGGCCCGGTATCCGGTCGTCCAGCTGGCTCGAATCGATCGCGCTTTGCTGCGAACCGCCCTCGGCGAGGTGCTACACTCCGCGGCGACGCCGGCCCGAGTAGCGATCGCCGAATGGGTCGAGCTGGCACGGATCTACAGTGGAGACCCGGCACGGCGCTTGATGAACGGCGTCCTCGGGCGACTCGCCAGGGACGCGGCAGCCTCGACCCGNNGGATTCTATGGCCACTACCTACGATCGCCTGAAGAAGATCGTTGTCGAGCAGCTCGGCGTCGATGAGGCCGACGTCAAGCCCGAGGCGTCGTTCGTTGACGACCTGAACGCCGACTCGCTCGACCTGGTCGAGCTGATCATGAGCCTCGAGGAGGAGTTCGGGACCGAGATCTCCGACGAGGATGCGGAGCGGATCCGGACGGTCGGCGACGCGGTCGAGTACATCGACGAGCGCACCTCCTAGGGCATGAGTGGCGGGCTTCCAGCCCTGCCCGCCCCAGCCAGCCGGCCAACCGTCGGGATGCCCAAGGCAGAAGCGTTCGCGGCCCGGCTCGGGCTCCCCTTCAATGACCCCGAGCTGCTCGGCCAGGCGCTCGTCCACAGCAGCTTCCTGCACGAACACCGGGCCGAGACCCGCAGCCATAACGAACGGCTCGAGTACCTCGGCGATGCGGTTGTTTCGCTGGTCATCTCGGCAGCCCTCTTCGAGCGCAGGCCAGCCGATGATGAGGGTGCCCTGTCGGCCCGCCGGGCGGCCATCGTCAGCACGACCGGACTGGCCCGCCTGGCAACCCGTCTCGACCTGGGGTCCTGGCTGCTGCTCGGAGAAGGCGAATCGCAACGGGGCGGCCGCCTCCGGCCGTCGCTCCTGGCGTCAGCCTTCGAAGCCGTTGCCGGTGCCGTCTACCTCGACCTCGGATTCGATGCGGTGCGCCAGTGGATCACCAGTGTCGCCGCGCCGGAGCTTGACTCGGATGCCGCCCTGGGCAGCCTGAAGAGCCCCAAGAGTCGGTTGCAGGAGCACACCCAGCGGCTGGCCGGCGAACGGCCCGCCTATCGGCAGGTCGATGTCTCGGGACCCGATCACGAGCGGGTCTTCAGGATCGAGGTGAGCGTCGGGGGCGAGGTGGTCGGTCGGGGCGAGGGACCGTCCCGGCGGCTGGCCGAGACCCTTGCCGCGAGCGCCGCGCTCGACGCCCTGAAGCACGACGCGCCGGGCGACATCAGCGGGTGAGCACGGCCCGCCTGCTCGCCCTCCGGCTGCACGGCTTCAAGTCGTTTGCCGAACGGACCACGATCGAATTCGGGGCCGGGATCAGCGCCATCGTCGGACCGAATGGCTCGGGCAAGAGCAATCTCGCCGATGGGTTGCGCTGGGCGTTGGGCGAGCAGGGCCGGGCGCTCCGCAGCCGGAAGTCGGAGGACGTGATTTTCGCCGGCTCGGACCGCCGGCCGGCCCTGGGCATGGCCGACGTCAGCCTCGTCCTCGACAACTCCGATGGCTTGCTGCCGGTGGACTTCCAGGTCCTCGAGCTCGGCCGCCGGCTGTACCGCTCGGGCGAGAACGACTACCTCCTGAACCGCGGCCGGGTTCGGCTGAAGGACCTGGTTGATCTCCTTGACGCGGCCCACCTCGCCGACAACGCCTTCCTGTTCATCGGCCAGGGGATGGTTGACCAGGCTCTCTCGCTTCGTCCCGAGGAGCGCCGGCCGCTCTTCGAGGAGGTCGCCGGGGTCCGCCGCCACGAGCGCCGGCGACGGCGGGCCGAGGAGCAGCTGGCCGAAGCAGAGACCAATCTGGCCCGGGTCGAGGACATCCTCGGCGAGCTTCGGCCGCAGGCTCGGCGGCTGGCTGCCCAGGCCGAGCAACAGACCAGCCGGGCGAACGCGGGCGAGGAGCTGGCCGCCGGCCTGCTGCTCAGCGCCCACGCTCGCTGGCACGCGGCGTCCGGCATGGCGGGCGGCAACCAGGATCGTCTTGGCCGGGTTCGCCAGGAGGCCGACCGGGGGCGAGCGGTCCTCCTCGAGGCCGAGTCAGCCAGCCTGGCGATCAGCGCCCGCCTGGCGCGCCAGGCCGCCTTCGAAGTCGAGCGGCGGGAGGCGCACGAGACCGCTCGGACTGCCCTGGTGGCCCTCGAGCACGACGCGATTCGGCAGGCCGCTGAGCTCGAGGCGATCAGGCGCGATGGCGACCGGCTCGAAGGCGAGCGGGCGGCCGCCGAGGCGGAGCTGTCGGCCCGCCGGCGGGCGCTGGCCGCACCGCTCCTGGAGCGTGACGTTGCGCTGCTGGCCGCGGTCGAGGCCGCCGAGCAGGCCCTGGCCGAGGCGCGCCGCGAGCTGCATGAGCTGCAGACGGCCGAGCAGGCGGCCGGCCAGGAGCGGTCGGCGCTCCAGCGGGCGCTGGCAGCCCGGGCGGCCGAGCTCGAGACGGGCCGCCGGTCCGTGGCCGACGCGGAACGCCGGGTCCGCGACGATCGGGCACGGGCGACCGCCAGCGCGACCGAACGGGCGGCGCTCGAGGCGGCCCTCGTCGCCGCCCGGGACGGGCACCGCGCGGCGATCGAAGCCGAGCTCGAGGCGGCGGGCGCCGTTGATCGGGCCCGCGCAGGGGCTGAAGTTGCCGAAGGTGCCCGACGGGCCGCCGACGAGGGGTCCGCCGCGGCCGCCGAGGCCCTGGCCGCGGTGCGCGCCCGGCTGGCGGCGGCGACGGCCCGTTTCGCGGAGGACGAGGAGCGCGGGATCGCCCGGGCAGCGCGCCGGGCCGGCGGCCGGCGGGTCGACGGGCGGCTCCAGGTCGACCCCGCCTTTCACGCTGCGGTGGAAACGGCGCTGGGCGAGCTCGCTCGTGGCTACCTCGTTGCCGGGTCGGCCGTTGGCGGCCTGGCCGGTGAGCGGGGCTGGCTGGTCGTGGAGGGGCGCCAGGTCGAGGCGACGGCTCCGGCGACCTTCCTCGATCTCCTGGCGCGAGCCGGCGGAGGCCAGCTCGTCGATGGGATTCGGCGAGATGATGTCGGTGCCGCCCGGTCGCTGCTGGCCCGCACCGCCTGGGCGCCGGACCTCGCCTCGGCGCTGGTCCTCCAGGCCCAGCTCCCCGCCGGCTGGCAGATCGTGGTCCGCGACGGCAGCGCGGTCGTCGGCGGGGCGACGGTCGCCCTGGGCCGGACTGACGGGACACTTGAACGGCGGGCCGACCTGGAGCGGCTCGAGGCGGAGGCAGCCAGGCTCCAGGTCGAGTCGGGCCGGGCCGAGTCGGCCCGGAGCGAGGCCGTCGAGCAGGCCGAGCAGACTCGAGGTGAGCATGCCGCCATGCGCGCCGACGAGGCCCGGACCGGAGCCGCGCGGCGGGCCGCCGAGGAGGCCGAACGGGTGGCGGCCCGGGGGGTCGAGCGCCTGGCCCGCGAGGCGGCCTGGCTCGACGCCGGTGCCCAGCGGGCGGAGGCTGAGCTGGTTCGCCAGCAGGCGGCCCTCGCCGCGCTCGAATCGGCAGATGAAGGGTCACCCGCCGGCGAGGCCGACCCCGCGGCAGATGGCGCCCGGCCGAGCGATCCGACGGCGGTCCAGGCCTGGGAGTCGCGGGTCGCCGAGCTGCAGACGCGGCGGGACCAGCTGGCGGGCGAGCTCGCCGAGGGCGACCGGCTGCGGGCCGAGGCCGAGGCCGTGCGCGCCCGGGAGGCCGCGGGGGCGGCGATGAGCCAGGACCGGATCGAGCGGGCGGACCAGGAGATGGCGGCCCTCGGCCGGCGCGCGGCCGACCTCGCCCAGGAGCGCGAGCGGATCGCCCTCGACCTGGCCGCCGCCGCCGGCCGCGAACAGAGCCTGCGCGCCGCGTTGGAGGAGGCTCGAGCCACCGAGGCCGGTGATCGGGAGCGCCTGGTTGGGGCGGATCGCCTGCTGACCGAGGCCCGCGACCGGCTGCGAGCGGCAGAGGAGCGCCTGCGTGGGGTCGAGGTGGCCGAGCTCGAAGGCCGGCTTGCCCTCGACCTGATCCGCGAGCAGGTCGTCGCCGAGCTGGTCGGCCTCGGCCCGCTCGGGTTGATCGCGCTGGGGATCGCCGGCTCGGAGGAAGCCGCTGACCCGGACTCTTCCGTGGAACCGTCCCTGGACGAAGTTCCAGCAGCGATCCTCGCCGGCTGGGCGGCCGAGGCACCGGACGCCGAGCCACCCGGCCCGGCCCGACTGGCGACACTCCGCCGGCGCTACCACGAGCTCGGAGCGGCCAATCCGCTCGCGATCGAGGAGTACGACCAGGTCCGTGCCCGCCTCGAGAGCCTCGACGGGCAGGAGCGCGACCTGCGGACCGCGATCGCCACGACCCGGGACCTGATCGAGGAGCTTGGGACGATGGTCGCCGAGCAATTCAAGACCACGTTCCGCAACCTCGAGGTCGCCTTCGACGAGCGCTTCAAGCAGCTCTTCGGGGGCGGCTACGCGCGGCTCGAGCTGACCGATCCCGAGGACCTGTCGGCGACCGGCGTCGAGATCGTTGCCCGCCCACCGGGCAAGAAGGCCCAGGCCCTGGCGATGCTCTCGGGCGGCGAACGGGCGCTGACCGCCGTTGCCCTGCTCTTTGCGATGCTCGCCGTCCGGCCCGTCCCGTTCTGCGTCCTCGACGAGGTCGACGCGGCCCTCGACGAGGCCAACATCGGCCGCTTCGCCGACGCCCTGCGCGACCTCGCCGGGCAGATCCAGTTCATCGTGATCACCCACAACCGAGGCACGATCGAGGCGGCCGATGCCCTCTACGGCGTGACCGTCGGCGATGATTCGGTCAGCCGCGTGATCAGCCTCCGCCTCGACGAGGCGACGGCCCTGGCCGAGCCCGCCGGCGCCCGAGCCTCGTAGCGGTGTTTTGGCGGCGCAAGCCACGCGACGACGAGCCGTCGTCCGAGGTAGGGGAGGGGGCGCGCGAGGATCAGCTCCCGGCCGAGGCGACCCCGGACTGGGAGCCCGACCCGGCCGACTTCGATGACCCACCGGCGTCGGCGGACATGGCCCAGCCCGAGCCCCCGGCGACGCCCGGCAGCCTCGATGCGGGCGTCGCACGCAGCCGGGGTGGCTTCGTCGCCCGACTGCGCGGCCTGCTCGCTGGCGGTCCAGGCGAGGGCCCGTCGTGGGAAGAGGTCGAGGAGACCCTGATCGGCGGCGACGTCGGGGCCAGCCTGGCGATCGAGATCGTCGAGCGGGCACGCGCCCGACGCGATCCGGCCGGCAGCCTGGCCGCCGTGCGCGCCGAGCTGGCCGCCCTGCTTGTGCCCCGCGATCCCGCTTGGCGGCCGCGTGCTGCTGCAGCCGGCCAGCCGGCCGTGGTCCTGATCGTGGGCGTCAACGGAACGGGCAAGACAACCACGATTGGCAAGCTTGCCAGCCGCTACCGGGCGGAAGGCGCGAGCGTGATCCTGGCCGCTGCCGACACCTTCCGGGCGGCCGCGATCGAGCAGCTCGGGATCTGGGCGGCCCGCTCGGGCAGCACGATGATCGCCCACGCCCCCGGTGCCGATCCGGGCGCCGTGGTCTACGACGCGCTCGACGCGGCCGTCGCCCGGGGCGTGGACCTCGTGATCGCCGACACCGCCGGCCGGCTGCATACCAAGGTCAACCTGATGGACGAGCTGGCCAAGGTCCGCCGGATCATCGACAAGCGCCTGCCCGGAGCCCGGCCCGAGGTCCTCTTCGTGCTCGATGCGACAACCGGCCAGAACGGATTGGCCCAGGCGCGCGCCTTCACCGAGGCGACCGGCCTGACCGGGATCGTCCTGACCAAGCTCGACTCGACCGCCAAGGGCGGCATCGTCTTCGCGATCGAGGCCGCCCTCGGCGTCCCGGTCCGCTTCATCGGCGTCGGCGAGCAGGTCGGCGACCTGCTGCCCTTCGACCCCGACGCCTTCGTGGCCGCCCTCTTCGCCGAGTAGCCAGCAGGGGCGCCGCGGCTGCTGGTGCCGAGGGGCACCGGCAAGCGTGGATTCGGACGATGGTCCTCTTCCGGATGGCCGCTGAGCCTGCGCTACAATCGAAGAGCCTCGGTGCGTCAGAACCCGCGCACCAACCCGAGCGAGTCGTCCTCGCCGGACCTGACCAACGGAGTGGCCACGTAGATGTTTGACGCGCTGAGCGAGCGCCTGCGCAAGACCCTCGGATCGCTGACCGGCCGGGGCCGGGTGAGCGAGGCCGACGTCGACGCCGCGATGCGCGAGGTCCGCCTGGCCCTGCTCGAGGCGGACGTCAACTTCAGGGTCGTGAAGGACTTCATCGCCCGGGTCCGCGAGCGGGCGATCGGGGCCGACATCCTCGAAAGCCTGACTGCCGGTCAGCAGGTCGTGGCGATCGTCAACGAGGAGCTGACCGGCCTCCTGTCGGCCGGCGACCGGACCTTTCACCTGCAGGGCAACCCGGCGGTCGTGATGCTCGTCGGCCTGCAGGGCTCGGGCAAGACGACCTCCGCGGCCAAGCTGGCCCGCCACTGCGTCAAGCTCGGCCGCCGGCCGCTCCTCGTCGCGGCCGACCCCTACCGGCCGGCCGCCGCCGACCAGCTGGCGACGCTCGGCAACGCGCTCGACATCCCGGTCCATCGCGCGGCCGTCGGAACCTCGGTCGTGGACATCGCCCGGGGTGGCCTCGAAGTTGCCCAGCGCACCGCCCGCGACGTCGTGATCATCGACACGGCCGGCCGGCTGACCGTCGACGAGGCGCTGATGGCCGAGATCGCCGCCCTGAACACCGCCGTCAAGCCGGTCGAGACGCTGTTGGTCGTCGACGCGATGACCGGCCAGGAGGCAGTCGCCGTAGCCCAGGCGTTTGCCGCCGCGGTTCCGGTCACCGGCCTGGTCCTGACCAAGATCGACGGTGATGCCCGCGGTGGAGCGGCGCTCTCGATCAGCGCCGTCACCGGCCTGCCGGTCAAGTTCCTGGGTACCGGCGAGAAGACCGATGCCCTCGAGGTCTTCCACCCGGATCGGCTCGCGGGCCGGATCCTGGGCATGGGCGACGTGCTGACCCTGGTCGAGCGGGCCCAGGAGACGTTCGACGCCGGCCAGGCGGCCAAGCTCGAGGAGAAGCTGCGCAAGTCGAGCTTCACCCTGGATGACTTCCTCGACCAGCTCCAGCAGGTCCAGAAGATGGGTGGCCTGAGCCAGATCGTGGGCATGCTGCCCGGGATGGGCGGGATGGCCAAGCAGGCCGAGGACGCCGTCAACCGGGGCGAGATCCGCCGGACCGAGGCGATCATCCGGGCGATGACCACCCGCGAGCGGCGCGACACGAACGTCCTCAATGCCTCGCGCCGGCGGCGCATCGCGGCCGGCTCGGGCACGTCCTTGCCCGATGTCAATCGTCTCGTCAAACAGTTCGGCGAGATGCAAAAGATGATGAAGCAGTTCTCCGGCGGCGGCGGGCGGCGAGCAGCCGCGGCGAGCCTGCTCGGCCGCCGCTAGAAAAGGGGGTCCCCGATGACCGAACCGGTCGAGCCGACCAGCCAGCTCGAGCCAACCACCGAGACCGTCCCGACGACCGCCGTCGAGGTTCAGCCGGCGGCCGCCGACGTGAATGCGCCCGTCGCCTCCCCGGCCCGCCGCCGGCTGCGCTGGGCCCTCGCCGCGGTCGCCACTGCGGTCGTCCTGGCCGGCAGTGCCCTGGGTTTTGCCGTCCTGTCCTCGGCGAAGTCGACGTCCGCGGTCCTGCCCTGGGCGCCGGCCGGCGCGATCGTGTATGCCGAGGTCCGGGCCGACATGCCTGGCGACCAGCGGGCCAACCTGCTTGCCTCCCTCTCGAAGTTTCCGGGCTTCGCCGACCAGACCAGCTTCGACGCCAAGGCCGACGACGGCCTTGATCGGCTGGTCAAGCGGTTGACCGACAACAAGCACGACTTCTCGACCGAGATCAAGCCCTGGTTCGGGGGCCAGCTGGGCTACTCGATGGAGATCGCGGATCCGTCGGCCCCGGGCGTCCTGGTGGTGGCCTCGGTCAGCGATCCGGTCAAGGCCGCGACCTGGCTGACCTCGGTCACACCAGCGGGTGCCAGCCACGAGACCGTCGGCGGGATCAACCTGACCGAGGGCACGCTGACCGGGTCCGACTTCGGTCCAGGCTCGACTTCCTACGCCTACGGCCTCGATGGGTCGGTGATCCTGGCCGGGACGACGGCCGAGGTCAAGGCGGCGATCAGCCGCGGCGGCAGCGGTGGCCTGGCCGACAACGCCGGCTTCAAGGCCGCCTCGGCCGCGCTCGGTGGCGACAATCTGGGCAACCTGTACGTCGACCTGAAGAGCTATCTCAAGCTGATCACCGCTGCCGAGACGAAAATGCTTTCGCAGGTCGGCGACCAGCTCGGCGGATCGGCTCCAAAGGTGGCGCCGATGCCAACCTTCAATGACGCCCTCGTGCCCGGCTGGATCGCCATGCGAGTTCGGGCGGAGTCGGATCACCTGGTCCTCGACGAGGCAGTCCCGGTCATCGCCGGCGCGCCTGTCCAGACCGGCCGGAAGAGCGTCCTGGCGGCGAGCCTGCCGGCCGACACCGTCTTCCAGTACGACCTGCATGACGTCGGCAGCCAGGTCCAGCACGCACTGACCCAGCTCGAGAGCCAGCCCGGCGGACCGACCGCGGCCCAGGTCGACAACATCGCCAAGTACGTCGGCGGTGTCGACAAGGCAGTCGGCTGGCTCGGTGACACGGACGTCGCGATCCTCCACGACGCGAGCGGCTTCAGCGGCGGGCTCGTCGCCCAGACGAACGACGCGACGGCCTCGGCCAACCTGTTCACGGAGCTCAAGAACCTGGCCAGCCTGGGCGGTAGCCAGGCCGGCATCACGATGCGCACCGAGTCGTATCACGACCAGACCATCACGATCTTCGAGGGCAACCTGGACGGCAACGGCACCTTGGCCCCGGGCGCCGCGATGCCGGCCGAGCAGGTCTCGATCGCCGTCGCCCAGACCAAGGACCTGGTGATCGTGGGGGTCGGCGACGGGTTCGTGAAGGCCGTCCTGGACACCAAGTCGGGCAGCTCGCTGGCCGATCAGCCAGGCTATCAGCGGGCGATCGACCTGGCCGGATCGAGCGCTGCCAGCCAGGGCTACATCGACCTGACGGCTGTTCGCACGGCCGTCGAATCGATGGCTGCCGGGTCATCGGACCTGAAGGCCTATGATTCGGACCTCAAACCATTCCTCGAGCCGTTCCAGAGCATCGCCTGGTCGCAGTCGAGTGACGGCAACCTGTCGACCGGCCGCATCGTGCTCGTCCTGAAGTAGATCGCTCGCGTTCCATTACGACGGGTGCCGTCCCCGCGGCGCCCGTCGCCCATCGTTGAGGAGGAAGCAGGCCCATGGCCGTTCGCATCAGGCTGACCCGGGTGGGCGCCACCAAACAGCCGACCTATCGGGTCGTCGTCGCCGACTCACGCAGCGCGCGTGACAGCCGGTCGCTCGAGACGATCGGGCACTATAACCCGCGGACCGATCCGATCGAGCTCAAGATCGACGCCGAGCGCGCCAAGAAGTGGCTCTCCCAGGGCGCCCAGCCATCGGACACCGTGGCCCGGCTCTTCCGCTCGGCCGGCATCCTGCCGGCAGGGAAGTAACGCGATGGCCGCCAAGGAGCTAGTCGAATACGTCGCCAAGTCACTCGTTGACCAGCCCGACGAGGTGACCGTCGAAGAAGTCCGTGATCGCGACGGCGTGGTCCTCGAGCTGCACGTCGCCGAGGACGACATGGGCAAGGTGATCGGCCGCAATGGCAGCGTCGCCAAGGCGCTCCGAACCCTGCTCAAGGTCCGGGCCGCCCGAGACGGTGAGCCGATCTCGCTGGAGATCGTCTGACGATCGAACCCCAGCGCCTCGTGGTCGCCCTCGTGCGGGGCGTCCATGGATTGAACGGAGCCCTGCGGGTCGAGGTCCTGACCGATCGACCGGAGGCCCGCTTCAAGCGCGGCGCGACTCTCTTCCGCGAGGGCCAGGAGACACCGCTCCGGGTGATCGACGGGGTCCCCATCGCCGACGGACCGGGCTGGCGCATCCGCCTCGCCGAGGCCGTGGATCGACAGGCCGCCGAGGGATTCCGGGGTGCCTACCTAGAGGCCATCGTACCCGCCGAGGATCGGGCGGCTGCCGCCGAGTCCTGGCTGTGGCACGAGATCGTTGGCCTGCCGGTGATCGGCCGGGACGGCGAGGAGCTCGGCACCGTTACCGACATCTACCGGGTCGCGGAGAACGATGTGTACGTCGTCCGTGGCCCGCGGGGNNGCCACGACCGTATCGAGCACCACGTCCCCGCAAGGGCGACGCCGGGCGGGCACGCGCTGCCGCCGAGGCTTCCGCGGCCGACGCGGCCACGGGCGACGCGCCGGAGTTTCCTGCCGCCGATCTCGCCGGGTCCGTCGAGTCCGCGGAGCCACTCGCCGCGCGTGCCGCCGCACCCGAAACTGCCGATCCCGCGGTCGAGGCCTCCGGCCAGCCGGCCGCGGGCTGACGGTCGACGATGGCCATCGAGATCGAGGTCCTGACCCTGTTCCCGGCGATGCTCGCCGGGCCGCTCTCGGACAGCATCCCCGCCCGGATCCAGGACCGCGGCCTGGCCACGATTCGGGTCCACGACCTGCGCCAATGGGGCCTCGGACGGCATCGCTCGGTCGACGACAGCCCCTATGGCGGGGGTCCCGGGATGGTCCTCCGACCCGAGCCGGTGGCGGCTGCGCTTGTCGCCCTGCGCCGGACCGACTCGACCGCGATCCTCCTCGACCCGGTCGGTGAGGTCTACAGCCACGCCCGCGCCGCCGACCTGGCCGGCCGCTCCCACCTGATCCTGGTCTGCCCGCGCTATGAAGGGGTCGACGAGCGGATCCGGGGCCTGGTCGATCTCGAGCTGTCGATCGGCGACTTCGTCCTGACCGGTGGCGAGCTGCCGGCGCTGGTCGTGATCGACGCCCTCATCCGGTTGCTGCCCGGTGCGATCGACGACGAGTCCACCACCGAGGAGTCGTTCGCCGACGGCCTGCTCGAATACCCGCAGTACACCCGGCCGGCGGTCTTCGACGGCCGGGGCGTACCGGAGATCCTGTCGAGCGGCGATCACGGGGCGGTTCGCCGCTGGCGCCGGCGTGAGGCGCTCCGACGGACGCTCGAGCGGCGGCCCGACCTGCTGGCCGACCGGCCGCTCGGATCCGAGGACCAGGCGCTTCTCGTGGAGATCGAAGCCGAGCGCGAGGCGGCCGACTAGGCCCAGGGCGGCCGATTCAGCCCGGGGTCGTGCTAGACTTCGCCGTCGGTCGTCGGTACGACCCATCCCTGATGCAATCCTCGCGCGGCAATGCTGCGCCAAGCACACGCAAGGAACCCCAGTGACCCTACTCGACGAGATCGTCCAGGACCAGATTCGCACCGATTTGCCGGTGCTTGCCCCGGGCGACCGGGTCAAGGTCCACGCCAAGGTGGTCGAGGGCAGCCGCGAGCGGATCCAGGTCTTCGAGGGTGACGTGATGCGCCTGCGCGGCGGCGGCGTAACCCGCTCGATCACGGTCCGCCGGATCGCCAGCGGCGTCGGCGTCGAGCGGACGTTCAAGATCAATAGCCCCCGGATCGACAAGATCGAGGTGCTCCGCCACCAGCAGGTCCGCCGGGCGCAGCTCTACTTCCTGCGCGACCGGGTGGGCAAGGCCGCGACCCTGCGCGAGCGCCGCAACCCGTAGTCGCTGCGACCCGTCGTCGTCCTGCTCTCTCGGGCCGTTCCCGGCCTGATCGCCCCAGTCGATCAAAACGGCCAAATCGGGGCCTCCGGCCGCTCCATCAGACGTGATTTCCTCCTGTTGATCGCCCACGGCGATCGAATCGCCTGAATCGCACGCTCGCGACGCCGCTGGGATCATGGATTCCCGCGTTTTGATCGCCGGGGGCGATCAAGCGACCATCCCGGGACGGCCTCCGGGCGTCTCGCTAGACTCTGGGCGAATGGGCAGCCAAGTTCCGACCCTCCGGTTCGAGCGCGCGTACTGGCGCGACGGGCTGGAGCGGATCGTGGGGGTCGACGAGGTGGGCGTCGCTCCGACCTGCGGGGCGGTCGTCGCGGCCGCGGTGATCATGCGTCCGAACTGTCGGCGGATCGCCGGAGTTCGTGACTCCAAGACCCTCTCGGCGGCCCAGCGCGAGCGGCTCGCCCCGATCATCCGCCGGCGAGCCTGGGCGATCGGGGTCGGGGCGGCGTCGGTGGCCGAGATCGACCGGCTGAACATCTACCACGCCACTCATCTCGCGATGCGCCGCGCGATCCGCCGGGTGGGGGAGCACGACCACGTCCTCGTCGATGGCAACCGGATCGCGGACTTCGAGGCGGCAGTCGGGCCCTACTCGGCGATCGTCAAGGGCGACGCCAAGGTCTACTCGATCGCGGCGGCATCGGTCGTCGCCAAGGTTGTCCGCGACCGGATGATGGCCCTCCTGTCGGCGCGCTACCCGGGCTACGGCTGGGAGCGCAACCAGGGCTACGCCACGCTCGAGCATCGGATGGCGATCCGCGAGCTCGGCCTGACGCCGTTCCACCGGCGCAGCTTCCTGGCCCTCCAGCGGACGCTGGCCGGCGACCAGGAGACGCTCGACCTGTTCAGCGACGAGCTGCCGGTCGAAGCGGGCGTGGCGATGATGTCGGAGCAGGCCTCCGGCGCGGCGCTGGACCCCGAGCCGGCGTCGATCAGCGAGGAGTTCGAGTCGGCGCTCGCGTCGCTCTCTCTGCCGGCCTGAGGCCCGATAACCGCTCGATAAGCGCCGATCGCCAGGATCGGGCGATGGCCGATACGCCGATCTCCCGGGTCCAGCCGGCGCGCACGCCGGCCCAGCGCCTTGGCGATGCCGCCGAGACGCTGGTCGCCGAGCACCTCGCGTTAGCGGGCTGGACGGTCCTCGGCCGTAATCTGCGCTTCGGTCGCAACGAGGTCGACATCCTCGCGGTCGATCCCGGTCCGCCGCTGACGCTGGTGGTCGTCGAGGTTCGCTGGCGGGCGAGCCGGACGTACGGCGTCGGTGAGGAGACCTTCGACTGGCGCAAACGCGGCCATCTGCGGGCCGCGGTCGGCCGCCTGCTCGGATCTCCGTCCCTGCCCGATGGCACGCCGCTGCCTCGGCTGCCGATCCGGATTGACCTGGTCGTCGTCGAGCCCGGCGAGCACGACGGCCCCTTTCGAATGCGTCATCACCGGGACGCGCTCGCCTCGTGAGGTCCGATCTCGCGCATTGACAGGCCGGTCTCCAATCGCGAGGCTCGGGCCATGACATCTGCGGCCCTCGGTCCGGCGGATCCAGGCACCTCCCGTGCCGGGACAGTGAGGCTCGCGGTCGGCATCGCGGTCCCGCTTCTCATCATCTCGCTGTCGTACGGCCTCTGGTGGATCAGCGACCAGCTGCTGTACATCGGCCCGCTCGATCGAGCGGCCTTTGGCTGGGCGGTCGTCATTCCTGTTTGGGCCGGCGCTCCGGTTGCGGCGGCGTTTGCCTGGCGTCGCTTGACTCGACGCGATCTCTGGGTCGCGGCCGTCGCCTTCGGCCTGGTCGTCAGCGTCGTTTCGAGCGTGCTCATCTGGCAATCAGTCGCGTTCCCCGACTGTGCGAACCCGGTGCGCTCGGCCGCCGAGTGGATCGTTCCCGCGCTGCTGCTGGGCTTGACGATCGGTGGCGGCCTGGCTGCCAGCGGGCTTCTGGGCACGGCAATCGTTCGGTCCGGACACCCTTGGCGGGCCGTCGCGATCGGCGCCGGGACAGAATTTGGAATGGTCTTCTTGGCGCTTCTGGTCTTTGTCATCGTGTCGACCGGGGCTGGCTTCGGATCGACGGGTGGCAACTGCGGACTCCCGAATTGACTGGGCTCGACTGGGACCGCGGCGCTCGCCCGCTGACAGCGAGGGTCGCCGAGGTCGTCCCCTGACCGTCGGCCCACGGCAGCAACTTCGGCGCCTCGTCAGAGCGTGTCCTGGGTACAACAAACGGCCGGTTTCGTGACCTTTTTGAGCCGGGCAGACCTCCAACGGGTCGCGATTCATCCCGCGCTGAGCGTGGCTCGGGATGAAGTGCCTCGCGAGGTCCTGCTCCGACCTGACCCGGGCCGCGAAATCGGGGTTTTGTTGTTCTGAGTGCACACAATGACAAACGGCGCGGCTGGGGCCTTGGGCCCAGCCCTGCGCCACCTGGCCACGAGTCCGGCAAAAGGCTCGGCATGGGGCCCCGGAACCGAGGCACGCCTCCACGAGAGCGCCGAGCACCCTGTGCTACACTCCGCCGCGGCCCAAAGAGCCGAAAAATGCCTGCCCGCGAGGGTGGAGCTCACACGCGCGACCGTTCCAGCCGGGACGGTGCCGGATCAAGGATCCGGTTCCCGGCAAGGTAGGTCCGCGGAGGATAGAACCGAACAGGAGGTCCTTCCCCGTGCCGACGATCTCGATGCGGCAGCTGCTCGAGGCCGGTGTCCACTTCGGCCACCAGACCCGACGCTGGAACCCGAAGATGAAGCCGTACATCTTCGCCGAGCGCAACGGCATCCACATCATCGACCTGGCCCAGACCGTCAAGGGCCTCGAGATCGCGCTGGCCGCGGTTCGCGAGACCGTCGGGCGCGGCGACCAGGTCCTCTTCGTGGGCACCAAGAAGCAGGCCCAGGAGCCGGTCGCCCAGGAGTCCGCGCGGGCCAACCAGCCCTACATCAACAAGCGCTGGCTGGGCGGCATGCTCACCAACTTCACCACGATCAAGAAGCGGATCGCGCTGATGGAGCAGCTCGAGGCACGCCAGCTGAATGGCGACTTCGAGCGGATGCCCAAAAAGGAAGCGGCCAAGCTCCAGGAGGAGCTGACCAAGCTGCTCGGCACCCTCGGCGGCATTCGCAAGATGAAGCGCCTGCCGGGACTGATCTTCATCATCGATCCCCATCGCGAGCGGATCGCCGTGACCGAGGCCAATAAACTCGAGATCCCGCTGATCGGCACCGGCGACACGAACGTCGATCCGGACGAGCTGACCTTTGTCGTGCCGGCCAATGACGACGCGATCCGCTCGATCCGCCTGCTGTGCTCGCTGGTCGCCGACGCGGCGATCGAGGGGATGCGCGAGCGGGCGTCGCGGGCGGCCGTCGAGCCCGAGCCGGAGATCGAGCAGCCCGACGTCTCGCCCGAGGAGTCCGAAGCGGCCTCCGAGGAGTTGGTCGCGGCCCTCGCCGGCGGCGCGGCCCTGATCTTCTCGCCCGACGAGGACGACCTCCTGCCGGCGGTCCGCGGTGCGGCGGCAGCTGCCGCCGCGATCCCCGAGCCACCGGCCGAAGCCACGCCCGACGAGATTGCCGCCGAGCTTGCCCGCGAGGCGAGCGAGAAGGCCGAGACGGACGACGTGCCCGCCCCGGCGGCCGGCTGACCAGGCTCGGCACCAGGTCGGGCCGGGGGGCCACCAACAACGAACACGATGCCGCGGTCGCCGCAGGNNAGGACGGAACAGGAGCAGGGCTACTCATGGCGGAAATTTCGGCGAGCGCAGTCAAGGAGCTCCGGGAGAAGACCGGGGCCGGGTTCATGGACTGCAAGCGGGCGCTCGAAGAGACCGGTGGTGATGTCGACAAGGCCGTCGCCCTGCTGCGCGAGCGGGGCCAGGCCGCGGCCGCCAAGAAGGCCGATCGCGAGGCCCGCGAAGGCCTGATCAGCAGCTACATCCATACCGGCGGCCGGATCGGGGTCCTGATCGAGGTTAACTGCGAGACGGATTTCGTGGCCCGCACGGACCGCTTCCAGAAGCTCGTCCGGGACCTGGCGATCCAGGTCGCCGGGATGAATCCGCAGTACATCGACCTGGAGTCAATCCCGGCCGACGTCCTGGCGGCCAGGAAGGCCGAGCTCCTCGCCGACGACTCGGTCCAGAAGAAGCCGGCCGCCATTCGCGAGCAGATCGTCGACGGCCAGCTCAAGAAGTGGCTGAAGGACGTGTGCCTGCTCGATCAGCCCTTCCGCGATACCGACAACTCGGTCCGCGAACTGGTCATCGACGCGGTCGCGACGATCGGGGAGAACATCCAGGTCCGGCGGTTCGTGCGCTACGAGCTTGGTGAGGGCCGGTGAGCGAGCTCCGTCGCTCCACGGCCAGCTCGGCCCGGACCGGACGGGTCCGCTATTCGCGGATCCTGCTCAAGCTGTCCGGTGAGGCGCTCCTTGGGGATCGCCAGTACGGCGTCGACCCCGAGTTCTGCCTGACGATCGCCCGCCAGATCGCCCAGGTCAAGGAGCTCGGCGTGCAGATCGGGATCGTCGTCGGTGGGGGCAACATCTTCCGCGGCCTGGCCGCGTCGGCCCGCGGCATGGACCGGGCGACCGGCGACTACATCGGGATGCTGGCGACCGTGATGAACGGCCTCGCCCTTCAGGACGCGCTCGAGAAGACGGGCCTGCCCACCCGGGTGATGAGCGCAATCGGGATGAACGAGATCGCCGAGCCATATATCCGCCGGCGGGCGGTCCGCCATCTCGAGAAGGGCCGGGTCGCGATCTTCGTGGCCGGCACGGGCAACCCGTACTTCACGACCGACTCGGCCGCCGCCCTGCGGGCCGTCGAGATTGGTGCGGAAGTACTGCTCAAGGCGACGAAAGTCGACGGTGTCTACGACGCCGACCCACTGACACATCCGGGGGCACAGCGCTACGCTGAACTCGTGTACGCCGACCTCCTCCGCGATCAGCTCAAGGTCATGGACGCGGCGGCCGTCTCTCTGTGCATGGAAAACAATCTGCCGATCATCGTCTTCGACCTGAACCAGCCCGACAACATCGTCCGGGTTGCCCGCGGCGAACCGGTCGGGACCGTGATCTCGGGGAGCCTCAAGGGATGAGCGACGGGGTGATCAGCGCGATCGAGGCCAAGATGGGTCGGGCCGTCGAGATCATGGAGCGCGACTTCCAGGGCCTGCGCACCGGCCGGGCCTCGACCTCCCTGGTCGAGCGCCTCGTCGTGGAGTACTACGGCACGCCCACGCCGCTCAACCAGATCGCCGGGATCAGCGTGCCGGAGGCCCACCAGATCGTGATCCAGCCCTGGGATCGGAGTGTCCTTGGCGCGATCGAGAAGGCGATCCAGAAGAGCGACATCGGGCTGACCCCGAACGTCGACGGGTCGGTGGTCCGCTTGAACATCCCGCCCCTGACCGAGGAACGCCGGCGCGACATCGTCAAGGCTGTCCATCGCCGGATGGAGGAGGCCAAGGTCGAGATCCGCAACCAGCGTCGCGATGCCGGCGACAGCCTGAAGAAGGAAGAGAAGGACGGCAGCCTGGGCAGCGACGCCGCCCATCGTGAGCTCGAGCACCTCCAGAAGGTGACCGACCGGTTCATCGCCGAGGTCGATCGGCTGGGTGCCCGCAAGGAACACGAGGTGATGGAGGTCTAGTGGCCCGCCTGGTGGCTCGAACACCGCTGGCTCGCCCGACCGACGCACCGCCGATCGCCCACGCGCCCAGCCCGATCGTGCTCGGCGAGGCCGCGCTGACCGGCGCCGACGCCCCCGACCGGCTGGCCTCGGCCGAGGAGACGCCCCGCCACGTGGCGATCATCATGGACGGCAACCGACGCTGGGCCCGCGCCCACGGCCTGCCCGAGCTCGAGGGCCACGCCGCAGGGGTCGAGACGATCCGCAGCCTGCTCAAGCACGCGGTCAAGCGCGGCATCCCGATCCTGTCGCTGTACGCCTTCAGCCGCGAGAACTGGGCGCGCACCGACGAGGAGGTGACCGGCCTGTTCGCCCTCCTCGAGTCGGCGATCCGCAACGAGACCGACGAGCTCCGCCGGCAGGGTGTCCGGATCCGGCTCCTGGGCCGGCTGGAGGAGCTGCCGGAGGCGACCCAGCAGTCGATCGACGGCGGCCTGACGGCCACCGCCCAGGGCGAGCGGCTGCTCCTCAACATCGCCTTCAACTACGCCGGCCGGACCGAGATCGTGGACGCCGTCCGGCGGATCATCGCCAGCGGCGTCGCGCCCGAGGCGATCGACGAGCAGGCGATCTCGAACAGCCTGTACACCGCCGGGCTGCCCGATCCCGACCTGGTGATCCGGACCGGCGGGGACCAGCGGATGAGCAACTTCCTGGTCTGGCAGGCGGCCTACTCGGAGTTCTACTTCTGCTCGAAACTCTGGCCGGACTTCGACGCCGGCGCCTTTGACGACGCGCTGGTCGAGTACGCCAGCCGGCTGCGCCGGTTCGGTCGGTAGGCGAGCGAGCCCGTGCAGGAACGCGGCCGGAGCGCCCTGCTCTTTGTGCCGCCGCTCGTGGTCATCGTCATCCTGGGAGGCTGGTGGATCACCCTGACCGTGATCGCCCTGACCGTCCTGGCCGGGATCGAGGTCTTCCGGCTGCTCAAGGCGGCCGGCTTCCCGGCGTTGCCCTGGCTCGGCCTGGCGATCGCCGTGGCGATCGTGATCGATGCGGCGGTGCCCACGATCCTGGCCGGCAGCGGCGCGATCCTGGCCGCGATCGGGATCCTGCTCGCGGCGGCCGGGGCCTTTACCCGGACTGATCCGCGCGACGGCCTCAACGCCTGGATGGGGACGGTCTTCGGGGCCCTCTACGTCGGCCTGCTGGCCTTCGTCGTCCGCCTGGGCGCGGGCGCCCCGCCTGTCCCCGCGAGCGCGCCATTCGCGGCCCTCGGTAGCGAACGGACGTGGGTCGTCATCCTGATCCTGTCGGTCTGGGCCTACGACACGGGCGCCTACCTGGTTGGACGGGCGTACGGCCCACGTCTCGGCGCGCTGATCGGGCGGGAGCGCTTCCTCGAGCACATCTCGCCGTCCAAGACGTACGCCGGGCTGATCGGCGGCCTGGTTGCCACCACGATCGTGGTCCTGATCGGCCTGTGGGCGGCCGGCCAGCCGGTCCTGTACGGCCTCGTCCTGGGGCCGATCGTCGGCCTGGCGGCCCAGTGCGGCGACCTGGCCGAGTCGATGCTCAAGCGGGCGGCCGGCGCGAAGAACTCGAGTGACCTGATCCCGGGCCATGGTGGCGTCCTCGACCGGCTTGATTCGTTCCTGCTGGCCGGCCCGGTGATGACCCTCTTCGTGCTGACCTTCCTGCGATGACGTTCGGGCCCGCGCCCGTTCGGGTAGCACTCCTCGGCTCGGGCGGCTCGATCGGCCGCCAGGCGTTCGATGTCCTGCTGGGCCTCGGCGACGCGGTCCAGATCGTGGCCCTGGCGACGGGCTCGCAGATGGGCCTGCTCGAGGACCAGGCCCGCCGCAGCCGGCCGGCCGTCGTCGCGATGCCTGATCCGATCGCAGTTGGCCGGCTCGACCTGCCCCTCGGGACCGAGCGCGCGAGCGGACCGGACCAGCTGTTCGAGCTGGCGACCCGGCCGGATGTGGATCTCGTCCTCGTGGCGACCGGCGGAGTGGTCAGCCTGGGACCGACCCTGGCCGCCCTCCAGGGGGGCAAGGTCGTGGCGACCGCGAACAAGGAGACGCTGGTGGCCGGCGGCCACCTGGTGATGCCCCTCGCCCGCGCCCAGGCGGCCGGCCGCGCGGCCCTGGCGCCGGGCGATCCCGGGGCGAGCCCCCTGGCCTGGCTGCGCCCGATCGATTCGGAGCACTCGGCGATCTGGCAGTGCCTGGCCGGCGAGGACGCCCGGGGCGTGGCGCGCCTCATCCTGACGGCCTCGGGCGGCCCGTTCCGGGGCCGGACGCTCGATGAGCTGGCCGGGGTGACTCCCGACCAGGCCCTCCGCCACCCGACCTGGCGGATGGGCGCCAAGGTCACGATCGATTCGGCCACCCTGGCGAACAAGGGCCTCGAGGTCATCGAGGCACACTGGCTGTACGATGTCGGCTACGACGCGATCGAGGTGGTGATCCATCCCCAGAGCGTCGTCCACTCGGCTGTGCTGTTCGTCGACGGTTCCCTCAAGGCCCAGATCGGCACGCCTGACATGCGCCTGCCGATCCAGTACGCCGTGACCTACCCAACTCGACATCCATCACCGGCGGCTCCGCCGGACCTGCTCAGCGTCGGCCAGCTCGGCTTCGAGGCGCCCGACGAGGGGCGCTTTCCCGCCCTACGGATCGCCCGCGCCGCGGGCCGGGTCGGTTCGCGGGCCACGGCCAGCCTGATCGCGGCCGACGAAGTGGCCGTCGCGCGCTTCCTGGCCGGCAGCCTCGACTTCCCGGGCATCCCGCGCCTCCTCGAGGCGGCCGTCGAGCGCTTCGGCGGCGGGCCTGACCAGGCGCCCGACCTCGGCACCCTGGTCGAGCTCGACCGCGAGGTCCGGGCGGCGTACGCGACCGGAGCCCCGGCTTAGATGGAGCTCATCGGCTCGATCAGCCAGACCCTGGTCACGATCGTGATCTTCATGACCGTGCTGACCGTCATCGTGGTGATCCACGAGGCCGGCCATTTCTTCACCGCCCGCCTGGCCCATATCCGGGTCCACGAGTTCGGCATCGGCTTCCCGCCCCGCGCCCGGGTCCTGGCTTCCCGAGGTGAGACGCTCTACACCCTGAACTGGCTGCCGATCGGCGGCTTCGTCCGGCTCGAGGGCGAGGACGGCGACTCCGACGATCCGCATTCGTTCGTGCGCGCCAGGCTGCCCGTCAAGCTGATCGTGCTGGTCGCCGGAGTGGCGATGAACCTCGTCCTCGCCTTCGTGATCTTCTTCGCGATCGCGCTGCTGGCCACGCCCCTCGTCGGAGTTACCTTCACGACCGTCCAGCCAGGTTCGCCGGCTGCCCTCGCCGGCCTCCAGCCGGGTGACCGGATCGATACGGTCAACGGCCACCGCTACGAGGCATTCGGCGGACCGACCGCGGTGGACGACTTCTACACGCTCGCGGGACAGACGGTCAGCCTCGGCCTCCACCACTCGGACGGCAGCAGCGCCGTCCTGTCGATCACCCTTCGCTCGCAGGCCGCGATCGACGCGGTTAACAACGCCAACATCGCGAGCGGCAATCCCGAGCGCGAGGGTCCCCTGGGTATCTCCGGGCTGCAGGCCGCGCCGACCGGCGCCTACACCGGCCACGACCCGGTCGGCTCGCTCCAGACCGGCCTGAACGAGACCTCGAACGCCCTGGGCCTGATCGCCGACGGCCTGGGCCAGCTGGGCAGCTCGATCATCAACCATCCGACCGAGCGGCCGCCGGTGACCGGCCCGGTCGGCATCGCCCAGGACGTGGGTACGGTCTTCTGGGACCTGGGGCCGGTCTACCTGCTCTACATCGCGGCCCTCCTGTCGGCCAACCTGGCCCTGGTCAACATCCTGCCCTTCCCGCCGCTCGACGGCGGCCGGGTTCTGTTCCTGCTCATCCGGCAGGTTGCGGGCAAGCGCTTCAGCGTGCGGGCTGAGCAGCTGACGTACCTGGCCGGCTTCGGGCTGCTGATGGCCTTCCTCGTGTGGATCACCTACTTCGACCTGACCAACCTCGGATCGGCGCCACGATGAGCAGTCCCGACCAGCTCCGGCCAGCGCGCCGACCGACGGTCAGCGTCGACATCGGCGGCGTCCTCGTCGGCTCGGCCCACCCGATCGTGGTCCAGTCGATGACCAACACCGACACGGCCGACGCCGACGCGACGGCGATCCAGGTCGCCCAGCTGGCCCATGCTGGGAGCCAGCTCGTCCGGATCACGGTCAACAACGAGGCGGCGGCGGAGGCCGTGCCCGAGATCCTGCGCAAGGTCCGCGGCCTGGGCGTTGACGTCCCGGTGATCGGCGACTTCCATTACAACGGCCACATCCTGCTTGAGCGCTACCCGGAAGCGGCCGCGGCCCTGGCCAAGTACCGGATCAACCCCGGCAACGTCGGTGCCAAGCGCCACGACGAGCACTTCCAGACGATCGTCCGGATCGCGATTGACAACGACAAGCCGGTCCGGATCGGGGTCAACTGGGGCTCGCTCGACCAGGNNCGCGAGGTGATGATCGACGCGATGCTGGCCTCGGCGATGCGCTCAGCCGAGCTGGCCGAGGCGACCGGGCTCGGCCACGACAAGATCATCATCAGCGCCAAGGTCTCCGGCGTGCGCGACCTGGTCGACGTCTATCGCAAGCTGGCCGCCCTGTCGGACTACCCGCTCCACCTCGGCCTGACCGAGGCGGGCATGGCGATGAAGGGGATCGTCTCCTCGACAGCCGGCCTGGCGATCCTGCTCAACGAGGGGATCGGCGACACGATCCGGGTCTCGCTCACGCCCGAACCGGGCGCCGGCCGCGAGCTGGAGGTCGAGGTTGCCCAGCAGGTCCTCCAGTCGATGGGCCTGCGCAGCTTCCTGCCCCAGGTCAGCGCCTGCCCCGGCTGCGGCCGAACGACCTCCGTCTTCTTCCAGGTCATGGCCCAGGAGATCCAGACCTACCTGAAGGACCAGATGCCGGTCTGGCAGGAGCGCCATCCGGGCGTCGAGGAGATGCGCGTCGCGGTAATGGGCTGCGTCGTCAACGGGCCTGGCGAGAGCAAGCACGCCGACATCGGGATCAGCCTGCCGGGCACCTTCGAGGAACCGGTTGCGCCAGTGTTCATCGACGGCAAGCTCGACCGGACCCTGCGCGGCAACGGCCTGGTCGAGGAATTCAAGCGGATCCTCGACGACTACGTCGAGGGGCGCTACCCGGAGCCGGCCCCAATCCAGGCCTGACCCCGATCGACGGTCCACCCCCTCGGGTGTATACTCCTGTTCAACTTCACCGGCCGCTCTGATGGAACGTGGGTGACCCCCACGTTTTTTTTGGCGGTCGGACCAGACGGAATTCGGGCCGGCAAACGGCAGATGTGACGGGAGGCGCACCATGAACCGTGACTTCGTCACTGCGCTGCTCCAGCTCAATGCCGAGAAGCAGGTCCCCCGGGACCAGCTCATCCACACCGTCGAGGACGCGATCCAGTCGGCCTACCGGCGCCAGCCCGGCGACGAGGACGTCTGCGTCCGGATCGACGGCGAGACCGGCAAGGTCCGCGTCTTCCGGGCCAAGGTCGCCGTTGGTGAGATCATCGACCCGCTGACCGAGTTCGGCCTCGACGAGGCCAAGGCGTTCAATCCCTCGGCCGTCCTCGGCGACCTGGTCGTGATCGAGGAAATGGACCCCAACTCTTTCGGCCGGATCCACGCCCAGACGGCCAAGCAGGTCGTCCTGCAGCGTCTGCGCGAGGCGGAGCGCGACGTCGCCTTCGACCAGTTCGCCAGCCGCGATGGCGAGCTGATCACGGGCACGGTCAACCGGATCGAGCCGCGGGCGATCATCCTCGAGCTCGTCGGCCAGGGCGGGGTCGCCCGGGCCGAGGCAATCCTGGCTACGACCGAGCAGTCGCCCCTGGAGCACTACCGGATCGGCCAGAACGTGAAGGCCCTGGTCCTCGAGGTCCGCCGCGGCCTGCGCGGGCCGCAGCTGTTCATCAGCCGCTCCCACAAGAACTTCCTGCGCCGCCTGTTCGAGCTCGAAGTGCCCGAGATCCACAACGGCACGGTCGAGATCAAGGCGATCGCCCGCGAGGCGGGCAGTCGCTCGAAGGTCGCCGTCTGGAGCCGCCAGGATGGGCTCGATCCAGTCGGCGCGACCGTCGGCCAGCGCGGGGCGCGGGTCCAGGCCGTGGTGGCCGAGCTCGCCGGCGAGAAGATCGACGTGATCCCCTGGAACGACGACCCCGCGGTCTTCGTGGCCAACGCCCTGAGCCCGGCCCAGGTCCTCGACGTCCAGATCGACGAGGAGCACCGGATCGCGAGCGTGACNNCTGACCGGCTGGCGGATCGACATCCGCAGCGACGTGAGCGTGGCCGAGGCGGCCAAGGTTGCCGAGGAGGCCGCCGTCCAGGCGCTCGTCGACGCGCGCGCCGCGGAAGCAGCCCTCGCCGCGGAGCCGGCGACAGGCGCCAAACCGGCCGCGAAGCCGCGAGCCAGGAAGGCGGCCGAGGTCGAATCGGCTCCGGCGGCCGCGTCAGTGACCACCAAGGCTGCCAAACCGGCGGCGAAGGCTGCCAAACCGGTTGCCACATCGACGACCAAGGCCGTAGCAAAGCCGGCTGCGAAGCCCGCAGCCAAGGCTGCCCGGTCGGCCGCCGCATCGACGGCCAAACCCGCCCCGAAGCCTGCCGCCAAGGTGGCCGCGAGGTCCGCCGTGAAGGCGAGCGCTACGGCCCCGGCGAAGGCAGCGGCGAAACCAGCGGCCAAGCCGCGGGCGCAGAAAGCCACCGGGGAGGTGGCGTCGTAGGCCCCGCAGCCGCGCCGCTCCGTCCGCGGCCGTTTCCGGCCCGGACCTGCGTCGCCTGTCGCACGATCCATCCGAAACAGGAGCTCGTCCGGATCGTCAGGACGCCGGCTGGCCAGGTGATCGAGGACCCAAGTGGGAGGTTGGCCGGACGCGGCGCCTACGTCTGTGCGGCCGGCGACTGTCGCGAACGAGCATTGAAGAAGGGTGCCCTTTCACGGGCGCTGTCCGTCTCGATCCCAGCCGGGGATCGAGCGCAACTGATGACCGGAGGAGACGAACGTGGCTAGGAGCAGGAGCGGCACCCGCGGCCGGCGCGGACCGCGCAAACCGCCACGCCGGGATACCGGCGTCGGTCCGGGTGGCGTGCAGGTCCTCGACCCGCGCGAGCGGGGCGCGATCGAGCTGCCCGCGACAATCACCGTCAAGGAGCTCGCTGAGCTGTTCGACGTCAACGCCGCGGACGTGATCCGCGAGCTGATCAAGAGCGGCATCTTCGCCACGATCAACCAGCTGATCGACCGCGATACGGCCTCGCTCGTCGCCGGCGAGCTCGGCTTCGAGGTCGCCGAGGTGGTCGTCGCCAACAGCCCGCGCGAGGCGGTTGCCGGCGAAGAGCCCGTTGCCGAGGCGGCGACCAAGGAAGTCCTGTTCGAGCAGGACGACGCGGCCCTGCTCGAGACGCGCGCCCCGATCGTGACCGTGATGGGCCACGTCGACCACGGCAAGACCAGCCTGCTCGATGCGCTCCGGACGACGACCGTGGCTGCCGGCGAGCGGGGCGGGATCACCCAGCACATCGGGGCCAGCGAGGTCGTCAAGGACGGCCGCCGGATCGTCTTCCTGGACACCCCGGGCCACGAGGCGTTCACCGCCATGCGGGCGCGCGGCGCCCGGGTCACCGACATCGCCGTCGTGGTCGTGGCGGCCGACGACGGCGTGATGGCCACGACGCTCGAGGCGATCGCCCATGCCCGGGCGGCCAAGGTGCCGATCATCATCGCCCTCAACAAGATCGACAAGCCCGACGCGAACCCCGAACGGGTCAAGAACGAGCTGTCCGA
>PNAZ01000033.1:0-13053 GCA_003169655.1 Chloroflexota bacterium
AGAAGTTCATCGGCGATGCCGTGATGGCGGTGTGGGGTGCGCCGGTGGCCCACGAGGACGACGCGGAACGGGCGGTCCGTGCCGGGCTCGAGCTGGTGGACGCGGTTCGAACCCTGGGCCCCGGTGTGCAGGCTCGCGCTGGGGTCCTGACCGGCGAGGCAGCGGTCACGATCGGCGCGACGAATCAGGGGATGGTCGCGGGCGACATCGTCAACACGGCGGCCCGGCTCCAGTCGGTCGCCCAGCCTGGCACGGTCCTGGTCGGCGAAGCCACGCAGCGCGCGGCATCGAAAGCGATCACGTTCGAGCCCGCAGGCGAGCACGCGCTGAAGGGCAAGGCAGCGCCGGTCGAAGCCTGGCGGGCGCTGCGGGTCATTGCCGAGGTCGGCGGCCGGAACCGGAGCGAGACGCTGGAGGCCCCCTTCGTCGGCCGCGACAACGAGCTGCGCCAGCTCAAGGACCTCTACCACGCGACGACCCGTGAAGAACGTGCCCGACTCGTCTCGGTGATCGGCCCCGCCGGGATCGGCAAGAGCCGGCTGGCGTGGGAGTTCCTGAAATACATCGATGGGCTCGTCGACACGGTCTGGTGGCACGACGGCCGAAGCCCGGCCTACGGCGACGGGATCAGCTTCTGGGCCCTCGGCGAGATGGTCCGCGAACGCTGTCATTTGCTCGAGACCGACGACGCTTCGACGACGCGGGCGAAGGTTGCGGAGACCCTGGCGACCTACGTTCCGGATCTCGACGAGCGGCGGTGGATCGAGCCGGCCCTCCTCGCCCTCCTCGCCATTGAGCCATCGACGACGGGCTCGGAGCAGCTCTTCGGTGCCTGGCGGACGTTCTTCGAGCGGCTGACTGCCACGGCTCCCGTCGTCCTCGTCTTCGAGGACTTCCATTTCGCCGATGCTGGCCTCATCGACTTCGTCGATCACCTCCTCGAATGGAGCCGGAGCTTCCCGATCTACGTCGTGACCCTGTCGCGACCCGAGCTGATCGAGCGCCGCCCCGACTGGGGGGCCGGCAAGCGCAACTTCACCTCGCTCTACCTGGAACCCCTGGCGGAACCGGCGATGCACGAGTTGCTGGCGGGCCTGGTGCCCGGACTGCCGGCCGGCGCGGTCGGTGCGATCGTGGCCCGCGCCGACGGCATGCCCCTGTACGCGGTCGAGACGGTCCGGATGCTCCTGGCCGAGGGCCGCCTGAAGCAGGACGGCGATCGCTACATCCCAGTCGGCGATCTCGCGACCCTGGCCGTGCCCGAGACGCTGACCGCCCTGATCGCGTCGAGGCTCGACGGACTTGCGCCCAAGGACCGGACCCTGGTCTCCGACGCTGCCGTCCTTGGCCAGAGCTTTACCGTGGCCGGCCTGTCGGCCGTCTCGGGCGTGGCCGAAGCGGAGCTCGAACCTCGGCTCCGGGCCCTGGTCCGCAGCGAGCTGCTCACGCTCCAGGCCGATCCACGTTCCCCGGAGCGTGGACAGTACGCATTCGTCCAGGCTCTCATCCGCGAGGTCGCCTACAACACCCTGGCGAAGAAGGATCGCAAGAGCCGCCACCTCGCCGCGGCGCGCTTCTTCGAGGCACTCGGCTCGGACGAGCTGGCCGGGGCGCTCGCCGGCCACTACCTCGCCGCGCAGGCGAACGCCACCGAGGGCCCGGAGGCCGATGCCCTCGCCGGACAGGCACGGATTGCCTTGAAAGCGGCAGCAGAACGGGCGATCAGCCTTGGCTCGCTCGGCCAGGGGGTCGCATTCCTCGATCAGGCGCGGACCGTGACCCACGACGATGCCGAGCAGGCCGAATTGCTCGAACGAGCGGGCTGGTCCGCATTCCTCAGTGGCATGCATCCGGTGGCCGAGGATCGATTGCGCCAGGCCATCGAGCTCCGTCGGGCGCTCGGCGATCCAGACGCGATCGCCGGAGCGGTCGCGATGCTCGGCGCCGAGCTCATTTCGACCTTCCGCCCTGAGACGGGCCTCGCCCTGCTCCTGCCCGCCGTCGACGAGCTCGTCGGCGACGCCACGGCGCCAACGGGCCCGGGCGGTGTCGCGCTCGTGGCCCAGCTGTCGCGGGCGTACTTCTTCAACGAGCAGCCTGGCCGAGCGATTGAGGTCGCTGATCGCGCGCTGGAAGCCGGGGAGCGGCTCGACCTCGCCCCCATCGTCAGCGACGTGTTGATCACGCGCGGATCAGCCCTCTGCCATCTCCGACGGGAGTACGAAGGTCTTGGGGCGATCCGGGCGGGGATCGAGCTGGCGGACGAGCGCGGCCTGGTCTCCACCGCCTTGCGCGGACGTCTCAACCTCGGCGTCACGTCGTCTGATCCTCGAATGTCATTCGTGGCCGCCGAGGCGGCCCTCGAGATCGCCCGCCGGTTCGGCCTGCGCGGGTTCTTGCGGACCCTCGTCGGCAACTCTGCCAGCGCGGCACTCGAAGTCGGCGAGTGGGACAAGGCGGTCCGGGAGGTCGAGTCAACCCGCGACGAGAGCCCGGATGAGCTCACCGCGAACCACATGAGCTGGATCCTCTTCACGTTCTCGTCGTTCCGGGGCGAAGCGTCGACCGCCGAGATGGAGCGCCTGACGAGCTGGGCGATCGGCATCGGTGAGTCGGGAGCGCGGGATTCGGTTCGGGACCTTCGGGCGCAGCTCGACTTCGCCAGCGGCAGGCTCGCCGCTGCCTGTGATGACTGGCTGGCGTTTGCGCCAACCGACCCGCTGAACGCCCCATCAGCGTATTTCCATGCCGGCGTCGCCGCCCTCCTTGCAGCCGACCGGGAGCGAGCGGCGGCGGCGCTCGCCGGGCTGGTCAGCACACGGCAACGGGGCCCCTTCTCGGTCGCCAATCGGCGCTTGCTCGAGGCCGGCCTGCTGGCGCTCGATGGCCGCCATGCCGAGGCCCTCCGGGAGACCCAGGCAGTCGTGGGCGAGTACGAACGCCTGGGGCTACCCTGGCGGCAGGCCCTGGCCGGGCTGGTCCTCGCCTCCCTGGTCGACACCCGCGAGACCAGCGTCCGCGACCTGGCCGCGAGCAGCCGGGACATCTTCGTCCAGCTCGGCGCCCGGCCGTTCGTAGAACGGGCCGAGGCGGCCCTCGCCCGCTCGTACGAGCCCGCGGGTCGCGCCGCTCGCCCCGATGTCCCGGTGTCGGCTCCGCAGCCGTGATGGGACACCGATGACTGAGGGCGGGCCCGAGGACCCGGTCGGTGAGCCGACCCAGCGGGTGATCGGCGAGGGCGAGCGGATCTGCCCGCATTGCGGCGAGTCTGTGCCCCACCTCCACTACTGCGTCCGGTGCGGCACGCCCCTCGACGAGACCGCTCGCCGGCATGAGTTCGCGGCCCATCCCGGCGAGCCGGTCCAGGCCGTACGCCTCTTCTCGACCCTCTTCCCGCACCTGCCCCGGGACGCGTATGCCTCGTTCCGCTACGCCCTGCTGCTCGCGGTGGTCGCGGTCGCGGGCCTGGTCCTGGCCGGCTTCTATCCGCTCGCCCTCGTCGCGGCGGCGATCGTCGTGCCGGTCCTCTTCGTCCTGTACTTCATCGAGGTCGACCTGTATGAGCGAGCGCCCCTGACCGTCATCGGCGCGACCCTCGCCTGGGGCGCGCTGGTCGGCGCCGGCCTGGGCGCTGCAGGCCGAATGGCCGCCAGCTCTGGGGTCGCCGAAGGGACAGCCAGCCTGATGGCAGGAGTGCCGGGCGGCGTCGGCACCGCGCTCCTCGGCGCGGCCCTGGCGACGCTCGGGCCACTGGCCCTGATCCGCCATCGAGCCTTCGACGACGTGCTCGATGGGGCCACGTTCGGGGCGATCTCGGGCGCGGTGTATGCCAGCGCGTTCGGCGTCGTCCGGTCGAGCGACCTGCTCGGTGCCGGCCTTCGGCCAGGCGGCGACCCCCTGCCGTGGCTGGTCCGGCTGGCCACGCTCGGGCTCGCCCAGCCGATCCTGCTGGCCGCCGTGATCGGCTCGATCTGCGCGGCATTCTGGCTGCGCTACCGGGCGCCGGTCAGTGACCGCAGCGCGCTCGGTTGGCTGGGGCTGCCGGCGCTGGCGATCGTCGCCGGCGCGATCCTGCTCAGCGCCAGCGCCGCCGCGCGCGTCGTCTTCCCCCTGCTCGGCGGGTTCGTGGCGACGGGCATCGTCGCGGCGATCGGCCTGGTCTGGCTGCGGGCCACGATCCACCTGGGCCTGCTCGAGGAGGCCAACGAATCGGGCATCGGCCCACCGACCCGCTGCGCCAACTGCGGCCGGCTGACCCCAGGCCACACGTTCTGCGGCTGGTGCGGCGTCTCGCTCCAGGCGCTGCCCAGGTCGACCCGTGGGCCCGCCGCCGTGGCGGCCGCCGCGACGCC
Organism: Chloroflexota bacterium; assembly: GCA_003169655.1. GTDB lineage: Bacteria > Chloroflexota > Limnocylindria > Limnocylindrales > CSP1-4 > Palsa-1033. Next base: position 4,353 of record PNAZ01000033.1, read on the forward strand.
CCCGGTCGCGCCGCCCGACGCCTCGGACCCGGCACAGTGAGCGACTGGATGGCCCGGGCCGACCCGCAGGGCGGGTTCGCCGCGCAACGGCCGCGGTCACGCAGCCCGCTGCTGCGCTTCGCCGTGATCTTCGTCATCGTCATCGTCGTCGTCCTGCTCGCGGTGAGCGCGTTGGCACCGGCGGCCCCGCCGGCGTCCTGCCCGGCAGCCCCTGCGCCGTGCAGCGTCCCACCGAAGCCACCCGGATCGGGCTCGGGCGCCGGCGGCGGCTCAAGCCAGTCCGGCAACGCGGCGGCCGAGCTCGTCGTTGGCACCGCCTGGTCCAGCTCCCAATTCGGCTTCTCGTTCCACTACGACCCCCAGACCTGGGACGTCGCGGAAGACGACCCGGACCTGCTCCAGCTCAAGTCGCCGTCGGATCCGGATGCCGATCGCGAGGATTGGGTGATCGTCGAAGGAGCCTCGAGCTCGAGTGAGACGCCCGACCAGCTGATCCAGGCCCGGGTGGCCTCGCTCCAGCAGTCGGTGCCCGACCTGGCCGCCGACAGCGGCTCGTACTACCAGGTCAAGGGGCCCGAGATCGGCGACGTGCCCGGGATCGCCGCGGTCTATGTCGGGACCCTCGACGACACCGATGGCACGCCGGTCGCGCCGGTCCGCTACTCGATCGTGGCGGCGACCCAAGGCAACCTGACCGTGGCGATCACGGTCCGGACGCTCGATCCCGACTCGATCGCCGACCATGGGCCGCCTGCGCTCACCTGGCACATGCTCTCGCGCCAGCTGGTCGACGCGATCCTCGAGGACTTCCGATGGCCGGCCGGCTAACTCGCGCGGGACGCCGTTACCAGGGCCGCTCCCGGGGCCGCCTGTCCGCGGCCGCGGTCGTCCTGCTCCTGGCCGCGTTGTCCGTGGGTTGGTCGGGCTCGCAGGCCACGGCCGCCGCGGCTGCACCGCAGGCGGCCCGCCTTGCGCCACCAGGTGAGCTGGTGGACTTCGACGCCGACCTCGTGATGCCCGGAGCGAGCCAGATCCAGGCGGCCGCCGCGGCGATCTCGGACCCGGCCAGCCCGGCCTATCGCCAGTACCTCTCGGCCGCCGCCTTCGGTGCCCGGTTCGGCCTGCCCGCAGCGCAGATCTCCGAGGCCGCCGCCTGGCTGACCGGGCACGGCTTCCAGGTGGTCAGCCAGCCGGCGAACCGCAGCTACCTCGGCCTGCGAGCCACGGCCGGCCAGCTCCAGGCGACATTCGGGGTGGGCCTCGTCGACCGAACCGACGCCGCCGGGGTCGCCTACCACTTGCCGCTCGGGACGCCGGCGATGCCGCTCGAGCTGCGTCCGTTCGTCCGGGCGATCAGCGGCCTCGGCACGTCGCCGGCTTCGCGACCCCAGCCGCGCTTCGGGCCGGCCAACGGCCTCCACCCGGCGGACCTGGCCAAGGCCTACGGGATCGACGCCCTCCACGGCCAGGGCCTCGACGGAAGCGGGCAGTCGGTGGCGGTCGTCTCGTTCGACACGTTCGACCCGCGCGACATCACCGATTTCGACAACGCGACGGGGATCAGCGGTCCGGCCGTCCAGAGCGTCCGCCTGGCCGGGGCTTCAAAGACGCCGGGCGACGGCCAGGACGAGGTCTCGCTCGACCTGGAGACAATCCGGGCGATTGCGCCCAAGGCCCAGATCTACGACTACGAGGCGCCCCAGAGCGCCAACTGGAGCGACGTGATCAACCGGATCGTCGAGGACGGCAAGGTCCAGATCGTGTCGATCAGCTGGGGCCGCTGCGAACCGTTCGCCGATCCCTCGGCCGGCGATCCCGATGACGTCGCGCTGGCCAGTGCCGAGATGGCCGGCCTGAGCATCTTCGTGTCGAGCGGTGACAACGGCGCCTACGACTGCCTCGACGAGCCGGACGGGCTGGCCCGTGACTTCACCGTCGCGGCCGACTATCCGGCGGTCAGCCCGCACGTGATCGCGGTTGGCGGGACGTACCTCTCGATCCACCAGGACGGCTCGTACCTGGGCGAGGTCGCCTGGCAGGATCCGCTCGGCCAGGCCGGGTCGGGCGGCGGGCTGAGCAAGGTCTTCCCGGAGCCGAGCTGGCAGGTGGGACCCGGCGTGGCCAACGCCCAGTCGTCCGGCGAGCGGCAGGTCCCCGACGTGGCCGGCCCAGCTGACCCGGCGAGCGGCATGTTCGTCGTCTCGGACGGCGAGGGTGAGGTGGTCGGCGGGACTAGCGCAGCCACACCATTCTGGGCCGGCTCGATGGTCCTCGCCCAGGAGCTCGCGACCAAGGATGGGATCGGCAAGCTGGGCTTCCTCGATCCGGTCCTCTACTCGCTCGCCGCGGCCCACCAGGCCGATGGCTCGCTCTTCCATGACGTGACGATCGGGTCGAACCTGCTCTATCCCGCGGCGGCCGGCTGGGACTACGCCACCGGCTGGGGCAGCCCGAAGCTCGACGCCCTTGTGCCCGCGATCGTGGCCTACGTCCGCGACCATCCCCACTGATGGACTACCTCCAGATCGCGAAGATCGGCGATCGCTGGGCCCTCGCGAACGTCCTGTGGGAGCAGCGCGAAGGCGAGACCCAATCCTGACGGCTCGCCGGGGCCCCCTGGTTGCCCTCGGCCTCGTCGCGGCGGTAGCGATTGGGGCGTTCGCGGTCCTCCAGCCGAACGGGCCGCCACCCAAGCCGTCGTCGATCGTGGCGCTCAACTCGTCCCCCAGTCCACTCGGATTCGCTTCGCCGGGATCAGCGCCACCAACCAGCGAGCCGTCGGCCTCAGCCCTCCCGAATGCGCCCGTCGCCGAGGTCGCGATTGTGCCGATCGTCGGCTACTGGTCGACGGACCGGTCGATCTCGACCGCCGAGCTCCGCCTGGCGCTGACCGGCCATGACCCGAGCTTCAGGACCGTCGTCGTGGCCCAACCCGACCTCGAGGCCGTCGCTGCCGCCCTCGGCGTGCAGGCGGCGGGCGTCCGGCAGCTGACTCCGAGCGCGGTGATCGCGGCCGTCCAGGGCACGACGAACGTGCTCGGCCTGCTTCAACCTGAGGACGTCAGGCCCGCGATCCGGGCACTCGGGATCGACGGCCGAACGCTGTTCGGAAACGCCCGGGTACGCACGATCGCCGATTGGACATTGACGATCCCGGCTCCTACGGGCTCCGCCGTGGCGTTCGACCCGACCGCGACCTGGACCGTGGTGGCCGCCGGTGACGTGATGAACGATCGCCAGGTCTATCGCGAGGCGGTCCTGCTCCACCATGGGCCGGACTTCCCGTGGGCCGGCGGCACCGCCCGGATCGTCCGGCGCTCGTGCTGCAGCGCCGGCGAGACGGTGGTCCAGGCGGCCGCCACCGGTCACGCCGGCGCGGTCGCGGCCTATTTTCGGGACGCCGACCTCGCCCTCGTCAATCACGAGGGGCCAACCCCGAACGACGTTCGCTACCACCCGACCGGACTCACGTTCTCGTTCGATCCGGCCCTCGAGGCGGGGATCCACGACGCCGGCGTCGACGTCGTCTCGCTCGCCAACAATCACATCCGCAACTTCGGGTCACTCGGGGTGACCCAGACGATCGCCAACGTGAAGGCCGCGGGACTCGTCCCGGTCGGCGCCGGACCGAACCTCGACGCGGCGAATGCGCCCGCCTGGTCCACGATCGACGGCGTGCGGGTCGCGATCCTGGCCTTCGACGCGATCGAGCTGGGCGCGAACGGGGCGACCTCGGCTCGACCGGGTGCGGCCCCGCTCGACCTGGCCCGGGCACGGGCCGACATTCGCGCGGCGCGGGCGGCCGGCGCCCAGGTGGTGATCGTGGTCCCCCACTGGGGCGTCGAGTACACCGCCACGGCCACGGCCGCGCAGCGGGCCGACGCCGCGGCCCTCATCGCTGATGGCGCCGATGTGATCCTGGGCTCGCATCCCCACTGGGCAGGCGCCATCGAACAGATCGGCAACGGGATCGTGGTCTATTCGATGGGCGACTTCATCTTCGACCTCGACCGCTCCGAGCAGACCGACGAGGGCCTGATCGTCGAGCTCACCTTCGACGGCGGCCGGCTCGCCCAGATCGACATCCACCCGACGATCGAGCTCAAGCGCTCCCAGCCGAACCTGCTCGACGCCACCGACGGCCAGCTGATCCTCGAGCGGATCCGCACGGCCTCGCGCGGATTCCTGCACTGGTAGTCGTTGTACCCTCGTGCTTCACGAGGAGGTGGAGCATCCGGTGATCTGCTCGAGCTGCGGGACGGAGAACGAGGCAGGCCGCAAGTTCTGCAAGGAGTGCGCCGCGCGGCTGGCTGTCAGCTGCCCGTCGTGCGGCGCGGCGAACAGCGCCGATGCGAAGTTCTGCGGCGAGTGCGCGACTGCCCTGGGCGGGAGTGCCCCGCTGGCGATGCCGGGCCCCGGCCTGCATCCCGAGGCAGCTGCGGGCGGCGAGCCGGCCGTGGCCGAGCGGCGGCTCGTCTCGATCCTGTTTGCCGACCTCGTCGGGTTCACCGCCCTGGCCGAGGGTCGCGACGCGGAGGACACCCGCGACCTGCTGACCCGCTACTTCGAGCTCGCTCGCGACGTGATCGGCCGCTACGGAGGCACCGTCGAAAAGTTCATCGGCGACGCGGTCATGGCGGTCTGGGGGGCGCCTTCGGCCCACGAGGACGACGCCGAGCGCGCGGTCCGGGCCGCGCTCGAGCTGGTCGACGCGGTCCGCTCGCTGGGCCCCGGGGTCTCGGCGCGTGCCGGCGTCCTGACCGGCGAGGCCGCGGTCACGATCGGCGCGACGAACCAGGGCATGGTCGCCGGAGACCTGGTCAACACGGCCAGTCGGCTCCAATCGGTGGCGGCGCCTGGGACCGTGCTGGTGGGCGAGGCAACCCAGCGGGCCACGAGCAAGGCAATCGCGTTCGAGCCGGCCGGTGAGCAGGCGCTCAAGGGCAAGTCCGCAGCGGTGCCGGCCTGGCGAGCGCTGCGGGTGGTCGCCGAGCTCGGCGGCCGTAACCGGGCCGACGTGCTCGAGGCACCCTTCGTCGGCCGCGACGAGGAGCTGCGCCTGATCAAGGACCTCTTCCACGCGACCAGCCGGGAGAAGCGGGCGCGGCTGGTGAGCGTCATCGGGCCCGGTGGGATCGGCAAGACCCGCCTGGCCTGGGAGTTCAGCAAGTATTCCGACGGCCTGGTCGAGAGCGTCTGGTTCCACGACGGCCGCTCGCCGGCGTACGGCGACGGAATCAGCTTTTGGGCCCTGGGCGAGATGGTTCGCGAGCGGTGCCGGCTGCTGGAGGCGGACGACGAGGCAACCACCCGGGCGAAGGTCGCCGAGACGGTGGCCCGCCATGTGCCCGACGCCGCCGAGCGAAGCTGGGTCGAGCCGGCCCTCCTGGCGCTCCTGGGGGTGGAGTCGGAGATGGGCTCCGAGCAGCTCTTCGGTGCCTGGCGAACCTTCTTCGAGCGGCTGGCTGAGACCTCGCCGGTGGTGATGGTCTTCGAGGACTTCCACCACGCCGACAGCGGCCTGGTCGAGTTCATCGACTATCTCCTGGAGTGGTCGCGCAACCTGCCGATCTACATCGTCACCCTGGCCCGGCCTGAGTTCCTCGAGCGGCGGCCCGAGTGGGGCGCCGGCAAACGGAGCTTCACTTCGCTCTACCTCGAGCCGCTGACCCCCGACGCGATGCGCGAGCTACTGGCCGGTCTCGTCCCCGGGCTGCCCCGGAATGCAGAGCGGGCGATCATCGCCCGGGCGGACGGGATCCCGTTGTACGCGGTGGAGACCGTCCGGATGCTGCTGGCCGAAGGCAAGCTCCGTCTCGAGGACGGCGTCTATCGCCCGACCGGGGAGCTGGCTGATCTGGCGGTCCCGGAAACACTGACCGCCCTGATCGCGTCCCGCCTCGATGCCCTGCCGGCCGACGATCGGGCGCTCGTCTCGGACGCGGCGGTGCTCGGCCAGAGCTTCACGAGCGGCGGTCTCGCGGCGGTCAGCGGCCAGCCTGAGGACGAGCTCGCGACCGGCCTCCGATCGCTGGTCCGGCGCGAGATCCTGACCGTCGAGACCGACCCGCGCAGCCCGGACCGGGGTCAGTACGCCTTCGTCCAGGGGTTGATCCGCGAAGTCGCCTATCACGCCCTGGCCAAGCGCGATCGGAAGACCCGCCACCTCGCGGCCGCGCGCTATTTCGAGAGCCTGGGCAGTGATGAGCTGGCCGGGGCCCTGGCCGGCCACTANNGCTGAACGGGCCACGGCACTCGCGGCGAACGGTCAGGCGACGGACTTCTTCGAGCAAGCCCTCGCCGTCACGAACGATCCCCGGGAGCGCGCGGAACTGCTCGAGCGGGCCGCGGCAACGGCGTCGCTGGCGGGACAGGCCGACAAGGGCAAGGGCTTCCTGGCGCAGGTGATCGCGCTCCACGAATCGAACGGCGATCGCGTGGGGCTCTGCCGGGCGACTGGCGAGCTCGGTCGGATCCTGCTCAACGCGTCGGAGCCGGGCCCAGCCCTCGCGCTCCTGTCCGGAGCGGCCGAACAGTTCGCCGACCTGGTCGACGACCCGGCCGGGATTGCCCTCTGGACCCAGCTCGCGCGAGCCCAATTTCTGTTCGCTCATTCGGCCGACTCGATCGTCACAGCCGACGCGACCCTGGCTCGCGCCGAGCGTCTCGACCTGGTCCCGTTGATTGCCGATCTGCTCGTTACGAAAGGCACGGCGCTCGGCGTGGTCGGACGACCGCGCGAGGGCTTCGGGGCGGTCGAGGCCGGCCGGCAGCTCGCCGAGACCGCCGGGCTGACATTTACGATCCTGCGGGCCGCCTTGAACTCAACCGGGTTCACGGCAGAATCCGATCCGCGGACCACATTGGCCGCGGCACGGCGGAGCCTGGACCTGGCGGAGCGCCTGGGCATCCAATCATTCCTGTTGGACTTCCAGGAATTGATCGGCTTCCTCGCGCTGCGGCTCGGTGATTGGGACGGCGGGCTGGCGACGGTCACCAATGCCCTCGACGGAGCACAGCCCGACGAGGAGGTCCACCTCCGGGGCGTCCAGGCGTTCTATACGCTGCTGCGCGGTGCGCCGCCTGCCCCGGTCCTGGCCGAGATCGAGCGTCAACTCGAGGGCGAGACCGATCCGCAGGCGATCAGCCACCTGCCCTTTGCCCAGTCGATCGCTGCCCTCGCCGCTGGCGACCGGCGCCTCGCGCGGGCCGCCGCGGATCGAGTGATCGAGATCCTGCCGCCGAAGCCGGACATGCTCACCACCCTGATCTTCGCCCGGACCTGCCTCTGGGCTGCCGACCTGGCCGAGGCGGAGGAGGCTTTGGGCCGCCTGCAGGAGGTGGCCGGCCGGGGTCCCGGTGTCGATGCCGGGCGACTGGCCGTGATGGCCGGCATCGCCGCGCTGAACGGGCGCCGGGATGAAGCCAGGGCGGGCTATCGGACCTCGCTCCGGCTCTCGCGCGAGCTCGGGATCGTGATGGACGAGTTCCTGACCGTCATCGACATGGCAACCCTCCTCGACCCGGACGACCCCGACGTTCGAGCCGCGGCAGGACCGGCCCGCGAGACGCTCGTGCGACTCGGCGCACAGCCATTCCTGGCCCGGCTCGACGCCGCCCTTGCCCGATCCGGCCCGGCAGCGCCTGCCCCCGCGGACGAGCGCGTCGTACTGACCGAATCGGCGGCCTCGACCTAGAGCCTCCAGGCCGCCGCACCCACCTCAATGGCGGACGCCAGTCGGTCTTGTCGCGAGCCGGTACTTTCGGACTCCGCCCGGCCAGACGCCTCGCCTACACCGCTCCCCACCCATCGCCTCCAGATCGCCCGCACCTCTGACTAATGCGGTGCGTCCAGGCACGGAAGGCATGGTTATTCGGACTGCGACGTGTTAGTACTTCCGTCTTATCTCCTCGGCGAGCTGCCGGCATCCTCATTCGGCAGACACGGGGCAATCGGAAGGACTGGGTGCCGCAATGGTTCGAAACGTGATCAAGAGATTTGCCAGCGCGACCGAGGGCCAGGGGCTCGCCGAGTACGCGCTGATCCTCGCCCTGGTCGCGATCGTGGCGATCATCGCCCTGCTCTTCCTGGGCGGGCAGGTCAGCGCGATCCTGAGCGACGTCGGCAACTCCGTCTAGCTTTCCCTGCGTCAACGTCGGAAGGGGCCCCCTCGTGGAGGGGGCCCCTTCCGATTCCCGACGAGCGCGCTGGAAAGAAATGGTGGGAATCTGGTGGGGTCTGATGTACTTTGCGCATCTTCGCGTTTGTTGCCGATCTTCATTCATTCTTCGGCAGGCGCGAGAGATAGTCGGAGGGACCAGGCCTCATGAATCGGAAGTTATCCCGCGCCACGAACGGCCAGGGGCTCGCTGAGTACGCACTCATCCTTGCCCTGATCGCCATCATTGCCATCATTGCCCTGCTGTTCCTCGGTGGACAGGTCAGCGCGATCCTGAGCAACGTCGGCAATTCGATCTAACAGAGTCGCCAGGACGCAAGAGGAGCCTCCTCAGTCGAGGGGGCTCCTCTTCATGTCCGGCGTTGCGCGCGGTCTTAGCGCAGCAGTCCGAAGAACAGGTTGGATCCCGCCCCGAGCAATCCGATCCCGATCAGCACCGCCGCTGATGGCAGCACGAGGGTGGGAAAGCGACGCTCGACGCGGAGCACGACGAGCAGCATGACGGACACGGCCGCGGCCTT
>PNAZ01000033.1:13075-24129 GCA_003169655.1 Chloroflexota bacterium
GCCGCGATCAGCACGACAGACCGACTCGGGAGCGTTCGAAGCGATAGGCGGGCTGTCCGGTCGAAGCTGGTGGTCACGACGCAAAGCATCGGCCGCGATCCCTGGTCCGTCCGTAGGACTTCCGTCAGCACGGGCGAGCGTCGAGTACTGCCGGATGGGCTATGGCCACGATGGCCGGCCGACCTCGACCACCGGGTTCTGAAGCACGCCCAGGCCATCGATCTCGATCCGGACGGTGTCGCCCGGGAGCAGCGTGAACGGGGCCGCCGGAACGATCCCGGTCCCGGTCAGCTGGATGGCTCCGTCGGGCAGGCTGAGCGCCCGGACCAGGTGCTCGGTGAGGTCCGCGAGCTCGCGGGTCAGCTCCGCCGTCGAGGTCTCGCCGGCGAACACCTCGGTGCCGCCCCGCGCGATGGACAGGTGGATCCCGAACGGCGATGTGACCTGGCTCGCCGGAACAAGGCACGGGCCGAGGGCGCACGAGCCGTCATAGACCTTGGCCTGCGGCAGGTAGAGCGGGTTCTCGCCCTCGATCGAGCGCGATGAGACGTCGTTGCCGATGACGAAGCCGGCGATCGAGCCGTCGCCGGCGACGACCAGGCCAAGCTCCGGCTCGGGCACGTTCCAGGCCGAATCGGCCCGCACGCCAATCGACTCGCCCGGGCCCCGGACACGCCAGGCCGGCGACTTGAAGAAGAGCTCGGGCCGCTGGGCGACGTAGACCCGGTCGTAGACGTCGGCACTGGCCGACTCGTCCTTGCGCGCATCGCGTGATCGCCGGTAGGTGACACCGGCCGCCCAGATCTCCTGGCTGTCGATCGGGGCCAGGATCCGGACGTCGTTCGGAACCGCGTCGCTGCCATCGGCCGGCACCGCCAGCAGCTCGTCCAGCCCGTTCGCACCATGGCGCAGCGCGACGGCCAGGGTCAGCCCCGGCGCCAGGAGTCTGGCCGGCCCGAACGCCGGATCACCGCCCGCGAGGCAGACCGAACCATCCGGCAACTGGACCCGGAAGACTCCTTCGACCATCGGGCAAGTCTAGGGAAATCGGCGGCGATCGATGGCTGCAACAGGGGGCCGAACGTGTAGCCTTGATGGGCCGCACTCGTGCCTGGTCTGGACCCGCGATGGATCGTCTCGCTGATGGCGTGGAGCTGCTCGACGGCCCGCTCGATGACCCCGACGCGCTGGCCGCGAACCTCCGAGACCTGGCCTGGATCAACCGCCATTTCGGCGGGATCGCCCTGAGCCGGTGGGCGCTGGACGCCCTCCTTGATGATCGTTCGGGTCCGCTCAGCCTGCTCGACGTCGGCACGGGTGCCGGCGACATCCCGGCAGCGCTCCAGGCGAACGAGGCGAAGCGCGGTCGCGAGCTCCAGGTGACGGCGCTCGACAGCCGGCCGGAGGTCGTGGTGGCCGCGCTGGCGAACGTGCCCGAGCTCGCCTCGCGCCCGCACTTCGCGTTCGTCGTGGGTGATGGCCGTTCGTTGCCGCGCCCCGACGCCAGCCAGGACGTCGTCCACGCCTCGATGGTCCTCCATCACCTGCCGCCCGATGAGGCCATCGCCCTGCTCCGGGAGATGGCCCGAGTGGCGAGCGTCGGAGTCGTTGTCAATGACCTCGCCCGCGGGCGGCTGTTCCTGCTCGGCGCCTGGCTCCTGTCGCACACCCTGGCACGCAGCCGCCTGACGCGAACCGACGCATCTCTCAGCGTTCGGCGCGCCTACACGCGCCAGGAGATGGGCGCGCTCCTGGCGAAGGCTGGCCTGCGGCCGATCTTCACGATCGAAGGGTTCCTGGGCCACCGCTACGCGATCGCCGCGGTTCGGGAGCAAGTGGAATGACGATCGACGTCGCGATTGTCGGCGGTGGCCTCGCCGGCGCTGCGCTCGGGACCCACCTCGGCCGGGCCGGGCGCGAGGTCGTGATCTTCGAGCGGGCACCTGCCTGGCGTTGGCGCGCGGGCGGCGTCTTCACCTCGCCGGCTACCGTTGCGGCGCTCCGACGTCTCGGACTGGACGATGCGGCCCTGGCGCGCATCGCCCGGCCCGTGCCCGCGATGCGGGTCGAGACACCACGCGGCGCAGACTTCCGGCTGACGTACGGCGACGACGGCTCCCTGGCGGCGCCGGCCGTCGGCCTCGATCGCGCCGTCCTTGATCCGCTGCTGCTCGGGCTGGCCGCGACCGCCGGCGCGGACGTTCGACCGGGAGTGACCGTGGCCGGGGTCGAGCAGCCGGCGGGGACGGGCGGCCATTTCGAGATCACCCTCAGCGGCCCAGATGCCGATACGAGGACCGAGCTCGCCCGGGTGATCGTCGGCGCCGACGGGATCCGATCGCAGATCGCTCGATCCATGGGCGTGGCGCGACCCGCCCGCCTTGCCGCGCGGACCGCCCTGACCTACCACCTGGCCGACCCTGCGCCCGAGCTGGCGCGCGACGCGCGGATGCGCATCCTGCGCGACGGCTACGTCGGGATCGCGCCGGTGCCGCGCGGCCGGGTCAACGTCGGGATCGTCCTCGGACCCAGCTGGCGTGCCGCGCTCCATGCCGATGGCGCCGACCAGCTCGCGGCACGACTGGTCAGCGAGATCCCGGCGACGGCCGACGACCCCGCGAGCTGGCGCGCCGGCGAGCCGACCGACACTGTCGAGGGCGCGGCGCCCGTCGGACATCGCGTCTCGGCGGTGGCCGGACTGGGCTGGTTCCTCGTGGGCGACGCGGCCGGCTTCCTCGACCCGTTCACCGGCGAGGGGATCCATCGGGCCCTCATCTCGGCCGAGCTCGCCGCCGACGCGATCGACGGATTGCGCTCCGGCCGCCGTGACGCCTCGAGCGCTGCCGCGGCGTACGAGCACGCGCTGCGAGTCCGATTCCGGGCCAAGGACTGGGTCAGCTCACTGGTCCAGCTCTTCCTCGGCCGGCCGGCGCTCTTCGAGTACGCCGCCCGCCGGCTGGCCGCGCGCGCCGGCCCGCGCGAGAGGATGAGCCTGGTCATGGGCGACCTGGTCCGTGCCGAGCGCGGCCTCGATCCGCGCTTCCTTGCCGCCTTGCTCCGACCATGAGCGCCTGACCATGCATTCGACCGTCTCGAACGAGGTAGCGGCCCCGCCGGAGCTCGTCTTCCGGCTGGCCCGGGACATCGAGCGCTGGCCGCGCCTGCTCCCCCACTACCTGAGCGTGCGCCGCGCGGGCGGCCGGGAGAGCGGCCGCGCGGAAGATCGGCCGGTCCTCCGGATGGTTGCCGTTCGGCCGGCGTTCGGCCTGCACGCCTTCGGCCTGCCAGTCGTCTGGCGTGCCCGGACCTGGTCCGAGCCCGAGACGCTTCGCCTCCGGTTCCAGCACCTCGGCGGGGTCACCGCCGGGATGAACGTGACCTGGCGGATCGACGCTACCCCGACGGGCTGCCACGTCGTGATCGATCACGCCTTCCGGCGGCGGCTGCCGATCCCGATCCTCGGCGATCTGCTCGGCGACGAGGCGCTGCCAGCCTTCGTCGATCGCTTCTTCACCCGGCCGATCGCCCGGCGCACCCTCGCGACATTCAAGGCCCTGGCTGAGGCCCTCAACAAGGTCGACACGTCCGATCAGCTCGCCGGGACGTACCCCAAGACGTGATGGCCGCCCAAGGCTCCCGCAACGACTCGCCGCGCCGGGTCTGGATCACCGGAATCGGCCTGATCACCGCCGCCGGGACGGGGCTGCCCGCGTTCCGGGCCGGCCTCCGGGCAGGCTGCTCGCCGATCAAGCGGATCGACCGCTTCGACCCGAGCTCGTTCCGCTCCCAGGTCGCGGCCCAGGTCGACGACTTCGAACCCCTCGACCACATGGAGCCCAAGACCGCGCGCCAGCTCGATCGGTTCAGCCAGTTCGGCCTGGCCGCCGGCAAGATGGCCCTCGCCGACGCCCGGCTCGTGCCCGGCCAGGACCGCGCCCCGAGCGCCGAACGGATCGGGATCTACCTGGGCAGCGCGTTGGGCGGGATCGTCTACGCCGAGGAGCAGCACGAGCGCTATCTCGAGCGCGGGATCCGCTCCGTCAGCCCGACCCTCGCCCTAGCCGTCTTCGGCGGCGCGGCGCCGGCAAACCTGGGGATCGCCCTCGGTGTCCACGGCCCGATCCTCTCGACCGCCAACTCGTGCGCCTCGAGCACCGTCGCGATCGGCGAGGCGCTCGGCGCGATCCGGGCCGGCGAGATCGACGCGGCAATCGCAGGGGGCGCCGAGGTGCCCCTGAGCCCGCTCGCGTTCGGGGCGTTCGACATCATCCGGGCGCTGTCGACGCGCAACGACGACCCGACTGGAGCCGCTCGGCCGTTCGACCAGGGTCGCGACGGCTTCGTGATGGGCGAAGGCGCGGCGCTCCTCGTCCTCGAGGCATCGGATGTCGCCGAGGCACGCGGCGTCGTGCCCTACGCCGAGCTGCTCGGCTATGGCGCCACCTCCGACGCGTATCACATGGTCCAGCCCCGGCCCGACGGCTCGCAGGCGGCCCGGGCGGCGACGATCGCAATGGCCAATGCCCACGTCGCAGCGGACGAGATCGACTACGTGAACGCCCACGCGTCCTCGACACCGCTCGGCGACCTGGCCGAGGCCAGGGCAATTGCCCTGGCCCTCGGCGATCGGGCGGCGCGGATCCCGGTCAGCGGCACGAAGGCGCTCTACGGCCACCCGCTTGGCGCGTCGGGCGGGATCGAGGCGGCGATCTGCGCCCTGGCCATTCGCGATGGCTGGGCGCCGGCCTCGGTTGGCCTGCACGAGCCTGATCCCGAGATCGAGGCGCTCCTGCCGGGCCTGCTCCGGACGGGGCGAACTGGCCGCTACGACCGGATCCTGTCGACCTCGTTCGGGTTCGGCGGCCTGAACGCCGCCCTCGTCCTGGGAGCGGTCTGAACCAGGGTAGCGGCGCCCAGCACGTCGGGTGCGCGGTCCTAGAGCTTGGCCTCTGGAATCGTCGGTTCGAAGAGCTCGACCGGATTGCCCGACGGGTCGTCGATCAGGATCTGCTTGCCGCCGACGCCACTGACCATCTCGTTTCGAAAATGGACGCCGGCGCTCCGCAGCGTCTCGATCATCGCCTCGAGATCGGTCACCTCGAGCGAGAAGCGGTTCCAGCCGCCGGGCTCGGGCAGGCGCCCATCGGGCATCGCCTGGCCGCCACCCGGTCCGCCGCCCGGCCGGCTGAGGACCAGCCGAAGGTCGCCCCGCGAGAGCATCGCGAAGGAAGGCCCGGGGTGCATGTCCTCGTGGAACCCAAGGTGCGTGCAGTAGAAGCTGATCGCCGCATCGACGTCGTTGACGATGTAGCGGACGCTAACCGTCGGCATTCGAGCCTCCTCGCATGTTCGGGATGATCTCCTCGGCCATGCGGCGCAGCAGCGGCAGCTGGGTTGGGGATGCCATCGTGGTCGAGAAGTCGGTGAAGCCGAGCGCCTGGTGGCGGGTCACGAAATCGATGCAGGCGCCTTCGTCCTGGAGCGCTGACTCCGCTTTTGTCCACGTGGAGCGGCGGATCTCGGCCGGGTCGCGGCCGATCGCCCGGCAGGCGTCGTCGACGTAGCGGATCCGCTCGGCGAGCTCCGTCTGGACGCCGTCGGTGGCCGTGTCGGGGATCGCCGGATGGCGGAACGTGTTGCTCGTGACCAGGATGCCCAGCCGGATCCGTGATGTTCGAGCGGCGATCGCCGCGAGGAGGGTCCACGCTTCGAGCATCGGATTGCTCGGCGGGCCGTCCGTGTCGACGAGGTGATCGACCAGCCAGGCATGGTCGAAGCCGAGGTCCTCGGCCATCTGGAACTCGTCGTAGACCTGCGCCAGCGGCTTGTTCGCCTGGCCCAGGAAGAGCCCGAAGCGGAGTCCTCGAGGCGCTTCGGCGACCACGCTCAGGCGTCCCGCTGCCGGTAGGCCGGTGAGGCCGCGATCAGGCCGAACGAGCCCGGCGCTCGGTCGAGCTCGAACCACGGACCGTCCGGGACCGATGCCAGGCTCGCTCCGGCCCGTTCGGCGATCAGGCCCGCGGCGGCAACGTCCCAGTTCGAGAGGTGGCCTTCCTGGCTGAAGGCATCGAGGCGAGCCGCCGCGACGTAGCACAGCTCGAGCGCCGCGGAGCCCAGCAGTCGCCCACGCGGGGCTTCATCGCTCGAGACGAGCAGGTCAGCGGGCAGGATGTCCGTCGAGGCGCAGATCGGCCGACCATTCAACTCCGCGGGACCGTCGGCGACCGCCGTGAACAGCTCGATGGCGATTGGATCGAGGACCACGCCGAGCGCCGGGCGGCCGTCCACGACGAGTCCGATCGAGACCGAGAAGAACGGGATGCCGTGGGCGTAGTTGACGGTGCCATCGAGCGGATCCACGAACCAGGTGCGCTCGCCGTGCGCCGGATCGCCCGGCGCAAATCTTGACGGATGGTTGCCCGATTCCTCGGCGACGATCCGGTCGGATGGGAACCGGGCCCGGATCCCGTCGAGGATCAGCGCCTCGGCGAGGAAGTCCACCTCGGTAACCACGTCGCCGGGACCCTTGCGCTCGACGAGCTCGAGCCTGCGGAAGTGCCCACGGACAATCACGCCGGCTGCGTTGGCCAGCTCGATGGCAATTCCCAGGTCAGGCGAGCGATCGCTCAAGGAAGACTCCGATGTTGCGTTCCGGATGTCTCGCTGCGACCCATCTTGCCATGATCAATCCCCGGCTCCGCAGGCGGTCGACGAGCGAATGCGAGACTGGGGCCAAGGCACGACCGTATGATGCAAGGCGTGGCTGACCGATCCGACCCGACCGGCGGGCTGGGCAGCGGACCGCTGGTCATGGCCATCGACCTCGGGACGAGCGCGATCAAGGTGGCCCTCGTGGACGAGCACCTCACGGTCGTGGCTCACGCCACGAGGCGCCAGGTGATCCTGGGCGATACCACCGGCCGACGGGAGCATCGCGTGGCCGACATGCGCCGCCTGGCACGGTCGGCGATCGGCGAGGTCCTGGCAGACCGCAACCAGCGGGTCGAGGCGATCGCGGTCAGCGGCCCACGTGGCTCGTTCGCGATCGTGGACGGTGCCGGAGCTCCCAGGACGGGCATCATCACCTGGCAGGACACGCGGGCCGCCGCCCAGGCTCCCGCGGATGCCCGCGGCAGCACGACCAGCTACCGGGCGATCACCGGTACGAGCTTCGATCCGGCCGTGGTGCTGCCCAAGCTCGACTGGCTGCGCCGGGTTCGGCCGCGCGCGTTCACGGGCTCGTGGCAGATCGCCTCACCGCAGTCGCTCCTGCTCGCCGATCTCGGCGTCCCGGGCCAGGTCTGCGACCTGACGGTGGCCGCCCACGTCGGCCTGCTCGACGTGCGCGGACGGGCATGGTCGACCGAGCTGCTCGAAGCGTTCGCGGTCCCGCCGGCTGCCCTCCCAGCCCTGGTCGAGCCCGGTGCCCTAGTTGGCCAGGTCAGCGCCGCCGCGGCGGCTCGCTGGGGCCTGCCCGCGGGGATCCCGCTCATTGCCTCCGCGTCGGACGGTATCTGTTCGGAGCTTGGCTCGGGCGTCGTCGACGCGGGCCAGCTCTACGCCTATCTCGGAACGGCCTCGACCGTGGCCGGCCCGATCGATGCCCCGCGCCACGACCTCGATCCGTCCCTGATCCTCATGCCCGGTTGGGATTCGGCTCACTGGCGCCTGCTGGGGCTGGCCAAGGCCGGCGGCAGCGGCGCGGACTGGTGGCAGCGGATCCTTGGCGTCCGGGCGCACGAACGGGTCGACCGGCTGGTCGAGTCGTCAGCGCCGGGAGCGGCCGGCACGCTGTTCATCCCGGCCCTGGCCGGAGCCGCGGCGCCGGTGCCCGATGGCCGGGCACGCGGCGCGTTCCTCGGCCTGTCGCTCGGATCGACCAGGGCCGACCTGACCCGGGCCGTCTTCGAAGGGATCGCCCTGGAGCTGGGCTGGTTGCTGACAGCGATGCACCTGCCGAAGCCCCCGGCCGAAGTGCGGCTGACCGGCGGTGGGGCCCGGTCCGATGCCTGGGCCCACATCCTGGCCGATGTCTTCGAGGTTTCGATCGCCCGGGTCACCGCTCCGGACCCGGGCATCCGGGGCGCCGGCGCGTATGCCTGGGCGGCGATCGGCCGAGCCGATTCGGCCGGCGGCCTCGCTCGAGCCAACCAGCCGGCCCTCGATCGATTCGAGCCGAGATCGAGCCACGCGCCCCTCTATCGCGAACTGGCGAATCGCTATCTTGCGGCCCGCGAGGCCTTCCGGACGACCGGGCTCGACGCTCGCCTGCTCGGGGCGCCGGGCAGCGCTGAGGCGCGACCGTGACCGGCGAGGCGCGCCAGCCCCGCTACCGGGTGATCGAGGATGAGCTGACTCGGCGAATCGAGGCCGGGACGTACCCCGTCGGCTCGCTGCTGCCGAGCGAGTCCGCCCTGGCCGACGAATTCAGTGTGACCCGGATGACGGTCCGCCAGGCGCTGGCCCGCCTCGCCGCCCTGGGGGCCATCGAGCGGCGCCACGGCCATGGCACGACGGTGGCCGCGATCAAGCTCCGACGCGTCGCCCAACGCCCGATCGGCCTGGCCGAGGAGCTGACGGCCCAGGGGCTCTCGGCGGGGGCCAGGGTGATCAAGCTGGAAGAGGTCCGGCCGAGCGCCGAGGCGCGTGAGGCCGTCTGGATCGGCGCCCGCGGCACGGCCTATCGACTCCGCCGCCTGCGCTACGCCGACGGGATCCTGATCGGCGTCCAGGAGTCGATCATCCCGGTCCGCCAAGCCCCCGGCCTCGACCAGATCGACCTGAACGACCAGAGCCTGACGGCGGTCCTGCGCGACCGCTACGACCGCGTCGCGAGCCGCGCCGTCCTGTCGATCGAGGCGGTCGGTGCCGACCGACTGATCGCGGCCCAACTCGGCATCGCCGTCGGGGCACCCGTGCTGTGCTGCACCCGGGTCAGCTACCTGCCCGGCGGCCAGCCCCTCGAACGGACGATCGGCTGGTTCCTGGGCAGTCGCTACGCCTACCAGCTTCGGCAGGGCCGCCCGCTCGCGCCCTAGGTCGCTCCGATCGTCGAAGCTCGCGCCGGCTCAGACCATTCGCTTGAGCTGGCGGCCGGGGACCCCGCCGATCACCTCGGCCATCTCGGCCGGCAGCGGAGTCGGCTCGCCGAAGTACTGGCGCAGCTGGGCGATCCGGATCAGGTGGGCGCTCATGAACTCCACGGCCCGGGTCCGATGGAAGGCCTCGGCGAGGTCCTGGCCCTTGGCGAACGTCCCGTGCCATTTCTGGACGACGACGTTCTCCGACACCAGGCACGCGGCCATCTGGTCGGCGACGAGGTTCCAGCCGAAGAGCGACGGCGGGGCGACGACGCTGACCTTGGGGCGCAGGTAGAGCATCCCGTTCTCGTCCTGGGGCACGAGCTCGTCCAGGAAGAGCGACAGGCTGACCGTCTGGCTGGGGTGGGCGTGGATCACCGCCCGGGCATCGGTCTGGAGATAGATCGCCCGGTGGATCTCGTACGTGCTCGAGGCGATGTTGGCATTGTCGTCGAGGTGGGAGATGGAGGTCCGGACGACATCGTCGTCGGTGAAGGCGCCCTTGGCCGAGCTGCGCCGGGTCACGAGCATCTCGTCGTCACCGATCCGGGCGCTCAGGTTGCCACCCTTGAACTCGAGCAGGCCCATCTCGACGAGCATCCGGGCGTATTGGGCCAGCTCGCGCCGGAGGGCGTCTTCGTCGGCTGCGTCGGTCATGAGCCGGACTGCCGCTGGACCACGCCGCCGACGCCGAGCGACAGCTCCTGTCCGTCGGGTGAAGGCAGGTGGAGGACGGCCCCCCCGGGCGTCATCTGGACACCGGGTCCATCCGGCGGCGCGAAATACCACTCGAGCGTGATCCCCTGGTCCCGCTCGAGATACGCCCGCTCGATGTCGTCCTCCGGGTCGACCCGGGCGCTGACGTAGGCGAAGTCGGCGGTGTCGAGCAGCGGATAGGCGTAGCGAATCCAGATCCCCGGATTAACTACGACGCCGCGCGAGCCATCGAGCAGGACCGCCTCGGCCGAATCGATGTCGGGCCGCCCGTCAAGGTCGGGCATCAGCCAAATCACGCTGGGCTTGGCGTCGATCGGGACGAGCACCACGGTGCTACCGGGATGCTTCTGGACGTACTCGCAGCGAGCGCCCCGGAAGTAGTAGCGGCAGGTGGCGATGAACGGGGTCTTCGGATAGGTGAGCTGCTGGTGGACCCACATGTAGGCCATCTGGCCGGGGGCCCGGTTGAGGGTCTCGTCGTCGGGCCGGCCGGCCTCGATGACCGAGCCGAAGCGGGCGAACATCTCCCGCCCCAGCGGGCGAACGGGAACCCGGACGAGCCCCTGTGCAGGCACGAATCCCTCCGATGGCTGGCCCCCAAGGGCCCTGCTAGCGCGCGGCTCAGTCGCTGCTGATTTGATCCGCGGGCCTGACCGGCGGCGCGGCGCGTACCTGCAAGTATTGCCGCTGGGACGTCAGATGTCTAGATGACCGGAGCGGACCGGCGGGTGGTCATTCGCCGGCGAGGAAGTGGCGCGGGTTGTCGATGGTCATCACCGCGATCTCGGCGTCGCTCACGCCCAACGCCCGCAGGCGGGGCAGGAAGTCCTCGATCAGGAACGGGTAGCCCGGGCCGCCCCAGGCTCGCAGCCGCGATCGATGGCAGATGTCCGTCGAGAGGAGCAGCGTCTCGAGGAAGCCGGCCTTGATGAGGTCGGCAACGTGGCGCGCCCGGCGGTCGTCGGGATAGACCCGCAGCCCGACCAGGTCGATCGACAGGTAGGCGCCCCAGCGCTGGATCGCGTCGTGATAGTCCCGGTCGAGGAGGGCGTCGCTGTGGCCGACCGCAACCCGCCGGGGATCCACGCCGCTCTCGGCCAGGATCTCGAGCTGGGCCAGCGCGCCACCCGACGGCGTGTGGGTCATCAACGCGAGCCCGGTCTTCGCATGGGCGCGACCGGCCGCACGGAAGACGCGCTCCTCAAGCCCGGTGAGCCTGGCCTTATCGGACCCGATCTCGCCGATGATCCCCGGCCG
>PNAZ01000033.1:24200-40216 GCA_003169655.1 Chloroflexota bacterium
GCTCTTCGCCGGCCACGACGACGTCGTCGAGCAGGCCCTCCGTGTCCCAGCGGTAGGGTGCCCGGCCAAGGTCGAGGAGGACGTGCTCGTGGGCCTGGACATGGCCGAGGGCGGCCGCCGGCACCGGTCCCAGGACGGTCATCACGGTCATCGCAGGACGTCGCTCCTTCTCATTTGACGCGGCCGACAGACATCCGATAGCGTACAGAGGTCTAGACGTTCTGTTCCGGCCGGGTGCCCCTGCCGGATCGGCAGCGTGCGTGCGCAANNGGCCGGTTCGTCAACAACAACGTCCTGCCGGCCTACCGGGCCGCCGGCTATGACGTCGTGGCTGCGGTCGACCCGAGCGAAGAGGCGCGTGAGCGGGCCCGGGCCCGATTCGGGATCGCGAACCTGTACGCCGATGTGGGCGAGATGCTCGACCGCGAGCGGCTCGACATTGTCGACATCAACCTGCGCTGGGATCGCGGGATGTCGGCCGAGCGAGTCGAGGTGGTGCGCGATGTCGCCTCGCGCGGGATCAACATCCAGCTGGCCAAGCCCCTGGCGGCGACCTACGAACAGTGCGTCGCGATCGTGGCGGCGGCCGCCGNNACCAGGTCAAGCTGGCCGTCAACCAGAACTCGCGCTACGCCCCGACCTACTTCGCGGCGGGCGAGCTGATCCGGCGCGGCGTCCTCGGTCCGCTGCTCGCAGCCGGCATCCAGTGGGACTCGGCGCGCGGCCTCCAGCACCGACCCGATTTCGACGCGGTCCACGACGTGAGCGTCCACCAGGTGGACATCCTCCTGTCGTGGTTCGACCGCGAGCCAAGCCTGGTCTTCGCCAACCAGACCCGGCGCACGGCGGCCGGCTCGGTGGTTGCCGCGACATTCGTGTTCGACGACGGCTCGCAGGCCACCCTCCGCGACGATTTCGCCTCCGAGCTGCGCCGGACCTGGCCGATCACGATCGTCGGCGAGACAGGCTCGCTTGACGGGACCGACGACATCGAGATCCCCGAGCCCGGCCAGCCCCGGATGGCCCGCGGCTACCTCCGGTTGGGGATGCACAACCGGCCCGGCGTCGGCGTCGACCTGCCGCTGACCTACCGCTACGCGCCCGAATCCTTNNCCGAACGTCCTGCGCACGATGCGCTCGCTCTTCGCCCTCGAGCGTTCGATCGCCGAAGGCCGCCCGGTGGCTCCCTCGGAGATTGGCGCCGCCGCGGGATGACCCCGATAATCCAGGCAGGATGGCCCGCCCGTGAAGTCCGCAGTCCCGGCCTGAGCTGATGGATGTCCGGATGGCCGGCCGGGTCGCCCTGATCACCGGCGGATCCGACGGAATCGGCGCGGGTTGTGCCCGGGTGTTCGTCGAAGCCGGGGCGACGGTCGTGATCAACTCCCGCTCGGCGGACCCCGGCGGCCCTCTCGCGGAGCGCCTGACGGCCGGGGGACCCGGGACCTGCCAGTTTGTCCAGTGCGACGTCGCCGACACGGCCGCCCTCGAAGCCCTCGTTCTCCAGGTGGCCGCCGAACATGGCCGGCTCGACACCCTGATCAACAACGCCGGCCAGAACTTCGGCTACAAGCCGATCGACGAGATCGAGGTCGGTGACTTCGCGACCCTGCTGGGGATCAACCTGGTGCCCTACTTCGCGGCCTCGAAGTTCGCCCTGCCCCACCTGCGCGCTGTCGGCGGGAGCATCGTCAACATCGGTAGCATCGTGGCCGACTCCGGCTTCTTCTGGAACCCGGATTACGTCGCCGCCAAGGGCGGGATCAGCTCGCTGACCAAGGCTCTGGCGATCGACGAGGCCGCAGC
Source organism: Chloroflexota bacterium (assembly GCA_003169655.1). Taxonomy (GTDB): domain Bacteria; phylum Chloroflexota; class Limnocylindria; order Limnocylindrales; family CSP1-4; genus Palsa-1033. The sequence goes on from PNAZ01000033.1 coordinate 26,007, forward strand.
CGGCGTCCGCGTCAACGCCATCCTGCCCGGCAACATCATGACCCGCCGGCGGGCCAGCATCGAGGCCGAAGCCGTCGATGGCGGGGCGCTCCACGACTTCATGGAGTCGTGGCAGTGGCTGGGCGGTAGCGGCCAGCCCGAGGATGTCGGCTATGCGGCCCTCTTCCTGGCCAGCGAGTTCGCCCGGTTCATCACCGGCGCGTCGCTGATCGTGAGCGGCGGAATCGAGCTGGGCATGGGGCCCAAGCGACCGTACGACGAGCTCTTCCACCCCTGAGCCCTGGTGGCCACTCGCCGCGACTACTTCAGGGCGATCGCGTTGGCGGTTGAGCCCGAGCCACCGCGCTTGTTGAGCGGGGCGGCTGTGAGCAGGCCCTCGTAGACGCCGTCCGCGGCGCAATCGGCGGCCAGGCGATCGAGGTCGAACAGCTCGCCGAGGGCCATCCCCAGGAACGTGAGCAGGCGATAGTGGAGAAAGTGGGCGAGGTCCTCGGGGTCGGCCGGATAGACCTCGACGCCGGGATTGTCGGCGGCAACCGCGGCCACCTGGTGATCCCACAACCAGGCCGCCGTCGCCTCGTCCTGCGCTAGCCCGGGCGTGGGCGTGTGACCGAGGGCCGCCACCCGCTGCCGGCCCGGGCCATCGAGCTGCTCGTACCACTCGATCCAGCCGAAGCGGAGCAGGAGGATGTCGCCCGAGCCGAGGGCGATACCCTGCGCGGTGAGGGTGGCATCGAGCTCCGCGACGTCGATCGGCGTCGGCTGGGTCAGGTCGAGCGGCCGGCCCTCCGTCGCGCGCCGGCGGCCGACATCCACCAGGACGAAGCGCCCGGCGATCCCCCGCCGGGCCCACCAGTCGACGCCCAGCGGGTTCGTGGCCGGATTGCCGACCAGGTCGGCCGGCCGGCCGCCGTAGAAACCGAGTCCCGGATAGCCGATATGCGAGAGGGCGTCCCACTGGCTCGAGCCCTGGGGATAGAAGTCGTCGTAGTGATCGTCGGTCCCGTTCGGGAAGACGGTCGTGACGTGGCGTAGCGGCCGGCGCCCGAACATCGGCGGATCGGGCAGCTCGAGGCGCCAGCCCAGCGGAAAGACCGCCCCGCGCCGGACGAGCTGTGCGGCGGAACGGACGCGCTCCTCGGTCAGGAGGTTGAGGGTACCGACCCGGTCGTCGGGGCCGAACAGGCCCCAGGAGGTGCGTGCCGGCAGGCCCGGGACGGGCTTCAGCTCGCGATATGACGGCCAGTGAGCCGGCGTCTGGCGGGCACGAGTCACGCCCCGGATTCTACCCTTGGCGCACGCGTGCCGAATGTCTCGGCGGTCCGCGCTTGACGCACGATCCGACGACCCCGTACCTTCTGTTGTCTAGACGTCTTGGAGGAGCACATGGACCTCGGGCTGGGCGGCAAGGTCGCCCTGGTGACCGGCGCCGGCGGGTCGATCGGCGCGGCGACCGCGCAGACGCTGGCCCTCGAGGGCGCCCGGCTCGTGGTCGCCGATATCGACCTTGAGGCGGCCACCCGGACGGTCGAGGCGATCCGGACGGCCGGTGGCGAAGCCCTGGCAGTCGAGCTCGACGTGCGCCACGAGGACTCCTGGCGGGCCGCCATCGAGGCGACGCTCGGCGCGTTCGACGGCCTCGACATCCTGGTCAACAACGCCGGCCTGAACAGCGAGCGCGACGCGGTCGACGAGACCCTCGAGGGCTTCCAGCGGATCGTCGACGTGAACGAGATCGGCGTCTGGCTGGGCATGAAGCACGCGATCCCCGAGATGCGCCGGCGGGGTTCCGGGGCGATCGTCAACATCGCCTCGATCTCGGGGGTTGTCGCCGGCTTCGGACGGGCGATCGCCTATCACGCGACCAAGGCGTCCGTGCGCGGGATGAGCCGCAACTCGGCCCTCCGCTTCGCGCCCGACGGGATCCGGATCAACTCGGTCCATCCCGGACCGGTGATGACCCCGATGCAGACCAAGGATATCGGCACCCCGATCGAGCAGCAGAACCTGGACATCCTGATGATCAANNTTCATGACCGGCGCCGAGGTCTTCGTCGACGGCGGCTTCACCGCCCGCTGAAGCAGCCGGTCAGCCCTTGACCGCCCCCGCCGTGAGGCCGCGGAGCAAGCCGCGCTGGGCGAGCAGCGTGACGAAGAAGACGGGCACCGCGAGGGCCAGGGCGGCGGCGGCCATGGCCCCCCAGTTGATCGAGTCCACGCCCACGAAGTCAACCAGCCCGACCGTGGCCGGCGTGGTGTACGGGCCGGCCAGCAGGAGCGGGATGAAGTACTCGCTCCAGGCCGCGATCGCGATCAGCAGGCCAACGATCACGACGCCCGGGATCGCCAGCGGCAGCGCCACCCGCAGGAAAGCCTGGAAGCGCGAGCAGCCATCGACCCGGGCTGCATCCTCGAGCTCGAGCGGGATATCCGAGAAGTACGACGCGCACAGCCAGATCGTGAACGGCAGCAGCCCCGACAGGTAGGCCAGGATCAGGCCGACGAACGAGTCGATCAGGCCCAGCTCGTGGAAGAACAGGAAGAGCGGGATGATGAAGATCACCGGCGGCACCATCCGGCTGAAGAGCAGGAAGCCGGCCAGGAAGCGCCGCCCGAAGAAGCGACCCCGGGCAATCGCGTAGCCGGCGGGAACCCCAACGACAAGCGTCGCGATGGTGGTCCCGACGGTGATGATCACGGAGTTGCCGAGGGACTGCAGGTACGGCCCCTGGAAGACCTTCTCGAAGTTGGTCCAGGTGAAGGGCGAGAAGATCTCGGGCGGAATCGAGGCGGCGTCGACCTGGAACTTGAAGGCCGTCAGCAGGATCCACACGAAGGGGATCGCGACGATGACCAGGCCAGCCGTGAGGAGGCCGACCCGCAAGACGCCAATCCGTCGCGATGGCCGCATCAGCTGCCCGCCGGGCTCATCGCGAGCGCCCCAGGAAGAACCAGATGGCGACGGCCGTCACGGCGATCATCCCGACCATCAGGACGCCGTAGGAGGCCGCGTAGCCGACCTGGTCGTAGAACAGGCCCGTGTCGTAGATCTGCAGGTTGAGGGTCGTGCTGGCAATGCCCGGACCACCCGTTGTCAGGATCTGGATCCCCTCGAACTTGCGGAACTCGTCGATCGCCTTGAGCAGGACCGCGACGAACAGGATCGGCCGGATCGACGGCAGGGTGACGTGGCGGAAGACCTGCCAGCGGTTGGCCCCGTCGGTGACGGCGGCCTCCTTGAGCTCGTGGGAGACGGCCAGCAGGCCGGCCAGGAGCAGGACGGCCTGGAAGCAGACCCCCGTCCACATGTCCGAGATGATCACGGTGGGCATGGCCAGGATCGGGTCGCCCAGCCAGGTTGGCTGGGGCAGGTGGGCCAGGCTCAGGAAATAGTTGATCCAGCCGGCGTTGTCGTTGAACATCGCCCGCCAGGTCAGGGCCACGATGATCGGCGCCGTCATGATCGGCAGCAGGTACAGGGTGCGGAAGAAGCCCACGCCCCGGAAGCTGGCCTCCATCAGGATCGCCAGGCCAAGCCCCACGACCGTATCGGCGACCGTCGTCCCGATCACCAGGTAGGCCGTGTTGAACACGATGACCGGCATCTGTGGATCGGCCATCAGCTGGCTGAAGTTGTCGAGGCCGATGAAATGCCATTTCCCGAACTGGACCAGGTCGTAGTTAGTGAAGGCCAGGCCGATCGTCACGATGAACGGGATCAGCGTGATCCCGAGCATGATGATCAGCGACGGCCAGGCCGCCGTGACCAGGAAGTGACGGTCGAGGAAGCCGAACAGGGACAGGCCCCTGCGTGGAGCAGGGGCCTGTTTGATTGACTGCATCAGAGGCTCGCGAGGGGGCTGTTGAGTCCGCTCGTGGGGCTCAGTTCGACGGGAATGGCTTGGGGTAGCCCGCCTTCTTCATGAGGGTGTCCTCGGCGGCCTTCATGGTGGCCATGATGCTGGACACGGAGGCGGAGCTCGTGATGAGGTCCGACAGGCCATTCGAGATTGCCGGGATGAGCGCCACGCCCTCCGGAATGAACGGCAGGAGTGCCGCATCCGGGTGTGCGAGGACGTACAGCTCGGCGGTCAGGAACGTCGGCGGCAGCTTGGCCTGGACGCTCGGATCGGTGAAGACCGAGTTGCGTGAGGGCGTCAGCAGCGCGCCGGCATCTGCCGCCCCCACCTGTGTTGCCTTGGACGAGAGGAACTGGATCAGCTGCCAGGCAGCATCCTTCTTGGTCGATGCGGCATTCATCCAGATGCCGAACGGCTGGACGAGCGCGCAGTTGTTGGGGTTGACAGCCTGGCACGGGATCTCCCAGAACGCCGCGTCATTCACGACCTTCGACTGGGTGGGGTCGAGGACGTTCGGGATATTGCCCGAGTCATCCTGCCACATCGCCACCCGGCCCTGCTGGAAGTCCGAGAGGCAGTTCGTCACGAGATAGGTGGAGATGCCCTTGGGGGCAGCCTTCTGCAGGATGTCGCGGTAGAACTGGCCGAACTGGCTGGCGTCCGGCTCGATGCCGATCAGGAAGTTCCAGCTCGTGTCGAAGTAGGTGCCGGTGATCGGGTTGTTGTACGGGATGAAGTGGTTCCAGAGCTGGAACGCGTCGTACAGCGTCTGGGACTTGTCGGCCCGCACGCAGAAGCCGGCATGATCGGGGGTGTTGAGCTTGACGGCGTCGGCCAGGAGCTCGTTCATGTCGTTCGGCGGTGCCGCGATGTTCGCCGCTGCGAACATGGCCTTGTTGTAGTAGAGGACGCCGCCACCCGCATGGGATGCGATGCAGTACGTCACGCCGCCGGACTGGCAAGCCGACTCGACGGCCGGCGCGATGTCCGTGAAGTTGTAGTCCGACGAGGTCAGGGTCGGGTCGCTGATGTACTTGTCAAGCGGCTCGACGCCGCCCGAGCCGGTAAACGCCGAGATCTTCTCCGAGCCGGTGAAGAAGACGTCCAGTGACGAGTCCTTGGCCGACAGCTGGAGCGGGATCTTCTGGTCCTGTGTGTCGACAGGCTGCTGGACGTAGTTCACGGTGATCCCGGTCTGGGTCGTGAAGGCCGGCATCAGGGTCTTGTAGAAGTCCTCTTCAGGGTCGCTGGCGTAGGCCTCCACGGTCAGCGTGGTGCCGGCGTACGGCTGGGCGGCTGACGGTGAAGGCGTCGCGGCTGGGGCTGCGCTGCTACCCGGCGCGGTGCTGGAGACCGGTGCCGTCGCCGGCACCGGGGTCGAGCTCGAGCTACAGGCGGCCACGAGGAGGGTGACGACGGCCATCGCCACAACCCTCCCATGCCACCGATTCTTACCTGGGGCCATCCGTATCCTCCTCCGGATTCAGACGCTGGCAGGGCGCCGGGTCATGCCTGACGCGCGCACGTCGCGCGTCCGCGAGACTGCGAGCTGTTTTCGTCGGCGTTCCTCACTGCTACGGCCTCTCCAGCGAGAACCGCGAGAGCATGTCACAGCCGAGTAGAGACTGCAAGACATCTAGACACCAAACCGCAATGAGATATCGTGTATACCTCGGTTGAAGAAGTCCCGCGCCTCGGCCCGCGCGTTGTGTCGCCAGCCGACGGCCGGGCCTCAGCCGGGAGCTGCGAGCGAGCCGCGACCGGCCGGCAGCTCGACCAGGATGACCGTCACGCCGTCAGGCGCCTTGCACACGAGCACCTTGATCGTGCCGCCATCGGGCAGGGTCTGGACCACGATCTTGGAGCCGAAGCCGAAGCCCGCTGCTTCGATCCTGGCCTGCAGCTCCTCGATCCGTTCGACCCGCAGGTTGATCGCCAGGAGGCCCGCATCCTGGGGCTGGCGCTCGACCTGCGCTCGGCCGCGCGGCCGCTCGTACTCGACCAGCTCGATCTCGGACCCGTCCGGACAGCCCACGATGACCGAGTGGACGCGGGGCTCGGCCAGGCCGAACAGCTGGCTGATCGCCTCCGGATCGTGGTAGTCGTCGAAGGTGACGATCATGCCAAGCGCATCGCGGTAGTAGCCCACGGAGGTGGCCATGTCGGCCACACTGACGACTGGATGGAAGATGCCCTGAACGGCCATTCGGCGGATCCTCCCGTTGCGTCTGAGCCGGGTCCGGGGATCCCCGGGACTGAGATATCGTATCTCATGGTCCGTCCCGCATGAGAGGAACAGCAGGCCCGTGAGCGAGACACAGACCGACCCGGCGTGGCAGATCCTGGCCCTGGACACGGGCACATCGATGCTCGAGAAGTCAATGCTCACCTACACCTCTGGCTTCGGCGAGATCGTGCGGGTGCCCCGGGTCATGTGGGTCCTGCGCGGGCCGACGACGATCGTCGTCGACACCAGCGTGCCAATGAACGGCCGCCCATCCGAGTTCATCGGCGAGGATTTCAGTCGCGAGGCGCACCAGGTCCCAGCCAATGCCCTGAGCCAGGCCGGGATCGACCCGGCCGATGTCGAGCTCGTCCTGCTGACCCACCTGCACTGGGACCACGCCGGGAACTGCGACCTGTTCCCTGACGCTCGAGTCCTGGTCCAGCAGCAGGAGCTGCGCTACGCGATCTCACCGGGGCGCTTCTTCCGGCGCTCGTTCCTGTCACCCCTGTCCGGCTGGGAACGGCCGCCCTACCTCGTCCCGCGCCTGGACGTGGTCGACGGCCAGACCACGATTGCCCCAGGCGTCGTGGTCGTCCCGGTCCCGGGCCATACGCCCGGCTCGCAGGCCGTGATCGTGAACACGCGCCATGGCCGCTTTGCGATCGCCGGCGATGCGATCTGCACCTACGAGAACATCGAGGCCGACCTGCCGCCCGGGTTCCATACCGACGTCGATGCGTCGATCTCGTCGATGGACCTCGTCCGCCAGTTCACCGGGCATGTCCTGCCATCCCACGACTACGCGGTCCTGAGCGACGGGCCGGTCACCGAGATCGGCGCCGTCCACGCCGCCCGACCGCTGCCGCCGATCCCCGCCGCCGGGCCCCGGCCGACGAGCTGATGCTGGCCCTCCGCAAGCTCACTCCGGGGGCGGGCGAACCGGCCCTGGCCGATGTGCCAGTGCCGCTGCCCGGGCCGGGCCAGGCCCGGATCGCCGTAACCGCCGCCGGGATCTGTGGCACGGACCTCCACATCCTCCATGACGAGTACTCCTTCCGGCCGCCGGTCACGATGGGTCATGAAGTGGCCGGAATCGTCGATGCGCTCGGCGACGGCGTTGATCCCGCCTGGCTGGCTGCCCTGGTCGCGCCCGAGACGGCCTTTCGGACCTGTGGCATCTGCCGCTGGTGCCGGACCGGCCGGCCGATGCTGTGCCGGGAACGGCTGTCGATCGGATCGGGCGTCGACGGCGGCTTCGCGGCCTACCTGGTCGTGCCTGCAGTTCTCCTCCATCGCCTGCCGGCGGGGCTCGACGATCAGGCCGCCGCCCTGACCGAGCCACTCGCCTGCGTCTGCAACGCGTTGCTCGACCCGCCGGTCGTCCAGCCGGGCGATCGCGTCGTCGTCATCGGGGCCGGCGCGGTGGGCATGCTGGCCGCCCAGGTTGCCCGGGCGGCCGGCGGCCTGGTCGAGCTCGTCGGCACGGCCGCCGACGCCGAGCGCCTGGCCGTCGCCCGGACGATCGGCCTGGCGACGGGCTCGATCGATCTGCCCGCAGATCGCGACCGGCTGGCAGCCGAAGGCGGGGCCCGGTCGATCGACGTGGTCGTGGAGTGCGCCGGGGTGGAGGCCGCGACGCGGATGGGCCTGGGCCTCGTCCGGCCGGGTGGTCACTACGTCCAGGTCGGCCTGTTGCCGGGCGAGGTCCGGCTGCCGTTCGGGCTGGTTGTCGTCGGCGAGCTCCAGGTCCGGGCGACCTTCGGGAGCTCACCGGCATCCTGGCTACGGGCGGTCGCCATCCTGGAGGCCGGCGCGGTCCAGCTCAAGCCACTCGTTTCGGGAGCCCTGCCGCTGCGCGACTGGCGACAGGCCTTCACGCGGCTCGAGGAGCGGACCGGGATCAAGACGGTCCTCGACCCGCGCCTGGACTGAGCCCGGCTCAGTCGTCCAGGGGCGGCAGCACGGCCGGATCGGGCTCGACGAGCATGCTCCGGGCCGTGGCCCCGCCGTCGACCGGGATCGAGGCCCCGGTCACGAACGACGATTCGTCCGAGAGCAGGAAGGCGACGACGGCCGCGATCTCGTCAGCGCGACCCATCCGGCCGAGCGGGCTGAACGAGTCCATCAGGGTGCGCTGGGCGGCCGGATCCGGGGAGCGGGCGATCAGGTCCGCGTTCCAGGGTGTATAGATCGCTCCGGGCTCAACGGCATTGGCCCGGATCCCGGCCGGCCCGTATTCCACCGCGATGTAGCGGGTGAGGCCGCCGAGGGCCGCCTTCGAGGTTTCGTAGGCGGCCCAGGCCGGGAATGCGGCGCGGGCGTGGAGCGACGAGATGTTGACAATCGCGCCTCGCGTGCGTTGGGCCATGAACGTCCGAACCGCCTCGGCACAGCCCCAGAAGTAGCCCTCGATGTTCAGCCGGAAGAGCCGCCGGACCATCTCCGGGTCGGCCGCGTGAAGGCTGCCCATCGCCACGACGGCGGCGTTGTTGACCCAGCCACCGAGCGGGGCGAGGCCGGTGGCAGCCTCCCGGGCGGCGACCAGGATCGCGACATCGGCTGCATCGCCGACCAGGACGGCACCGGCGGCCGGATCGCCGGCCAGCACCTGCCGGGCAGCGTCGGCCAGGGCCGGGTCGAGCTCAACGCCCACCGTCACCCAGCCATCGGCATGCAGCCGCTCGAAGATCGCCCGGCCGATCCCCGCGCCGCTCCCGGTCACCACGACGCTTCGCGCGCTCCGGCTCATGTCAGGCCTCCGCTCGTCATGCCGCATGGGTGGAAGTGACGGTGTATTGGGCCACGGCCCGCTCGTCAAGTGCGTAGCCAAGGCCTGGCCCGGTCGGCGCGCTGGCGTGCCCGCCATCGAGCTCGATCCAGTTCGCGAACAACCGGTGGAGTGCTTCGAGCTCGTACTCCGGCAGGGTGATCTCGACGGCGCGCACGGCGGGCAGGGCGGCCGCCAGGTGGATGTGGATCTCGGGAAACACGTGGGGCAGCACGGATCGTCCCCGGGCACTGGCCAGGGCACAGACCTTGACCGCCTCGCTCAATCCGCCGACCGTCGTCGCATCGACCCGGACCAGGTCCGGCAGGAATTCCCTGAACAGGCGCTCGAAGGCCCAGCGCCCGACCGCGTCCTCGCCCATCGCGAGCGGGATGGGGACCATTCGACGGAGCTCGGCTGCGAGCGGCCAGAGCTCGGGCGCAAACGGGTCCTCGATGAAGGCCAGGCCCAGGCCGGCCCATTCGCGGACCACCGGCACGACGTCGAGCAGGTCCCGCCACGCCCAATGAGCGTCGTAGGCAAGCTCAGCCCGATCGTTCAGCGCGTCCAGGGCCGCCCGGATGCGGGCGGTATCGGAGCCCAGCTTGCCGGCGCTGATCTTGACCTGCCTGAAGCCGCGCCGGGCATAGTCGTCGACCTCGCGGGCGAGGTCCGCCAGGCCGACCCCATCCCGGGCATAGCCACCGGCGACGGCCACCTCCACCCGCTCCCGGGCGCCGCCCAGCAGGACCCAGATCGGCTGGCCGGCCACCTGGCCCTTGAGATCCCAGAGGGCGATGTCCACCGCGCTCAGGGCGCGCATGAAGATCCCCTGCCCGGCGATCGTCAGGTTCCGATCGTAGAGGCGCTGCCACAGGAGCTCGGTCATCAGCGGGTTCTGGCCGAGCAGCAAGGGAGCGAGGTTGCGGTCGACGATCGCGCCGATCGGCGCATCGCGGGTCATCCCGAAGCCCAGGCCTCGAGCCCCGCTGTCGGTCTCAAGGACGACCAGGACGTATTCGCGTGAATCGAACCGGAGCTCGCCCATCACGATCGGATGGGGCAGGGGAATATCACAGGTGATCGTGCGTACGCCGGTGATCCGCATGCCAGCGGCCTTTCTGTGGGCGGGGCCGGATCAGTGAGCCTGGCCGGATCGCGGGTCAGGGCCGGAGCGGATCCACCCCGTGATCGATCACCCGGCGTGACAGCTTGGTGCTGGCCAGCTCACGGTCCGCCCGCAGCTTGAAGCCTGTCCCCCAGTCATCGAGGCGCTGGTCGTGAATGCCGTTCGCACCGCGGGCTGCCGGCTGGGGCCAGATCGTGAGCAGGACAAACGGCTCGTCGGCCGTGTTCCGCAACCGATGGAAGGTGCCCGCGGGGATGAACACGACCGCGCCCGGCCCGATGCTGAACGTCTCGCCGCCCTCGCCGGTGTCCGGGTGGCCACCCAGGTCGACCAGGCTGGTGCCGCTCACGCCGTAGTAGATCTCGTCGTTGTCGGGATGGTTGCCGCCGCCCAGCCCGGAGCGCGGATCGACCGTGCCCCGATTGAGCAACAGGTCGTGCACGCCGGCGGTCTCGCTGCCCAGGATGTGCTGGGAGTGGTAGGTCGGGTCAGCCGGGTGGGTGAACGGCTCGATGTCGTCGGCGTTCAAGACGAGCTGACTGGGTCGATCCATGCTGCTGGCTCCTCGGGCTGACGTGGCTGGGGGTCGGGTCAGGAAGCGGCGGGGACGCTGCCCCCGGGGTTGAGCGCGCCGTTCCCCCCGTCGACGGGCAGGACGATCCCGGTGACCATCGAGCTGGCCGGTGAAACCAGGAAGAGGACTGGCCCCACGACCTCCTCGGGCGCGCCCATCCGGCCCATCGGGATGCCGCTGATCATCCGGGCCACGATCGCCGCCTGGGTCGGATCCTGGACCTGGGCGCGGATCCCGGCGGCGGTGAACTGGCAGGGCTGGATCGCATTCACCCGGATCCCGGACGTGGCCCATTCGATCGCCAGCTCGCGGGTGAGCTGGTCAACGCCGGCCTTGCTGACGCCGAAGGCCAGGTTGCCCCGGCCCATCCCGCCGCTGCTCGCGATCGAGCTGACGTTGACGATGCTGCCGCCCCGGCCGCCGGCGATCATCCGCGTGGCGGCTGCCTGGGCGAAGGCCAGGTAGGCGGTCAGGTTGGTGGCCAGGACCGTGTTCCAGACGTCGATCGGAAACTCCTCGGGGCGGCCCTGGTGGGGGTTGATGCCCGCGTTGTTGATCAGGATGTCGAGCCGGTCGTAGGCCAGGTCGAAGCGGCTCATGATCGCGGCCACCTCGGCCGGCTGGCTGACATCGCCGCCGCACGAGGCGGCCTGCGCGCCCGTCGCGCGGACCAGGTCCGCCGTGGCCTGCGCGGCGGCTTCATTCAGGTCGGTCACGAACAGGGCCGCCCCCGAACGGGCCAGGCCCAGCGCGATGTTGCGGCCGAAGTCGCCACCGGCCCCGGTCACCAGGGCGACCCGGCCGGGCAGCTCGAAGAGCGCGGGGCCAGGGATCGGCAGGGATCCGGCGCCGGTCGGCCGGTCGGTCATCGCAGGGTGCGCTTGATCGTCGCCGCGACGCTCTCCGGAGAGGGCAGGACGAGCGCCTCGAGCTCCTCGGCCGCGGGCAGCGGGAGGTGCGGCGTGGTGATCCGGACGATCGGCCCGGACAGCGAGTCGATCGCCTCCTCGGCGGCGATCGAGGCCAGCTCGGCACCCCAACCGCACAGCCGCGGGTTCTCTTCAACGGTGAACAGCCAGCCCGTCTCGCGGACCGATTCGAGCAATGTCTTCGTGTCGAGCGGGACGAGGCAGCGCAGGTCGATCACGGTGACCTCGATCCCGTCCGCCGCCAGCAGCTCCGCCGCGTTGAGGGCCACCGGCACCATCGCTGCCAGCGCGGCCACCGTGGCATGGGCTCCCTTGCGCACGATGTTGGCCTGCCCGAGGGGCAGGACGTACTCGCCCTCGGGCACCTCGGTCTTGGTCGCATACAGGTTCTTGTGCTCGAAGACGATCACCGGATCGGGATCGCGGATTGCGCCGGCCAGGAGGCCCTTCATGTCCGCCGCGTTGGACGGCGCGACGACCTTCAGGCCCGGAATCATCATCGCCCAGTTCTCGACGCTCTGGCTGTGCTGGGCCCCGAAATGGATCCCGCCGCCGTTGGCCGTCCGGATCACGAGCGGCATCGTCACCTTGCCGTTGGACATGTAGCGGGTCTTGGCGATCTCGTTGGCGATCAGGTCCCAGCAGACCGCGAAGAAGTCGCTGAACATGATCTCGGCCACCGGGCGCAGGCCGGTCATTGCGGCACCCATCGCCAGGCCCAGGATGGCCTGCTCGGCGATCGGCGTGTCGCGGACCCGGACCGGCCCGAATCGCTCGAGCAGCCCGGGGGTGGCCTTGAACACGCCGCCGGCCGCGGCCACGTCCTCGCCCAGGAAGACGACCGACTTGTCGCGGTCCATCTCCTGGCTCAGGGCAGCGACCACCGCGCCNNCCGGCGGCCAGCAGGCGGGCCCGATAGTTCGGGAGCGGATCGCGGGCCATCCAGGCCTTGACCTCCTCGGGCGGGCGATACGACGCCGGATCGGCCCGCGAATGGCCGCCATGGCGGTACGTCTCGGCCTCGACCAGGGCCGGCCCGCCGCCCGCCCGGGCGGTGGCGATCACCCGCTGGGCGGTTGCCAGGACGACATCCACGTCGTTGCCATCGATCAGGATCGACTCGAGGCCATAGGCCGAGGCGCGGTCCGCCGCCGGGTGGGCAACCGCCGTGACGGTCCCGATCGGGGTGTATTCCATGTACTGGTTGTTCTCGCACACGAAGATCACCGGCAGCTTCCAGACGACGGCCGTGTTGAGCGCCTCGTGGAACGCGCCGATGTTGGTCGTGCCGTCACCGAAGAAGCAGACCGCCACCTGTTCGGTGCCCCGGTATTGGGCCGACCAGGCGGCCCCGGCCGCGATCGGCAGGTGAGCGCCAACGATCGCGTACGAGCCCAGGGCCCCGTGGTCCGGATCGATCAGGTGCATCGAGCCGCCCTTGCCGCCCATCAGCCCGCCGGCCCGGCCCATCAGCTCGCCGTAGACGGCGGCCATCGAGACGCCCCGGGCGACGACATGATCGTGGCCGCGGTAGGTACAGAAGGTGTAGTCATCGGGCTGCATCGCGGCGGCAAACCCGGTGGCGATCGCCTCCTGGCCGGTGGCCAGGTGGGAGGTGCCCTTGATCAGGCCATCCACGTACAGCTGGTTGGCCCGCACCTCGAACAGGCGCAGCCGGTGCTGGGTCCGATAGAGCTCCAGGCGGGCGCCAAGGCCCGCGCCCGATTCCGCCCTGGACAATGCTGGAGACGCCTTCGCCACGGTCGTTCCCTCGTTCGCCGGCTGCTCCCATCGCGATCGCCCAGCCGGGCGAGCCGCATCCCGTTTCGCGCCAACGATATACGATATCTTCAACACCAGTACGCTCGCCCGAGCGTATGATCGAGGCCGATTGCCAGCCGGCTCCCTGCCCTGGCCATCCGCGGGAGGCGACGTGGCGAGGCCCGGGGCGATGCGTGAGCCGGTGGCGCCGATCCATCCGCCGCTCGACCTGCGCACGTTCAAACGGGTCGTCTACGAAGCCCTCCGCGAGCAGATCGTGTGGCTCGAGATGCCACCAGGCGAGCGCCTCGTCGAGAGCGAGCTGGCCGCCCGGATGGGCGTTTCGAAGACACCCATCAGGGAAGCGCTAGCCCTCCTCGAATCCGATGGCCTGGTCGACGCGGTGCCCTATCGCGGGGCGATCGTCCGCTGGCTGACCGTGGCCGAGATGGAGGAGCAGGCGTTCCTCGTCGACGCCCTCGAGGTGCCGGCCTTTCCGATGGTCGTCGAGCACATCAGCAATGCCGAGCTGGAGGGGATCGGAGTGCTGATCGAGCAGCTCAAGAAAGCGCGCCGGGCCCAGGACTACAAGCTCTTCGGCCAGCTCACCCTCGAGATGCACACCCGGCTCTTCTCGCCGATCGGCATGCCCCGCCTGCGGCGGCTGATCTCGACGGTCGTCGGGCCGGTCGGCCTGCGCTACGACCGGGTCCTCGTGTACGCCTTCAACGACGCCTGGGATCTCTACCTCCAGCTGACGATCGGGCGCTTCGAGGCGATCCGCGATCGCGACCCGGAGGCCGCGGCCGACGTCGTCGGGCGGCTTCGGGGCTCACTCACCGCGCTGAGCGAGAGCCGGATCCACGATCCGCGCGTCGCACCCTACTTCCGGCACGACTGACGGCTGGGCACGACTGACGGCCGGGCACGACTGACGGCCGGGCACGACTGACGGCTGGGCAC
>PNAZ01000065.1 GCA_003169655.1 Chloroflexota bacterium
ATGGCCAACGCCCTGGCGGCGGCCGGTGGCGCCCGGGCGCTGGGGGCCACGATCGAACAGGTCCGCGACGGCCTGATCGACTTCCGGCCGACGTCCGAGCGTTCGCCGGGACGGCTGAACATCTTCAAGCTGGGCAACCGGCTCGTGATCGTCGACTTCGCTCACAACGAGGCCGGCATCTCGGCGATCCTCGACGTCGCCGAGGGGATCGCTGCCGGGGCCGCCGGTCGGACGACGCCGATCACGATGATCATCGGCACGGCCGGCGATCGGCCCGACGACACGCTCCGCGGGATCGGCCGGATCGCCGGCGAGCGCGCCCAGCGAGTGGCGATCAAGGAGACCCTCAACTACCTCCGCGGCCGGACCCGTGAATCGATCGTCGGCGAGCTGCTGGCCGGAGTCCGCTCGGCCGGCACGCCGGTGGCCGACGCCGAGGTGCCCGTCTACGAGTCCGAGACCGCGGCGCTCCACGCCGAGCTGAACGGGGCGGCCGCGGCCGAGGCGGCCCGGACCGGCGCCCGGCCCGACACCGCCCGGATCGTGGTCCTGATGTGCCACGAGCAGCGCGACGCGGTCTTCGCCCTGCTCAGCGACCTGGGCGCACGGCCGGTCGACCTCGTCTCCGAGCTGACCGAGCTCGTGCCCCGCCTCCAGGAGCGCCCCCGGCGCTAGCTGGTTCGTGACGGCCCAACCCTCCCCGAAATCGCCGTTTTGAGGCATGCAGTACCCGCGCCGGTTCCGGACCCACGCCTCTCCGGTCGGCGGGTGTTCCTGGAACAGCAAACGGCCGGTTTGGAGTCCGTGTGGCGGGGTAAGTGGCCCACGAATCCACAGATTCATCCCGAGCTGAGCGCGGCTCGGGACAAACTGAACCGCCAAGCGAAGTACAGCTGGATCCGGCGCCTCGAAAACGGCGATTTGTTGTTCTGGGAGCACCACGCGACGCGGACGCGGGCGCCGAGGCGAACTTAGCCCTCCGGGACGTCCAGCTCGCCGGGATCGGCGAAGGCCTTCGCCTCGCCCAGGCCGCGGGCGGCGGCCATCGCCTCGCGGTAGACGCCCACAGCGTCATCGACGCACATCACGACCAGGTCGCCGGGGGCCGCCCGACGGAGTGCCTGGCGGACGGCGGCCATCTCATCGAGCACTTCGTCGACCTTCGTTGCCCGGCCCGATCCATCGGCCTTGGCAACCCTGGTGCCCTCGACCACGTGGCGGGCGGTCTCACCCGAATCGCGGCCGCGCAGGTTCTTGTCCTCGCGGATGATGATCTCGTCGAAGGCAGTCGCCGCGATCGCGCCGTAATCGCGCTGGTCCTGGTCGCGCCGGTCGCCGGGAATCCCGATCACCCCGATCGCCCGGCCATGGCGGACCGGGGCGGCCTCGGCGGCCTTCGAGCGGGCGGCCTTCGAGCGCGGGCCGCGGCCCGCGGTCAGGTCGGGCTCGGTCATCATCCGGGTCACGAAGTCGCTCAGCTGGCGCATGCCGTCGACGTTGTGGCAGTAGTCGATCACGACCCGGACGCCGCCCAGCTCGAGCAGGTTCAGCCGGCCCGGCGCCTGGAAGAACGAGGTCGAGAAGGTGCGCAGGCCCTGCCGGATGTCGTGCAGGTGGGCGCCGGCCGCCCACGCGGCCGCGGCCGCGGCCAGCGCGTTGGCCACGTTCATCCGGGCCTTGCCGCCGAACGTGGCCGGGATCAGGTGGGTGTACAGGATCGGCATCGTCCGGCCGGCCAGGCGCAGGACGACCAGGTCGCCCTCGGGGGTCTCGTCGATGCTGAACGCCGCGCCGCCCCGGCCGACGTGGCCATCAACCCGGTCGTAGCCCTCCTCGCCTTTCGTTGTCTGCATCGAGAAGTAGACGACCCGGCCGGCCGAATGGCGGCCCATTCGAGCCACGAGCGGGTCGTCGGCGTTCAGGACGACGGTGCCCGAGCGGGGCACCGCGTCGACGACGACCGCCTTGACGTTGGCCAGCTGGCCCAGCGAGGTGATCCCGCCCAGGCCCATGTGGTCGCCGGTCACGTTGGTCACCACGGCCACGTCGTTCCGGTCGTAGCCCAGCCCTTCGCGCAGGATCCCGCCCCGGGCGACCTCGAAGACCGCCGTGTCGACGGTCGGGTTCTGGAGAACCATCTGGGCCGATTTCGGCCCGGACATGTCGCCCTTCTTGATCATCCGGCCGTCGATCACGATCCCGTCGGTCGAGGTCATCCCGACCCGCCGGCCCATCAGCTTGAGGATGTGGGCGATCATCCGGACGGTCGTCGTCTTGCCGTTCGTGCCGGTCACGGCCAGGATCGGGATCCGGGACGGGGTGCCCGCCGGGAAGAGCCCGTCGATCACCGGCCGGGCGACGTATTGCGGCTCGCCTTCGGTCGGGTGGGTGTGCATCCGGAAGCCGGGCGCCGCGTTGACCTCGACGATCGCGCCACCGGTCTCGCGCACGGGCGTCGCGATGTCGGGGCAGATGAAGTCGATCCCGGCCACGTCGAGGCCGATGATCCGGGCGGCCGTCTCGGCAATCTCGACATTGTCGGGATGGGCCTCGATTGTTCGGTCGATCGACGTGCCGCCGGTCGACATGTTGCCGGTCAGGGCCAGCTTGACGCGCTGGCCGGCGGGCAGGACCGCGTCGAGCTCGAAGCCCTGCGAGCGGACGAGCTCGATGGCGTCAGCGTCGACGCTGATCCGGGTCAGGACCTTCTCGTGGCCGATCCCCCGGCGGGGGTCCGCATTGGCCGTCTCGACCAGCTGGCCGATCGTGTGCTCGCCGTCGCCGACGACCGAGGCCGGCACTCGCTCGGCGATCGCGGCGACCTTGCCGCCGATCACGAGACAGCGGTAGTCATTGCCCGAGACGTAGCTCTCGACGACCAGCTCGCCCGAACGGCTTTCGCGGCGGGCCCCGTGGAACGCCGCCCGAACCGCCTCCTCTGAGCGCAGGTTGAGGTGGACGCCCCGGCCGTGGTTGCCATCGAGCGGCTTGACCACGCAGGGATAGCCCAGGCGCTTGGCCGCCGCAACCGTGTCGTCCTCGGTGTCGACGAGCTCCGAGCGCGGGACCGGCAGGCCGGCCGAATCGAGGAGCTTGTTGGTCAGGCTCTTGTCCGAGGCGATGTCGACGGCGATCGCCGCGGTTCGCGAGGTCATCGTGGCCCGGATTCGCTGCTGGTGGACGCCCTGGCCGAGCTGGACGAGCGAGTGGCGGTCGAGCCGGATGTAGGGGATGTCGCGGCTGATCGCCTCGTCGATGAGGGCCTGGGTCGACGGTCCGAAGGCCGCCCGCTCGGCCAGCCGGATCAGGGCCTCGAGCTCGGCCATCAAATCGAAGCCCGGGCTGGCCGGCGGGTCGACGAGGTGGTTGACGAGGGCCACCGCGATCCGGCCGGCCTCGATCCCGACGGACTCCTCGCTGTACTCGTAGATCACGTTGTAGCGGCCGTAGCCGCCGGCCGAGCGCGTCTTGCCGTGGCGGACATCCGTCCCGGCCAGGTTCTGGAGCTCCAGGGCGATGTGCTCGGCGACGTGGCCGGCCCAGGTGCCCTCCCGCAGGCGGGTGATGAACCCGCCCCGCCGGCCGAGCGAGCAGGCATGATCCTCGAGGGTCGGCAGCAGCCCGACCAGGGCATCGACGAAGCCCGGGATCGTGTTGCTCGGGAACTCCTCGAGGCTGCCCAGGTCGACCAGCATCCGGACGACCGGCTCGCGGGCCCAGTAGTTCGGGCCGCGCAGGATTCGCGTCTCGACGATCGTCAGGGTCGGTTCGGGCCGGGCCGCGGACGCACCGCGTCCGCCTGGCGACTTCGCTCGAGGCGACGAGGCGGTCTGGGCCACGAATTGCTCCTCCGGGAAGGTGAAGGTGGGGCGATCGGCCACCGGCGGCGGCGTCGCCGCTGGTCAGCTCGAGGCGGCCTCCCCGCCGGCCAGCGCGCGGAGCGGCGGCGTCTCGATCCGGCGCCGGCGGCGCAGGTCGAACTGGTAGCCGGCCGGCAGTGAGTGGAGGACGACGCCGCTGATCATCAGCGGCCGGTGCCCGCCGATCTCCCAGGCATCCGTCTCCGAGTTCGCGCCGTCGATGATCGTGATGCTGCCTCGCCCGATCACCTCCATCACGTGATCGGGCCCGACGATGCCGGCCGTGTCCTCGTCGACGCCCAGGCCGAGCAGGCTGGGGTTCTGGGCGATCAGGCTGAGCAGCCGGCCGAGCCGGTTCCGCTGCTGGAAATGCTGGTCGATGATCACCCCGGGCAGGACGCCGAGGCCGGCCGCGATCTGGGCCATCCGCAGCTTGGGGGTCGCGCCGGACGCCCCGAAGGCGATCATGTGGCTGCTCATCGCCGACGCTCCGGCCGATGTCCCGGCGATCACCGCCCCGGCCTGGAAGCGTTCGAAGATCTCGTTGGCCAGGCGTGTCCCGCCGAGGGTCGAGCTCAGCCGGAGCTGGTTGCCGCCGGTCAGGAAGATCCCGGTCGCGTCGCGCAGGGCGCGGACGGCGGCCTCGTCGTTCGCCTGCTGGCGGGTGACGGCGTGGATCGGCCGGACCGTCTCGACGCCGAGCTGGCCGAAGACGCTCCGATAGCGCTCGCCCGCCTCGAGGCCCATCGAGGAGGCGGTGCTGATCACGGCGACCACCGCATCGGGTCCGCCGGCGAGCGTGACGAAGCGACTGAGGATGACCCGGTCACGGACCTTGTCCTCGGCCCCCCCGATCACTATGACGGTCCCCTGGGACACTCTCTCCTGCGCCTCCGCAACGTTCCGGTGAGGATACAGGAGTGGATCGGGCCGGCGTGGCGGGGCTCCCGGCGGGCCGTGCGAGAATTCGCCGATGACCGCCGCTCCCTCGAGTCACGCCCACCCTCCGCCATCGGCGATGGCCCGCCGGCTCCGGGTGATCCGCCGGGCGGCCGGCGCCGAGCTGAGCCGGCTCCACGATCCGCGCCGGGTCGCCGCGATCGTGATCCTGGCTGTCGTCTTCGCCGTGATCGGGGCCGGCCTGCTGGCCCGCGGCGAGGAATCGGGCGCCGACGCGCGGGCGTACTGGGCCGCGGTCCGGATCTGGCTGAACGGGGGCGATCCCTACCATCCCAGTGGGCCGTTCCTGCCGTATGTCTACGCCCCCTGGATGCTGCCCCTCTTCGCGCCCTGGGCGCTGCTGCCCTGGGAAGTGGCCTGGTTCGTCTGGCGGGGCGGGATGCTGGTCGCCTGGCTGGCCACGATCAAATGGGCCTACGAGCGCCGGCCGCTGGCCACCGCGCTGGCGGTCCTCGCCCTGTCCTTCCCGATCGGGGCCAACCTCGACACGGGCAATGTCACCCTGCTCCTCGCCCTGGGCCTGTGGGTCGCCCAGTTCACCGAAGCCCGGCTGGCCGGCCTGATCTGGGCGATCGCGACCTCAATGAAGTGGGTCCCGGCGCCCTTCTGGCTGCTCCTGGCGCCGCGCGCCCGGACCTGGGGCCTGATTTGGCTCGCCCTGGCCGGCATCCTCAGCGTGCTGACGCTGCCGCTGACGATCATCCAGCTCCAGGCCCTGTTCGGCTTCGGGCCGCGGCCGCCCCGGCTCGACTACCTGGTCCTGCTGTGGGCCACCGTGCCCTGGCTGTGGTCCCACCCGGGCGCCCTCGCCCGCTTCGACCCGCGCGCCTGGCCGGCCAGCCTCGGCCTCCTTCGGCGGCAGACCGGCGCCTGGCTGTCGGGCTGGACGCGCGATCCGGGCGGGGCGAGCCGGCGAGCCAGGGTCGAGATCCGGGCCTTCCTGGGCCTCGAGAACCGCGGGACGGGCTGATCAGCCCAGGTGGGCGGTGGACCCCAGCCGGACGAGCCCCCGGCTGCGGGCCGTCGGGGCGACGAAGCGGAACAGCGATCGGTCGAGCGAATAGATCCCGGTCGAGGCGATCTCGATCGATCCGAGCTGGAAGGTGAAGACCCGGTTCTCGCCGTTGCCGGCGTAGTGGTCGGCGCTGCCGTCCGGGCTCAGGAGCGCCAGGTTGGCCTGGCCCCCGAAGGCGCGGTGGAGGTCAGCCAGCAGGTTGCCCACCAGCAGCCCGGGCTGCCAGGCATCCTCGAGCCAGCGCTCGCCAACCTCGGTATCGGCCCGGCCGTGGATCCGACCTGCCGCCTGGAGCTCTCTTCGGCGTGCCCGATAGTCGCGCAGGTCGCCGTTGTGGCTGAACGCGAACCGGCCGGCGGGGTCGTCGAACGGCTGGGTGTCGGCCATCGTCAGCGTCGACATCCGTGATGGCCGGCGGAGGTGGACCAGCAGGCTGGTCGTCTGATTGCGGCCGACGCGTTCCCGACCGGGGTCGTCGCGAAAGGCGCGCAGGTCGCGATGGCTCACCAGGCAGCCCGGCCCATCCTGCCCGGCCAGCCACGCCGCGCCCCAGCCGAAGCCGGCGATTCCGAACTGCTCGAGCTTCTCGATGAATGGGAAGAGCTCATCGATCCGGAACGGGCGCTCCGAGTGAGCCACGAACTGCTCGCACATCAGCCCGGATGATAGGGCCCGGGCCGGTCGGCGGGCATCAGCGTGCAGCCAGCACCAGCCCCCGATAGCCGGGCTGGAAGCCTGCCTCGAGCAGGGCCGGCCGCCAGTCCGACGTGGCGATCGGCGCACCGTCGACCTTGGTGATCACGAGCTCGCGGACCCGCCGATCGGCAACGAGCGCCGCGAACGAGCGCAACGCCAGGCCGCCGAGGCCGGGCTCGTCGGCTGCCGGGAACGACTGGAGCGAGCGGCCGCCGCGCTCGAGGTAGAAGACCGCCCGGCCGTCGACCAGGGCGACATAGGCGCCGGCCGCACGCTGGAAGGGGCGCCGATCCTCGTCGGACCGCCGCGGCCAGCTGAGCGCAGCGCCGTAGGCATTGGCCGGATCAGCCGCCGCCAGGAGGTGGACCCGGCGTGGCGCCCCATTGTCGGTCTCACGGACCGCCCGGAGCCGATCGAGGGCCCCGGCCAGCGCGAACTGGGCCGCTCCGAGGCCGTCGACGAAGTAGCCCCGCCTGATCCGGCCGGCATCCTCGAGCGCCCGCAGGATCGGGTAGATGCCCGAGAACCCGCCGATGATCCCCTCGCCGACGACCGCCTCCCTGGTCAGCACGCCGTGGCGGTCGAGCAGGGCCAGGGCGAGCGCGTGGAGGCGCTCCGTCGGGGAGGCTGGCGACTGGCTCGCCGAGGGATCGACGAGCGACCAGCGGCCCGCTGCCTCCGGGGGTCCGAGGCTGGTCAGCCGCCCGGGCCGGCGGCGCGGCTCGCGGCCGGGCCGGCTCCAGCGCAGGGCGCGCAGCGGCGCGAACGTGTCGTTGGTCACCTGGCCCGCCCAGACCAGGTCCCACAGGGCATCGAGCACGTCCCGATCCGGCCCGCCCCCGGCGGCGGCGTGGATCGGCCGATAGAACGACGCGCCGCGGCTGGCGAGGAGCTCGCGGATCGCCTCGTGGCGCGGTCCGCCCGGCCAGCCCTCGGCGCCGGATCCGTCGAGGCCATCAACCGGGCCAAGCAACGTGTCCCTGAGCACCTCCCGGCCCGGCCGGACCAGCGCGATCCGGCCGTCATCGCGGCCCAGGCTGCCGCGACCGATCCAGCTCACCTCGCCCAGCGCCCCGAGCTCGTCGAGCAGGCGCGGCTGGTAGCCCGGCACCCGGGCGGGCAGGACGTCGCGCTCGAGGACCGACGCCGGGATCGGCAGGCCGGCCAGCTGGTCGATCACCTCGGCCAGCCGTTCGAGCGCGGCGCTGCCGCGCAGTGGCGGCGGACCCACGCCGGGCTCTCCGTCCAGTCCGGGCAGGGCCGCCACGCCTTGCCACTCCGGCAGGAACCGGGCGAAGGCGGCNNCACCATTCCCGCTCGACGCCGCCCGGCCGGAACTCCCCCCGCAGGAGTGTCCCGTTGGCCATCAACCGGAGCAGGGCGTCTTCGATGATCCCGGCAGGCAGGCCCCAGCGGCGGGCGGGCTCGGCCGACAGGAACGGGCCGTGGGTCCGCGCCCAACGACCGAGGAGGCCCTCCAGGGCCGCCTTGGTGGGCGCGAGGAACGCCTGCGGAACGCCCGACGGCGACTGGACCCCGATCGCGTCGCGGTAGCGGGCGACGTCCTCGATCGCGATCCAGCGTTCGCCGGCCGGCTCGCCGGTGATCCGGATGGCCACCGCCCGGCGGCTTCCCGACAGCTCGGCCAGCCAATCCCGGGCCATGTCCAGGCGGCCGGCGACCCGGGCGCCAACCTCGATCTCGGTCAGGTCGCCCAGGCGGCGGAGCAGGTCGTGGAGCTGGTCGACCGTGGTTGCGGCCCGCTCGTCGCTGAGGGCCTGCAGCCGGAGCTCGAGATCGGCCAGCGCGTCGCCGTCGAGCAGCTCGCGCAGCTCCTCCTGGCCGAGCAGCTCGCGCAGCAGGTCGCGGTCGAGGGTGAGCGCCTGGGCCCGCCGCTCGGCGATCGGCGTGTCGCCCTCGTACATGTAGGCCGCGACGTAGTCGAACAGGAGCGAGCTGGCGAACGGCGACGCCCGTACGGTCTCGACCCGATGGACGCCAATCTCGTGCCGGGCGACGCCGTTCAGGAGGCCCTTGAGCGCGGGCAGGTCGAAGACGTCGGACAGGCATTCCCGGTAGGTCTCGACCAGGATCGGAAAGCTGCCATAGCGGCTGGCAACGGCCAACAGGTCGGCGGACCGCTGGCGCTGCTGCCAGAGCGGCGTGCGGGTCCCCGGCCGGCGGCGGGGCAGGAGCAGCGCCCGGGCCGCGTTCTCACGGAAATGGGAGGCGAACAGGGCCGAGTTGGCGAGCTGCCCGACGACGAGGTCCTCGATCTCGTCGGCGTCGGGGAACAGGAGCTCCTCGATCCCGGCCATCAGGCCGCCGCCCGCCGCTCCGCCGCCGGCCGGCCTGCTGTCGGCCTCGCCCAGCTCGCCCTCGGGCAGCCGGATCGCGATCCCGTCGTCGGACCAGATCGTCTGGACGGGGCTGCCCAGCCGTTCCCCGAGGCGCGCCTCGAGGGCCAGCGACCAGGGCGCATGGACGCGTCCACCGAACGGTGTCAGGAGGCACAGCCGCCAGTCCCCGAGCTCGTCGCGGAAGCGCTCGACCACGATCCGCCGGTCGGTCGGCAGCGCGCCGGCGATCTCGAGCTCGTCCTCGAGATAGGAGACCAGGTTCTCCGCGGCCAGCGGGTCGAGGTCGTTGCGCTCGGCCAGCCGGCTGAGGGCAGCTGTCCGGCCCTGGCTGCCCCGCCCCAGATCGCTCTCGAGCTCGCGGACCAGGCCGCCGAGGGCCTGTCCGAGCTCGATCGGCCGGCCCTCGGCGTCGCCGTGCCAGAACGGAAGCTTGCCCGGCACGCCTGGTGCGGGCTCGACAGTCACCCGATCGTGGCCGATCTCGAGCACCCGCCACGAGCTCGCCCCCAGGACGACGACATCGCCATGCATCCCCGCCCGCAGCTCGTAGACCATCTCCTCGTCGAGCTCGCCGACCCGCCGGCCCGGCGTTCCGGCCGCGCCGGCAATGAAGACCCCGAACAGGCCCCGATCGGGGATCGTGCCACCCGAGGTGACGGCCACGACGCGGGCGTCGCGCCGGCCTTCGACCACGCCGGTGACCCGGTCCCACACGATCCGCGCCTTCAACTCGGCGAACTCGTCCGACGGATAGGCGCCGGCAAGCATCCCCAGGACGCCCTCGAGCGCCTCTCGGGAGAGCGACTCGAACGGGACCGCCCGGCCGATCACCTGGGCCAGCTCGTCGACCGTCCAGCGATCCATCACGGTCATCGCCACGATCTGCTGGGCGAGGACGTCGAGCGGATTGCGCGGGATCACGGTCGTCTCGATCGCCCCGGCATGCATCCGCTCGGCCACGACCGCCGCTTCGAGCAGGTCGCCGCGGTACTTCGGGAAGATGACCCCGCGCGATGGACTGTCGACCTGGTGGCCCGCTCGGCCGATCCGCTGCAGCCCGCGAGCGACCGAGGTCGGCGATTCGATCTGGATCACCAGGTCGACCGCGCCCATGTCGATCCCCAGCTCGAGGCTGGAGGTGGCCACGATCGCCGGCAGGCGGCCCGACTTGAGATCGTCCTCGATCGCCAGCCGCTGCTCACGAGCGATCGAGCCGTGATGCGCCCGGACCAGCTCCTCGCCGGCCAGCTCGTTCAGGCGCTGGGCGAGGCGCTCCGCCAGCCGCCGGCTGTTGCAGAAGATGATCGTGCTGCGATGGGCCCGGATCAGCTCGAGGATCCGGGGGTGGATCGACGGCCAGATGCTGAAGCGGGGATCAGAGCCCGGTCCCGGCGTCGACGGCCGCTCCTCGAGCGGCACCGATTCGCCGAGCCGGCTCATGTCCTCGACCGGCACGACAACCGACAGCTCGAGCGTCTTGCGCGAGCCCGAATCGACGATGCTGACCTCGCGGTTCGGCCCGGCGCCGGCCAGGAAGTGGGCAATCGTATCGAGCGGTCGCTGGGTGGCCGACAAGCCGATCCGCTGAGGCGGCCTGGTTGTGAGCCGCTCGAGCCGCTCCAGGCTCAGGGCGAGGTGGGCGCCCCGCTTCGAGCCCGCAATCGCATGGACCTCGTCGATGATCACGTGCTCCACGCCGCGGAGCGACTCGCGGGCGGCGCTGGTCAGGAGCAGGTAGAGCGACTCGGGCGTCGTGATCAGGATGTCCGGCGGTCGCCGGGTGAGATTGCGCCGCTCGTCGGCAGGCGTGTCTCCTGTTCGCAGCCCGACCGAGATGTTTGGCAGTGGGTCGCCTCGTCGACCGGCGGCGAGGGCAATCCCGGCCAGGGGGGCCCGCAGGTTGCGCTCGATGTCATAGGACAGCGCCTTGAGCGGGGAGACGTACAGGATCCGGACGGCCCCCGGGTGCTCGCGGGTGGGCGGCGGGCTCGGGTCGTGGACGAGGCGATCCAGGCACCACAGGAACGCAGCGAGGGTCTTGCCGCTGCCGGTTGGAGCGTGGATCAGGGTGTGCCGGCCGGCGGCGATCGCGGCCCAGCCGCCGACCTGGGCGGCCGTTGGCTCCGCGAATGACGCCGCGAACCAGTCGCGAACGGCCGGGCTGAATGCCGCGAGCGGATCGTCCGCGGGCTTGACTCGGGTCGGGGCAGAACGACGGGCAGCCACGGGACGAGGAGTATATGACGACGCCCTGGAAACGAACAGATGAACTGTTTCGTGTTCGGTGTCGCTGGCGGCGCCCGTGCCAGCCGGACGGATTCGCGGGCCGGCAGCCCGACGAAACGACCTTGGGCAGGGCTCAGTCGGGACCTTTGGCCCTCGAATCGAATGGCAGCGTGGCTGAACCTATGTTCATCAACCGGCGGGAACGGTCGCTGCTTGAGCGGCCGGCCGCCGTGATGACGGAGGGTTTTCGACATCATGCTGGCTCGCTATCGCAGCCTGGCGGTTCCGCTCGCGGTGGTGGCCGCCATGGTCCTCTTCTACATGGTCAATCCATGGTTCTTCCCGGCCGTCGGCTCGACCGAGCGTGGGATCGCCACGGTCGTCTTCTGGGTCTTGATGGTCGCCGTCCTCCTCCTGCTCTTCGAGGACCGCAACGCGCCGGAAGCGCAGTCGGTCGAGGTCGAGGGACCGGCCTTCACGCGCTACCTGTTCAGCAACACGCGGGCCGGCCTGATCTGGCTGCCGGTCCGGCTGTTCCTGGGCTTCGAGTGGGTCGTCGCCGGCTACGACAAGCTGACCGGCACCGGCTGGGTCAATGACGGCGGTTCGTCGCTGCTCGGCTTCTGGAAGGGCGCCGTGGCGGTGCCGACCACCGGCCACGCGGCAATCACCTTCGAGTGGTATCGCAGCTTCCTGCAGTTCCTGATCGACCACAACGCCCAGACCTGGTTCGCCTGGCTGGTGACCTTCGGTGAGCTGGCGATCGGCATCGGCCTGCTCCTCGGGGCGCTGACCGGGATCGCCGCCTTCTTCGGGGCGACGATGAACATGAGCTTCCTGCTCGCGGGCTCGACCTCGGTCAACCCGATCATGTTCGCCTTCACGATCGGCGTGATCCTGGCCTGGAAAGTCGCTGGCTACTACGGCCTCGACCGTTACCTGCTCCCGCGCCTGGGCGTGCCCTGGCATGCGGCGACGCGGGCGTCAGATTCGATGACGCCAGCGCCGAACCACTGACCGCTGGCCGGGTGGCTCCCGGCCGTTCAAGACAACGCGCCCGGTCGAGAGGGGGCCCGACCCGGCGCGTTGCCGCGCCCTCCTCGGAGGCCTGGTCGCCCAGCCGCCATGGGCACTCAGTATCCACACTGGTAGAAGTCAACCAGAGCTCAGTCGCGCGACCAGAACCGGCCGTCGCGAGGGTCGGCCCGGAAGCCTGACCTCGCGAGGATCCTGGCCGCAATTGCGAGCCGGTCGTCGAGCGGCAGCGGCTCGACAACATCTCGGTCGGCGATGCCGAGACGGGCTGCGTACCGAGTCCACGTCGCGCCAGCGTCCGGACTAGCGACGAGCGCCGCGACGAGCGCGGTGCCGATCCCCCGGCGGCGGTGGCCCGGTGCCACACCGATCCAGAGGACGTCGGTCGGGTCGCCCTGATCTCCGGCGCGCGCGCCGATCACCACGCCGACAAGCTGATCGCCGGAGACGGCGCCGGAAGCTCGAGCGCCGTTCCGCAGTGCCGCCACGAGGAGCTGCCGGGCTGCCCACGGATCGGCTGGCGGCAAGGTTCGTGGAGCCAGCACGATCCGGTCGAGGAGGGCCGGGTCCAGGTTCGGCAGGATCGCCGGCACGGCATCGGCGTCGGCCGCGACGAGGTGGTCGTACGGCGGGACGACCGCCAATGGATCCCACCAGCCGCGCTCCTCGGCCAGCAGCAACAGGCGGGGCAGGACCGTCGAGCGAACTTCCGCCAGCGTCTCGAGTGAGCGCGCCTCGGCCAGGCGCTGGAGGTCCGAGACCGGCAAGCCGGCGTTCGGCGGATCCGCGAACCGTTCCGGCGGCGGACACTGGTCATGGCGCAGGGCGTCCCTGGCCCAGCGTGAACGCCAGACCGGATCAGTGACCTCCGGCGCATCGCGGTGGGCCCCCGCAAGCCAGGTCAGTGCCCAGGTCCGGGGCACGACTCGGTACACGTCGTAGCCCCCGCCGCCGGTGGCCAGCCAGCGTCCGTCAGCGTGGCGATGGGCGATGGAGTCCACGAGGCGGGCCGCCTCGCCCATCGCCGTGGTCGTGACCCGCAGGTGGGCAAGCGGATCCCAGGCATGGCTGTCTGCGCCGTGCTGGCTGACGATGAGGTCCGGCCCGAAATAGCCGGCGAGCTGTGGGACGAGACCACGGACGCCGGCCAGCCATGCCCCCTCCCCCGTCTCGGCCTCGAGCGGCAGGTTGACGGAAGCCCCAGCGGCGGAACCCTCGCCAAGCTCGTCGGCGAAACCGGTGCCCGGGAACAGCGTCCGACCGCTCTCGTGGATCGAGATCGTCAGCACGCCCGGATCGTCGTAGTGGATCGCCTGGACGCCGTCGCCGTGGTGGACGTCAAGGTCGATGTACAGGACCCGGCGGCCGGCTCGCCGAGCGGCGGCGATGGCCAGGGCCGGATCGTTGTAGATGCAGAAGCCCGAAGCCCGGTCCGGCATCGCATGGTGGAGCCCACCGCCGGGATGGAAGGCGTGCTCGACCTCGCCGCGCAGGATCGCCGCCATTGCCCGGAGCGAGCCGCCCCCGACCGCGGCCGCTGCCTCGTGCATCCCCGCGAAGGGCGGATCGTCGCCGTACGCGGCGAAACCTGCCTCAGGAGGGCCGCTCGGGTTGGCCGACAGGCGCCGAACGGCCGCGACATAGCGTTCGGCGTGCGCCTCGAGCAGCTCGCGATCGTCGGCCGGCTCGGGCGCCAGCCCAGGCTCGGCGCCGAGCGTGCGGAGCAGGTCGATCCCCGGCCCGAACCGCCGCGGCGTCAGCGGGTGGTTCGGCCCGAAGTCATAGGTGGTCGAGCGCGGGCCGAAGACGAGCAGCGGGCCGTCAGTCACGCCTCGCATCGTAGCCCGCGGCGTGGCACGATCCACCGATGGCCGAGACCGTCTACACCACGCCGCTGCTCGACAAACTCGGAGTCAAGCCCGCTTCCCGTGTCGCTGTCATCAACATCGAGGACGACGAATTCCGACGCCTGCTGGTCGAGCGCACCCAGGACATCACCGAGGGAAAGCCACTGCCCCACTCGGACCTCGTTTTCGTCGGGATCGACGACGGGACCGAGCTCCAGCAACTGGGCTTCCTGCGCGGACGGATCGTGCCGAACGGCGCGATCTGGGTCGTCTCCCGCAAGGGCAAGCAGGCGACCCTTCGAGACATGGAGGTGATCGCCGCGGCCAGGGCGGCCGGCCTCGTCGACAACAAGGTCGCCGCATTCTCGCAACATCAAACAGCGTTGCGCCTTGTGATCCCCCGGGCGTTGCGACCGAAGGCCGGCTGAGCCGGCATCGAGCCGTGGGCTCAATCGAGTCGACAGACCGCCATGAGGTCCATCGCGCGTTCGAGATCGGTTTCGGCGTAGAAGAGGTCAGCGACCGAGAACCGCAGGAAGGTCTCGAGGTCCATCGCGGGTTCCGGATTCGCCGGCGGTGGAGCTGGCGTCGCCGGCGGTGGAGCCGGCGTCAGCGATCGGCCGGCGTGCGACCCGCTGCGAGTCACAGACCGGAGCCAGGCGCGGGCGCCGGCGGGCAGCGCGGCTCGGGCCATCCGGACGGGCAGGGGACGTCGGCGCGCTGCGGCCGCTCGGGCAACGGCCGCCGCCGCGGCGCGTTTGGCCGCCTCATTCCGGCGGACCCGCCGCCGTGCCCCGTCGACCCGACCGATCTCCGTTTCGTACAGGGTCGCCGTCCCGAACATTCCCCGGATGCGGACCTGCGGAAAGACCGACCGGAGCAGGCCCTCAAGCTCATCAGCCCGGTACTCGCGAACATGGAACCGGTTCCAGGGGGTCATCCCCGGGTAGAGCCGGGTGGCTGCGTTGGGCGTCGTGAGCACGATGATCCCGCCTGGTGCCGACACGCGAGCGAGCTCGCGCAGGTACGGCAGCGGATCGTCGATGTGCTCGAGCACCTGGAAGGCAACGACGAGACCGAAGCTCGCGTCCGGGAACGGGAGGCTGAGCCCATCGGTGGTGAGGAACTCGGGGCGGCCGTCGACCGCCGCCGCCCGGGCGGCCTCAATGGCCGTTGGCGACACATCCACGCCGACGACGCGGCCTCCGACGTGGACGAATCCGAGCGTCCCGTAGCCGGTGTTGCAGCCGACGTCGAGCACATCGCACCCGCTCGCCATGGCCGCCGCCACCTCGTAGGACTTGAGGTGCATGAGGCGCAGGCAATGCTCTGTCGCCGATGTCGGCGGGAGGTCGCCGATGAGCGGATGCTCCTCGGCCTGGAGCCTGATCGTCCCGAGCGCCGCGACGTTCGGCTCCGATGGGTCGGTGCTTGCGTCCGCCGGGTCGAGCGGCGCCATCGCGGTCGTCGTGGCCCCCTCGGCCGGGTGGTCCATGGCTCCGAGTATAGGTCGCGGTTCAGCGAGCACCGGGAGTCGAGTACCATCGCCGAATGGACAAGCTCCTCCTGCTGCTCGTGGTGGCCCTCATCATCGTGGTCGTCTGGCGCGGCCCCAAGACGCTGCCCCAGATCGGCCAGATGCTCGGGCGCGGCGTGAAAGAGGCGCGCAAGGAAGCGGCTGAGATGAAGACCGACCTGCGCAAGGACGATGCGACGGCCACGTCGCCCGCACCGCCCGCCGCGCCTGTCGCGGCCGTGGCCCAGCCAGTCGCCCCCGTGCCGCCGCCGCCCACGCAGCTGCCCCCAACACCGGGCCCGGGCGCTCCGGGACCGTCCTGACCGCTTCCCAACCGGCCTCCGACCCTCCGGCGATGGCCGAGCTCGACGACCTCCTGGCTCGCGCGGGCCCCGGCCCGCATCGTGGGCCGATCAGGATCGACGGCGAGGATGTGGAGACGCTCGTTGACCTGCCACCGGCTCGCGGTGGACTCCTGTTCGTTGGACTGAACCCGTCGCCGGTCAGCGTCACCGCAGGCCACTACCACGAGGGCCGGCTCGGCCGGACGTTCTGGCGGCGGCTGATGATCGCCGGGGTGCTACCCGCTGGGACCGATGTCGGGACCGCCGACGACGCGCTGGTCGCCGCGGGCCACGGGATCACCGACCTGATCAAGACGCCGACGCCGCGCGACACCGCCACCGACCGCGAGCTGACCCTGGGCGTCGGACCGCTCTGGCAAAAGGTAGCAATCTGGCGCCCGAGCGCGGTCGTCTTCATCTACAAGCGGGCCGCTGAGATCGCGGCGGGCCGGCCGTTGACCGAGAAATGGGGCCAGCTGCCCGGTGTCGCGCTCGCTGGCCGGCCGTGCTTCCTGATGCCCGGCCCGTATGCGCCGGTCGAGGAGGTCGACGAAGGCCTCAATCTCCTGCGCAACCTCCATCGGACGATCCAGGGCTAGGCCTTCAGCGCCTCGAGCGCGACCCCGACGGCGGCCGGCGGATCGCTGATGACCGGCCCGTGGCCGGCGATGATCCGGGCCGGTTGGAGGGCGGCGATTCGCTCAAGTGATCGCCGTGCGGCCTGAGCGTTGCCAAGTGGGGGCATGACAAGGGTCGGCCGATCGGTCAGGGCATCGCCGCTCAGGATCGTGGTGTCGGGCAGTCCGAACGCCAGATGGTCGGGTCGATGGCCGGGCGTCCCGATGACGACGAGGGGCATGTCTCCAGGATCGAGCGTTGCTCCATCCTCGACCTCCGTAACAGCCCAGGACAGCGATGCTCCCCCGCTCGGTCCGACGTAGATCGGGGCGCCGGTCCTCTCCTGGAGCTCGATCGAACCGGCGGCGTGCCCGGGATCGACGTGGGTCAGGGCGATCGCCACGATCTGGCCGCCGAGTGCCGCTGCCTCGGCCTCGATCAGGTCGATGAAGTCCTCGTCGGGATCGCCGGGATCCACGACCACGATCCGGTCCTGGCCGACGAGGATCGTATTGGCCGGTCGCCCGGCGGGTCCGAACGCGCTGCCGCCGGTCAGCCGGATGAGCCCGGCACCGATCTTCTCGCGAGTGAATGGCAGTCCGTCGACGAGCTCGAGACCGGCCCGGATCGCGGCGATGTCCGGCGCTCGTTCGAGGCGCTGGAGGGTCGAGGACGTGGGCGGCCAAAGCTGGATCCGACCGGCCGCCATGTGGGCCAGGGCAGCCGAGGGCGTCAGCCAGGCATGGCCCGCCACCTCGCGCGAATCCAGGTCGAGCACCGCTCCGGCCGGCAGCTCAACGGCGAAGAAGCGAGCATCGAACCGGCGCGGATAGGCGCGGGGCGTCTGCCAGCGGCCGATCGGGACGAGCTGGTCCGTCGGCAACCGCAGATCGTGGCGCTCGAGGATGGTGACAAGGTCGAGATCACCGGCCGCCAGCGCGGAGCGAAGCCGCGGAAGCTCGGCGGCGAGTCGATCGTCAGAGCCGACCGGCGCGCCGTCGGAATGCACGGCGAGCAGGACGCCCGCCTCCTCGAACAGCTCGCGGATCGCCCCGACCCGGTGGGCATCGCCGCCGACCGCACGACCCAGGATCCGCGGGTCGCCGTCCGCCGCCTCGACCCGGCCGCCGGGGAAGACGTGCAGGCCGCCGCCGAAGGCCATCGATTGCGGCCGGAGCGTGAGCAGGACCTCGGGCCCGCTTGCACCGGGTGCCGATGCCGGTCGGAGAAGGACCACGGTCGCGGCCGGGCGGGCGGCGGCGGGGCCGCCGCCTTCGGTCGAGCGTGGTGGCCGCGGGATCGCGGCGTCGGTCACCCGGCGATCGCCGGTCGTGGCCCGTCGAGCAGGTCGGCGAGGGCCGCGGGATCCGTCACCGGCAGCAGGCAGGCGAAGCCGTGGCAGACGTAGGCCGTCGAGCGGCCGTCAACGCGTGACCGATCGGCCAGCAGCTCGATCGAGCTCGCCGAAGGATCGGCGGACAGGGCAACGACCTGGTGCGGCCGGAAGCCGGAGCCGACGACGCTCAGGAGATCGCCGGTCTCGGCCAGCGCCGGATCGCCGACGATCGCGACCTCATCGACTTGGGCGAGGGCGAGATCGAGGGCCACCAGCCACTGGCCGAAGAAGGTTGGGTGCCGCGGGGCGACATCGGCGACGAGGCGCAGGGCGCGCTCCGCGGCGTCTCGATAGCGAGCGTCGCCGGTCAGGGCCGCCAGCCTGATCAGGACCGTGACCGCCATCGCATTGCCGGACGGCACGGCGTTGTCCTGGAGGTCTTTCGGGCGGGTGATCAGGAGCTCGTGGTCGGAGGCCGTGTCGAAGAAGCCACCGGCGGGGTCGGCAAACCGCTCCAGGATCGCGTCGGCCAGGGACCGCGTGACCCGAAACCACCTCTCGTCGAACGTCGCCTCGTAGAGCGCGAAGAGGCCTTCGGCCAGGCAGGCGTAGTCCTCGAGGACCCCGGATCCGGTCGCCCGACCGTCCTTCCAGCTCCGCCAAAGGCGCCCGTTCGCATCGAGCAGGCCCTCGACGCCGACACGGGCCGCGCCGATCGCGGCGGCTCGATAGCGGGCGGCTCGCCCACCGTCACCGGCGGCATCGAAGGCGGTGGCTGCCTCGGCCAGGGCGGCGATGGCCAGCCCGTTCCAGCCGGCCAGGACCTTGTCGTCGCGGGTCGGCTGGGGCCGCCCATCGCGTGCGGCGAGCAGTTGGGTCCGGGCCTGCTCGAGCCTGGTCTCGACCTCGGCAATCGGCAACCCGAAGGTCTCGGCGAGCTCGGCGTCGGTCCGGACCCGGCGCAGGATCGTCCGGCCATGAGCCTCGTGCCAGTTGCCGCTGTCGGTCACGTCCCAGGCCGTCAGGACGAGGGCCAGGTTGGCGGCCTCTGAGGACAAGGCTGCCGCGACCTCCGCCGGGATCCAGGTGAACGTCGCGCCTTCCACGCCGTTCGTGTCGGCATCGCGGCTGGCGGCGAAGCCGCCATCGGCCGTGGTGAAGTCGCGGATGATGGCGTCGAGCGTCCCGCAGGCGACGGCCCGATCGCGCTCGTCACCGAGCAGCTGCCAGGCATGGAGGTACGCCCGGCCGAGCTGGGCGTTGTCGTAGAGCATCTGCTCGAAGTGCGGGACCAGCCACTCGGCGTCCGTCGAGTAGCGATGGAAGCCGCCGCCGAGCTGGTCGCGCAATCCGCCGGCCGCCATCCGGTCGAGTGTGGTCCGGGTCATCGCCAACGCCGCCGGATCCCGCCCTGGGCCGACGGACGAGAGATGCCGGAGGAGAAGCTCAACCGTCATCGGCTGGGGGAACTTGGGCGCCCGGCCCCAGCCCCCGTAGCGGGCATCGAAGCTGGCCTGCAGGGTCGCCACGGCCTCGAGCGCGGCGCCGGCCGGCAGGGGTTCCGCCGATCCCGACGCTGACGAGTCGGCCGTCAGGCTGAGCCCCTCGGACAGCGCTGCGACGAGCCGATCGCCGGATGCCTCGACCGACGAGCGCTGCTCCTGCCAGGCGTGGGCGACCGCAGCCAGGACCTGGCGGAAGGCGGGCAGCTCGCCCCGCGGCACCGACGGGAAGTACGTCCCGCCGTAGAACGGGCGGCCGTCGGGGGTCAGGAAGACGCTCATCGGCCAGCCGCCCTGGCCGGTCATCGCCTGCACGGCCTGCATGTAGATGCCATCGATGTCGGGCCGTTCTTCGCGATCGACTTTTATGTTGATGAAGTTGTCGTTCATGAGTCGCGCGGTCTCTTCGTTCTCGAACGACTCGTGCGCCAT